>NZ_JBUYWC010000007.1:0-340428 GCF_055230935.1 Rhodococcus ruitaii | reverse complement strand
CGACACACTCGACGACCGCATGAAGAGCCTGCTCCACGACCAAGACGCCCTCGCCGAGCACTGGAAAGGCGACGCCGCCAACGCCGCCGCACTCCGCGTCGTCCAGGAACGCTCACTCGGCAGCGCCATCGCCGCAGCCCTCCTACAGGTCTCCGACGCCTACCGCATCAGCGCACCAATCGCCGAAGGCGCCCGAATGCATGTGCGCGCGCTGGTGAACGCCGCAGAACAACAATCGTTCACGGTGCACGACAACGGAATCGTCGACGCCACAAGCCAACTCTCACTTCTCCGAGCACTGCTCCCGCCAGGCGCAACCTACGACACCGCATCTCTCCAACTCGAACGCCAGGCCGCCGAACTGAGTGTCGCGCTGATCGACGCACTCCAGCAGGCCGCCGCAGCTGCGGACGACGCAACGGGTCGCATCAACAACGCACTCGCACTGTTGGAGGACGCCGCCAAGGAAGCAACACCGGGCGCAGTCGTCCGATCCGAGGATGGCACGTTCTCCTGGGTTCCGGACTGGTCTGCCACGGCCGCGGCCTCGACCATCGGACTCATGACCGACGCAACCAAAGAAGGCCTGAAAAGCGCAGCTCTATCGACAGGTGACGACCTAGCACGGGGTATCGCGAGAGGACTCGGCCCGTACGCTGCCATCCTCGGAACCATACCCGCCATCAACAACGACATCGCGGGCGGAATGGACCCCACCAAAGCAACCGTCACGGAAGGCGCGGGATCCGCTGTCGGACTCGTCACAGCAATGGGTGGAGCAAAGGCAGGCGCGGCACTCGGCACCCTCATTGCACCGGGTGCCGGGACCGCAGTGGGAATCGTTGTCGGTGCGGCAGTCGGCGGGATATCAACATGGTTCACGTCGAAATATCTTCAGAAGAACTGGAATTGAGCTATTGACCGCATCTCGACCACAATTTGCACAAGGAGAGCAGCCATGCCTGTACTGAACCGGGGCACGAACTCGCCTGAACCCGAAGGCTCCTCCGCTGGGGATTGTCGCCCGGAATGGGCACAGCGGTTCCGCCCGACATTGCTGATGATGTCGATGGGACTGTTCGCATTGATGGTACTTGGCTTCACCAGCGCCGCAGAAAACTGGCGGAGTGGGGATCCTCTAGCCACTACCGGATACGGAGGCGGTGCATCGATGATGGCGATGTTCACCGTTGTGATGCTGCGCGAGGCAGGATTTCGGCACGTCGGACTGTCAGGCAGGATTCGCCCAGTTCAAGACCCCACCCATGGCAATGGATTGTCAATTCCGACGAGCCGCATGTTGGCTCCTTTCCTGATCGCCTTGCTCATTGTCACGGCCTCCTACGGTGTCGCCGCGTCTGTCGGCTGGTTCATAGGAATGGACGAGTCGCTACTTCCCGATGGACGCAACTCTCGCACGGGGGCGATATACCTGGCCTCCCTCGCGGCTGTTGCAGTCGGACTCGCATTGTTCGTTTCTTCGATAAGAGTCGACATCGCAGTAAGCATTTACAGCGGCGGTGTCGAACGTTATTCCCATCGACGAATTCTGCTGTCCAACAAAAAGTCCACGGTTTTCGTGAAATGGCAGGATATTACGCATGTCGACGGGCGAACCATAGATTCGTTTCAACACCCCGGCATCGACATCCACACATCGTCTCCCATCAGCAAGACGCTGCGCACACCACATGACGGAGAGCACAAGGTCGCGCTCATGCCCCACGCTCTCGTGACCGAACCCAATACCCTCCTCGCGCTACTGAGACGTCTTCACGAAAACCCGGACGATCGAAACCTCATCAGTGAGCCGAACGCAACCGAACTGCTGAGGCCTCCTCCACTACGCGAACGTTTTCGCGCCGCACACACCCGGAAGGCAAAGGTGTGAACCCTCAGAACCCGACTCCGGAAGCCCTCCGCACGTACCTCGAAAGTCACGAAGTCGAACTCATCCCCAGCCCACCCGATGCACCCGGGCACCCACATGTAACGATCCCGAGCCCGGACGGGTGGATCGATGTGCCCAACGAGGTATTCCCCCATGCATACGCGGTCCTGGTCGCACCCGAACACACAGAAGACGAATGGACACCCAATGCGGTACTGCTCCACGGCCGTCTCTCACGTTGGCGCCCCACCGACGAACTCCTCCATGCCGCCGCGTCGGAATGCCGGTCACTTCCGGAGTGGACCGAAGTTCACTCCGACACCAACGACTTCCATTACCACAGATCGGTTTTCACGCGAGGAATCTACCGCGTCGGCGATGCCTGGTTCGACGCAACCACTCGATTTCTCGTCGTCGACGCCGACTACGACCGGTACCTCACCCAATTGACGGTGACCACCCGCGCTGATCCCGATGTAGCACTCACCTCCGACGCATCCACGATTCACAACGGGTTGAGGTTTGTCGTGGATATACCTCCCCGAGCGGGCCGATAGATGCCGGGCCAGGAAAACGGTTCATTCCCAGCCCACGTCCATCGCCGCCTGGCCTCAGCGGCTCCGCCTGTTCAGTTTTGCGGTGAGCTCGGCATTCGGATGCGGCTTCGTCCTCGCCCGACGCTGTCATGATCTATACCTGTCACGATCTATACTTGGGCCACACACGCGGACGCAGTCTTGATCCCGCTCGACGAAGTGGCCGAGCACGTTCCGTTCATCGCCTTGACCGCCGTTTCGACACTGGTAATCGCACTGCTCCCGAAGTGGGATGACATCGAGTGTTGGTTGTCAGGATGATCATGAGACACTCTGACAACCAACGCGGGGAACGGAGTCTTGTATCTAGCCGAAGCTGTTGCAGCTATCCGCGACCCGGACCTGAACTCCCCTCCACGCGCTCTGCTATCCTCACGACCGAAAACATCGGGGGAATCTGTCGGGGGGACAGTGGTGACGTTGAAAGTAGATCCGCAGGCGCTTCGTGCGTTCGCCGCATCTGTCAGTGGCGCAGCCGACGCCATCGGGGAATGGGATATCGGCGTTCCATACGCGCACTCGCAATCAGCACTCCCCGGAACAGGTTTCAGCGACACGGGTGCGCGCGGGCACCTCGCTACCGCGCAGGCACTGGCCAACATCCGCCAGCGCCTACTCGAAGTCACCGACATCTCGAATGGCGCAGCAGACGACTACGAGATCGCCGAAGACGACTTCGTCGCAGCGCTGACCGCGATGGACCAACCCCGGTGACTCCCAGCGTCTCCGCCGTCACATCCTGGAACCCCGACGCCCTCCGACACACAGCCGACGCACTCGACACACTCGACGACACACTCGACGACCGCATGAAGAGCCTGCTCCACGACCAAGACGCCCTCGCCGAGCACTGGAAAGGCGACGCCGCCAACGCCGCCGCACTCCGCGTCGTCCAGGAACGCTCACTCGGCAGCGCCATCGCCGCAGCCCTCCTACAGGTCTCCGACGCCTACCGCATCAGCGCACCAATCGCCGAAGGCGCCCGAATGCATGTGCGCGCGCTGGTGAACGCCGCAGAACAACAATCGTTCACGGTGCACGACAACGGAATCGTCGACGCCACAAGCCAACTCTCACTTCTCCGAGCACTGCTCCCGCCAGGCGCAACCTACGACACCGCATCTCTCCAACTCGAACGCCAGGCCGCCGAACTGAGTGTCGCGCTGATCGACGCACTCCAGCAGGCCGCCGCAGCTGCGGACGACGCAACGGGTCGCATCAACAACGCACTCGCACTGTTGGAGGACGCCGCCAAGGAAGCAACACCGGGCGCAGTCGTCCGATCCGAGGATGGCACGTTCTCCTGGGTTCCGGACTGGTCTGCCACGGCCGCGGCCTCGACCATCGGACTCATGACCGACGCAACCAAGGAAGGCATGAGGGCTGCGGCCCTATCAGCTGGTGACGATCTTGCGCGTGGCATCGCCGGTCGCCTCGGTCCTGCTGGCGCCGTGCTGGGGGTGATTCCCGCGATCTCCAACGATATCGAAGGGGGTATGGACCCGACGAAAGCAATTGTAACTGAATCTACCGGCGCGGTCGCAGGCCTTGCTCTTGGATCCGTCCTGAGCTCAGCTGCAAGTGCAGCTGCGACCGGCAGCGCGGTGGGATCGGTCGTACCGGGCCTGGGAACGGCCGTTGGACTGGTAGTCGGTACTGCGATCGGTGCATCAGCCTCCGTCGGGGTTTCCAAGCTTCTTCAACGGGCTTGGGATTGAACCAGTACCCCCGCTTCGAGTTCAAACGAGTTCAGGAGTGAAGATGTCACGAAAGCCGTCACATTCGATCAGTGCCCGTATTCACTCCTCACACGAAGCGCCGTGGCCGCAACGCCTCGAAGCAACGAAACTCATCGCCGCTGTTGTTGTGATCCCGTTCGCAGCCGTATTCATATACTTCACGGTGGAAGGTGTTCGGCGGAACGAACCCGATACCGCGATCGGGTTTTCGGGCTTCACCCTCCTGATTTCGACGATCGCTGGAATCGCACTCGCACAGAGTGGGTTCCGCCACCTCATTTTTCCCGGCCGCATCTCCCGGAACCAGGACAAAGATCACGGAATGGGCATCCTTGTCCCCCAACGGAGAGATCTACTCATGATTATCCTACTGGGTAGCCTCGCAGTTGCCGCACTTCCAGCCCTATTACCGCCCCACCAGGATCAGGGTGACCGCAGCTTACTCGACGAAGTATTCCTACGTCTCGGCGGACCGATGGGTGCCGCTGTCCTCGGAATACTCTCACTCTCCATCTGCATCCTCTCTCTGATCATCCGAACGCCGACTTCCCTCGGGATCTACCCCGATGGACTTCATCTCGCGATGCGTCGCCACATACCCTTCTTCACGAGTGCAACCGAGCAGGTCATCGAGTGGGATGATATCGAATCAATCATCCCTGCCTTCTATTCCGGACCGAACGGCAATTCCCCCACGCGCCACCCTGTGATCAGGATCGGCGGTGTAGCCATCGACACCCGAACAGGCGGCAAAACGAGCGAACTCGACGTCCCCGCGTATCGCCTTATCGGGGAACCGAATACTGTCTACAGATTGCTTCGCTTCTTGCAGGAAAACCCCGACCAACGACACTGCTTGAGCGACGTTGACTCGGTTGAACTCCTGCGACCACCTCCGTTGCGCGAACGCTTCCGGTCAGCACGCACCCAGAAGGCAGGAGCGTGAACGCCCAGAACCCGACCCTCGCAACACTCGGCACGTACCTCGAAAGTCACGAGGTCGAGCTCATCACCTGCTCGTCACCTGCCCGCTCGATGAACCCGGGCACCGTATCTCACGAACCCAACTCCGGACGGGTGGATCCGTGTTCCGAACGAGGCATTCCCCTCGCCCTGAGGAATCGAACATGCACAACTCGAACAGCAAGACATCTTCCGAGTGCATCGCAAATGTCAACGTTCCGTCCAGTTTTCAACCCTGGCCGCAAGCCCTCCGCCCCTTGCAGCTTGCCGCCGCTACAGTGGTGGCGCTTTCCGCTGCGGTCAGCGCAACGACAGCGTGGAACGGGGCTCGTGGCGGCGAGCCCCTCGCTGCTATCGGTTTCTCTGGAGTAGGTTTGGCTGCACTGCTGATATGCGTTGGCCTCCTACAGGAATCCGGCTTTCGATATATTTCCCTTCCCCGCCGAATCCTGCCTCATACAGATGGTAGATACGGGGCAGGCGTGACCGTACCGATGACCAGATCATTGATTCCGACCCTGATCACGGTCCTCGTGGGAATTACCGCCTATGGCCTCACCATTTGGATCAGTTGGCTGGCAGATGTCGGCGGCAGTCTTGTGCCATTCGGACGAGACACACGGGAAGTCGCGATCTTCTCAGCGATCGGCTCAGCTGTCACAGGTACCGCGGTATTACTTTTGTCCTCTGTACGATTCACAACAATGCTGCAGATTTACCCGAATGGCATCAGGCGGTACGCACGTCGACGAATCATGTTCTCGATCCATGAGTCCGACCTGTTCCTCCGCTGGGACGAAATTGCGCAAATCACCCCGGGGGACTTGGGTGTGCGCCTCGGATCCACACCTCACCCGGTCATCCGTCTGACTACCAGTTCAATTGTCCCGGTATCTCTCAGGACTCGACACGATGCCGACAAGTCGGTCGCGATCATGGCCCACCTGCTGATCTCAGAACCGAACACACTCTTCGCCTTGCTGAGACGCCTACACGAAAACCCGGACGCCCGAGCACTCGTCAGCGACGCCGCCGCCGTGGAACTCCTGCGCCCCCCTCCATTACGCGAACGCTTCCGATCAGCACGCACCCAGAAGGCAAAGGCGGAGCTCAAAACCCGGACCCGGAAACCCTCCGCAGATACCTAGAATGTCACGACGTCGAACACATTGCCTACCCTTTTGCCGCGCCCGCGCGGGAGACACCGTGCGAGTCGGCGAAGGACTGCTCAGTTGTCGGCCCCTCCATGCACCCGGTCGTGCAGCGCCTCCATCTTCACGTCGAGGTCGCGGGCTGCCTCCGCGGCCACGCGAAGTTCTTCGCGGAGTTCGTCCGGCACCGCGCGGTCGTGCTTGTAATAGATCTTGTGCTCGAGGCTTGCCCAGAAGTCCATCGCAACCGTACGGATCTGAAGTTCGACGTAGACCGACTCCACACGGTCGGACATGAACACGGGGATCTCGACGATCACGTGGACGCTGCGGTAGCCGTTCGGTTTGGGCGCGGCGATGTAGTCTTCGATCTCGACCACGTTCACGTCGCCCTGCCGCGTGATCATGTCCATGATCCGGTAGACATCGGATGTGAAGCTGCATGTGATGCGGATGCCGGCGATGTCGCGGACGTACTCGCGGACACCCTGGAGCGTACGCGGCGCACCCTTCCGCTGAGCTTTCGTCAGGATCGACTCCGGCGACTTGAGACGCGATTTGACGTGCTCGATCGGGTTGTAGTCGTGAGTGTAGGTGAACTCGTCCCGCAAGATGTTGATCTTGGTCATCATCTCGTCGATGCCGAACTTGTAGACCATGAGAAAGCGAGTGAGTTCGCCCTTCAGGTCCGGCTGTAGGACCGGCAGCAGCTCGGAGACTCTCGCGGGCTCCTCGGGTATGGGCACACCCTGTTCAGGGTCGTTCACCGTCGTTGTCACTCGGATCCTCCTCGATGTATTCCATCACCGAGTCTGCCAGCTATCCGCGACGTGGGTCGCCGCGCTTCCGGAGAACCTCCCGCAATGTGCGCGGATGCACACCCGCGTCACGCCGAGCCTTCCTGCGCGTGATCAGCACCCCTACCAGGGCCAGCACCCAGATCGGATACTGCGCGAGCCACGCCACCCTGAACGAATCGAAGCCGTAACCACCGAACGTATCGAGCAGTACACCCATCGTCTGGACAACCAGCAAGGTCGCGAGGAAGCCGCCGATATTGACGATGCCCTGTGCGGTGCCGAGTGCCGTCGACGGGTTGAAGGTACGTGCGTAGTCGAAGCCGACCATCGACCCCGGACCGCCGACGGAGATGACGATGAGGAGCAGCACCAGCAGCCAGATCGGCGCGGGGCCGGGCAACGCGAGCACGACCGTCCACGCGGTCGCGCACGCGATGATGATCGACAGCACGAGCCAGGAGCGGTGATTCGGGAAGCGCCCTGTGAGAATGCCGAGAATCGGACCTGCCACGATCGCGGTAGCCACCGACACGGTGAGCATCGAACCGGCAGCGGCGGGCGACAGGCCCTGCGCGGATTCGAGATACGGCACACCCCACATCAAGGCGAACGTAGTGACGGAAAATTGGGCGCCCATGTGCGTGAAGAACCCCAGCCGCGTCCCCGGCCGACGCCACACGCCGCCGATCTGGCTGAGCACATTGCGCAGTCCCGCGGCCGGGACGTCCAGGTGCTCCCCGGCGGGAGCGTTCCGTACGGCTGCGACCACCAGGACGCAGGCAAGAATCCCCAGCGCCGCGGCACTGGCGTACGCAGCCGTCCACCCCTGACCGGACAGGATGAGCACGAACGGCACGGCCGACAGCACCTGACCGAACTGGCCGAGGATGCCCGTCAGCTGCGACACCACCGGAACCCGGCGCGGAGCGAACCACACCGGGACCAGCCTCAACACCGAGATGAACGTGAGAGCGTCACCGACGCCGACGAACACTCGACCGGCATACGCGATGGGCAGCGAGTCGGTCACGGCGAGCACGAACTGGGCCGCCGCCATGATGGCGGCACCCAACGCGATGACCTTGCGCGACCCGAATCGGTCCAGCAGAACACCGGCGGGAATCTGCATGCCCGCGTAGACGATGAGCTGCAACACCACGAACCCGGACAACACGGACGGGGAGATGTCGAAGCGCTCGGTCGCGGCCAGACCCGAGACGCCGAAGGTCGTGCGGTGCAGGACCGCGACCAGGTAGGCGAAGACACCGACACCCCAGACCAGCCATGACCTCATGGGATGTACACGATACGCCGGAGCTAATTAGGCCGGGTAACTACTCACGTCCGAGCGACACCCACGTCGGGTCCGAAGCCCGCTCACCGACCACCTCACCCGCAAGAGCGTCGAGACGCGCGACCTGCTCGTCCGACAGCGTCACGTCGAGAGCGCCCGCGTTTTCGGTGACGCGGGCAGCGAAACGGGTGCCGGGGATCGACACCGACGGCAGACCGAACTCGCGGGCCTTTGCATCGAGCCACGCCAGAGCAACCTGCGCGACGGTCGCGTCCGCCTCGTCGCCGACTGCGCGCACCTTCGCACGCAAGTCCAGGTTCGAGGGAAGCGCCTCGGCGTCGAAACGTGGGAACCGGTGACGCAGATCGCCGTCCCCGATCTGACCCGGCTCGAAGGCGTCCGTCAGCAAACCGCGACTGACCGGGGAGAACGGAACGAAACCGATGCCGAGCTCGGCGGCAGTCGGCACCACACTGCGTTCCACATCGCGCGAGATGATGCTCCACTCCGACTGGATCGCGGCGATCGGGTGCACCGCGTGCGCGCGCCTCAGTTCGTCGCCCGTCGCTTCGGACAAACCGAGGTGACGCACTTTCCCCGCGGTGACCAGCTCGGCCATCGCGCCGACAGTCTCCTCGATCGGAACCTCGGGATCGACGCGGTGCAGGTAATACAGATCCACCACGTCCACACCGAGCCGCTGCAGTGACTCGTCGATGGCCTCGTGCACGTAGTCGGGTCGACCGTTGATCGACCGGTTCCCGAGACCCCCACCTCCGAGACCCCCGACGAGACCGAACTTCGTGGCCAACTGCACCTCGTCGCGACGATCACTGAGCAGCTTCCCGACCACCTGTTCACTCGTGCCGCTGCCATAGATGTTCGCCGTGTCGATGAAGGTGACGCCTGTGTCGACCGCGTGGTGCAGCGTCGCGAGAGCCTCGTCGAGATCGACCGCCCCGTACACCGGGGCAACGGACATGGCACCGTAACCCTGGGCACTGACGATCAAACCGGGTGCGAGCTCCACGGTGGGGACTGACATCGAGCATTCTCCTCGTATTGACGGACACGGTATGGACCGACACGGTATGGACGGACACAACGATCTCTCCGATCCTTCCGCACATTGCCCCGCCGCGCAGGTTCGAGAATCACCGTGATCCGAACCCGCCGCGCCTACGCTGGATCCATGGCGATCGACTGGATCGAACTTCAACGCACCGCCCGAAGCGAATTCGAGACGCGGCTCCCGCGAATCACCGACTGGTCCGCTCCCACCCCCGACACCGAGTGGACCGTCGCCGACCTCGTGCGACACGTGGTCGGCGAACAGCGGTGGGTCGCGCCCATCCTGGAAGGCCGCACCCTCGCCGACGCGGATGCCACACTCGAGCCGATCGGCGACGATCTCGCCGCAGAATGGCACCGGTATGCAGAGAAGGCCACTACCGCGTGGGCCGCCACCTCGCTCGACACACCGGTGCACCTGTCGTACGGCACCGTGCCGTGCCTCGCTTACCTCAAACAACAGGTCGGCGACATCGCTGTACACAGCTGGGATCTGGCACGCGCCGTCGGCTGCAGCGACCGTCTCAACCCCAAACTGGTCGACGCGGTGTGGACCGATCTGCAATCTCAGGTCGACATGCTCGCCTCGAGCGGATTGTTCGCGCCACCCGTCCCACTGGCCGACAACGCCCCCGTACAGGACCGATTGATCGCCCTCACCGGCCGAGATCCCCGATAACCGTGAACCCCCGAAAGCAGGGAACACCATGAACGACCAGCGCGCCTCCAGCACGCCCGACATCAAGCCCCGCAGCCGCGACGTCACCGACGGCATGGAGAAGACCGCGTCGCGCGGGATGCTGCGCGCGGTCGGGATGGGCGACGACGACTGGGCCAAGCCCCAGGTCGGGGTCGCATCGTCGTGGAACGAGATCACGCCCTGCAACTTGTCGCTGGATCGTCTGGCCCAGTCGGTGAAAGACGGGGTGCACGCAGCCAGCGGCTACCCGCTCGAATTCGGCACCATCTCCGTCTCCGACGGCATCTCGATGGGCCACGAAGGCATGCATTTCTCCCTCGTCTCCCGCGAGGTGATCGCCGACAGCGTGGAGACTGTCATGCAGGCCGAACGACTCGACGGATCGGTGCTGCTCGCCGGGTGCGACAAATCGCTGCCCGGGATGCTCATGGCCGCCGCACGCCTCGACCTCGCGTCGGTGTTCCTGTACGCGGGGTCGATCCTCCCCGGCATCGCGAAACTGTCCGACGGCACAGAACGCGATGTGACCATCATCGACGCGTTCGAAGCCGTCGGTGCATGCGCGCGCGGGTTGATGTCCGAAGAAGACCTCGGCGCGATCGAACGAGCCATCTGTCCCGGCGAGGGCGCGTGCGGCGGCATGTACACGGCGAACACCATGGCCAGCGCGGCCGAGGCTCTCGGCATGTCGCTGCCGGGCAGTGCGTCACCGCCGGCGACCGATCGTCGCCGCGACGGGTTCGCACGACGCAGCGGGCAGGCCGTCGTGGAGATGCTGCGGCGCGGTATCACCGCATCCGACATCCTCACCAAGGAAGCGTTCGAGAACGCGATCGCAGTGGTGATGGCGTTCGGCGGATCCACCAATGCCGTGTTGCATCTGCTCGCGATCGCCCACGAGGCCGATGTCGATCTCACGCTCGACGACTTCGTGCGGGTCGGTGCGCGGGTCCCGCACCTCGCCGACGTCAAACCCTTCGGTCGCCACGTCATGAAGGACGTCGATCATATCGGCGGCGTTCCAGTGATCATGAAAGCCCTGCTCGATGCCGGGCTTCTGCACGGCGACTGCCTCACCGTCACCGGCGCGACGGTCACGGAGAACCTTGCGGGTATCGCCCCGCCCGATCCCGATGGAAAGGTGCTGCGCGCGCTCAGCGATCCGATCCATCCCACGGGCGGCATCACGATCCTGCGTGGATCCCTCGCGCCGGGGGGCGCGGTGGTGAAGTCGGCGGGCTTCGACGAGTCCGTCTTCGAAGGCACCGCGCGGGTCTTCGAACGCGAGCGTGCGGCGATGGATGCCCTCGAGGACGGCACCATCACTGCGGGCGACGTGGTCGTCATCCGGTACGAAGGCCCCAAAGGCGGCCCGGGGATGCGCGAGATGCTCGCGATCACCGGTGCCATCAAGGGCGCGGGTCTCGGCAAAGACGTGCTGCTGCTCACCGACGGGCGATTCTCCGGCGGCACCACCGGCCTGTGCGTCGGGCATGTCGCGCCCGAGGCCGTCGACGGCGGCCCCATCGCGTTCGTGCGCGACGGCGACCGGATCAGGCTCGACGTTGCGAACGGTGTACTCGATGTCCTCGTCGACGACGCTGAGACAGCGACGCGGCGGCAGGGCTGGAAGCCACTGCCGCCGCGCTACACCAAGGGGGTACTGGCGAAGTACACCAAACTTGTCGGGTCCGCATCACAGGGCGCCGTGTGCGGATGAAGCCAGTCAGATCGGCCGGAAACCCGCTCCGGCGCCGCCGCGCGCATCGATGTCGGCCATGATCACGTCGATGTTCGTACCGACCTCGGGACCGACACACGGTGCCAGAAGGTAGGCGTTGACCATCGCAACCAGCGTGGTGCCGACGACGAGCGGTGCACCCGAATCGCCCTCGATGACGCAGACCTGCGTCCACGTTTCCTGAGCCCCGAAGATGTCGCCCCACACGATGCCGCAGGTGTTGCCGGTCGTGCGACCTTCCTTGCAGGCGATGTCCGGGAATCCGGCGGGGGTACCGACCCCGGTGATGGTCACATTGCCGATGCTGTTGACCGGGGTGACCTTGTCGCCGTAGAACTCGATGACCGCGTAATCGAGGGTCTCGTTGGTGGACACGATGTGGCCCAGCGTTCCGGCGCCCATGGCGTACTCGGACTTGACGGTCATGCCTGGGTCGCCGCAGTGCGCGGCCGTGAGCCCGACCAGCCGGCCGGCCGCGTCGTGCCCGATCGTGGTGAGCGTGCAGTCGTACATGCTCTCGTCGCCATTGCCGAGTGTGATGCCCGATCCACCCCCCAGCACAACGGAAGGGGCTGCCGTGGCCACCGCCGCACCGCTGCCGACCAAGGCAATCGCGGTTGCGAATACCACAGCAAGTTTTCTGAACATCATGCCCCTCCCACGCGGCCGGTCCCGACCGTCTCCGCGGTCAGCGTACTAGAGCGCCGTCACAGTACTAGAGGATTACGCACTATGCCGGGTTGGGACCGAGACTTTCGAGCGCCTTCCGGGCTTCCTCGAGTTCGCGGCTCAATTGAGCGACACGTTCCTCCACGGTGCGGCGCGCCTCATCGATCACCGAGTGCACCGCGTCGATCGCGGTCTCGTCGCCGAGTTCCTTGACGGCGCGTTCGACGGCGTCGGGCGCGACCACCGCGGGTTTACCGACCTTGCGCGCGCCCTGTGCGACAGCGACCGTCCATTCGTTCTCGGGCTCGATAGTGACGGTGATGCTGATGGCGGCGGACTTCTTGGCGCCTCGCTTGGCGGGAGCCTTGGGCTTGGCCGGTTCTGCACCGGTGGCAGCCGGCGGATGCGCGGGAGTGGAGGTCACGGTGGTCTTCTCCTTGGCGGCCGGCCGGGGGACGGACTGTTCGGATTCGGGTTTCGCAGGTGGAGTTGTTGCTGCAGGCGAGTGCGCCGCCGGGGGTTTCGGGGCGGGCGTTCCAGCAGCTCGTGCCTTCGCCGCGCCCGGCGATCCCCTCGTCACGGCCTGCTTCGGCGACGCCCTCGTCGCCACTTCTCGGGTGAAGCGCAGTTCGTCCGTTTCGAACGGGAGCTCGTCGTTGACCCCCTTCGGGCGGACGGTGACCGTGGCCCCCTCGATCGAGATGACCCGCGCCGACGTACCCGGCTCGATTCCCAGGCTGGGAATCCCTTCGACGAGATATACCGTGGCGCGACGCCCCTCCGCGAGGGCGGAGCTCAATTCCGTGAGTTGTTCCTCGGTCAGATGGTCCGCACGTCTACGGGGCGGCATGCCACGTCCTTTCTCGGCTCTGCTGTGCGATCGACGGCGCCCACTCTCGCACATCCGTACGACAGACGGCCCCGGATCGTCCTGTCACAGAGGAACCCGGCGTGTGCTCCGGACCACGACAAGGAAGGATGTCGACTGTGAACTCGCCGGAGCAACGACCGCAGCCCGGCCCCCACTTGCTTGCCGCCATTCAGAAGGAGCTCGAACGCAGCCTGCTCGGGGGCGAACGCCGCTACACAGTGGACGAGGTCGCGATGATGGCAGGCATGGCCCCCGCGCGGGTCCGGCGACTGTGGCAGGCGTTGGGATTCACTGTGGACCCCGAACCCGACGCCGAGATGTTCACCGACGGCGACGTGGGTGCGCTACGCGACATCGCGGCGATCGTCGGTAGCGGCGTGATCGACGAGAACCTCGAACTCTCGGCCGCCCGGTCGCTCGGCCAGTCCATTTCACGACTCGCCGAATGGGAACTGACCCTGTTCAACACCCACCTCTTCGACAATCTCGTCGACGAACACTCCGATGCGTCGGCCGAGGACATGCCCGATCTCGTCGATGCTCTCGTGCAGCAACTGTCGATGCGGGCCGAGACCCTGCAGAGCCACATCTGGCGGCGTCACATCGTCAGCACCACTGAGCGTTCCGTCTGGCGCCCCGAAGGAGGCGCGCCGCTGCGCGAGGTCGTGGTCGGGTTCGCCGACATGGTCGGTTACACGCAGCTCACCCGCCGAATCGACGCGAACGAACTCAACGAACTGCTCGAGTACTTCGAATCCGAGGTGACGGCGGCGATCGCCGGCCACCACGGGTGGGTCATCAAGACCGTGGGCGACGAGGTGATGTTCGCCGCTGAGGATCCGGCCGACGGCGCGCGGATCGCGCTCGAACTGCAGGAGACCTTCGGCGCGAGCAAGAACACTCCGGAGCTCCGGGTGGGCCTGGCGTGGGGGCCGGTGCTCGCACGCTTCGGCGACCTGTTCGGCTCTGTCGTGAACAACGCCGCCCGTCTCACCGGCGCGGCCCGGCCCGGCTCGATCCTGTTGGACGAGAGGCTCGCGGCCGAGCTGGATCCGGACGAGTTCCGGATCCAGCCGCTGCGCAGGCTCAGGGTGAAGGATTTCCGGCGGTCGAGACCGTTCGTCCTGCGAGCGCCGGATCGGCGACGCTGGACACTTTGACCAGAACCCGGTATTGCTGACCCGGCAGCGCTAGCCGGGTGTTGCACGACGAGCCGCGAGGAAGTCGTCGACGATCTGTTCGCACGCCGGCCGGCCGATGGGTGGCAGCGTGATGAGCCGGTTGAACACGACCGGGCCCACCAGCTGGCTGAGGGCGAGATCGTAGTCGAACTCGCCGAGTTCTGCGCGCGCAGCATCCGAACCGAGCACTCGATCGAACGACGAACGGTAACGCTCGACGAGCTGCTCGCGCAGCGACTGTAGTTCGGGCCGTTCCTGCGCTTCCGGGTCGGCCGGGCGGCTCGCATGGGCGAGTCCCGGCCCCATCCCCAGCCAGCACATCGCAGCGAGGGGGATGGGCACTTCTTCGACGATCCGTGCCTGCCCGATGAGCAGTTCGACGAGCTGTTCGCGCAGGTCGGTGTTCTCCGGCACGGGCGGCGCCGGCGGGATCAGCCGGGCAAAGGCGGCGGCGACGAGTTCTGTGCCGTTCCCGAAATGCCGATACAGCGTCGCGCGCCCCACCCCGGCGCGGGTGGTCACGGCATCGATCGTGACGGCGTCTGCGCCGCCCGTGGCGAGCAGTTCGGTGGCGGCGTCGAGCAGCCGTGCCCGCGACCGTGCTTTTCGGGGGTCGGGTTCTCGGGATGTCTGACGATCTTCGCGCGCGCTCACGCCCTCAGTTTCTCTCGTCTCGCCGCAGACTGGTTATGGAACCATCGGTTCCGTTACGATACCAACAGTCTCGTTCACTGCCCGGCAACCCGATCATCCGTCCGGAAGGCAACCGTGCCCGAAGCATCCGCACCTTCGAAGTCCGAGGTTCCCACCACGCGCATGACACGGTCGCAACTGTGGCTGCTCACTGTGGCGTGCGCTTCGGTGGCCGCGGTGATCGCAGCCATGGCAGCACTCAACACCGCGCTGCCCGACATCGCTGTCGACACCGGTGCGACGCAGAACCAGCTGACCTGGATCGTCGACGGCTACACCCTCATGCTCGCCGCCCTGCTGCTCCCGGCGGGTGCGCTGGGTGATCGGTTCGGCCGACGCGGCATCCTCGTCGTCGGCCTGGTGATCTTCGGGCTCGGATCAGCACTGCCGCTGATCACCGACGGACCGACCTGGGTGATCGCGTCACGTGGGGTCGCCGGGGTCGGAGCTGCCTTGGTGATGCCGGCAACGCTGTCGCTGATCACCACCGGGTTCTCGCCGGAACTTCGGGCACGAGCCATCGGCGTCTGGGCAGGCATTGCCGCCTCCGGCGCAGTCATCGGCATGATCACCTCCGGGGTCATCCTCGAATACACGTCGTGGAAGTTGATCTTCGGCGGATTCGCGCTCGCGTCCGTCGGTCTCATTGCCATGTCACTGACCATCCCGTCATCACGGTCCGAAGATCCCGGACGTTTCGATTTCGGCGGCAGCATCCTGGCGATCGCGGCCGTCGGACTGTTCGTCCTGGGTGTGATGGAGGGCCCTCATCGGGGCTGGCTCGACCCGGTGACCTTGGGAGCCGTCGCGGTGGGCCTCGCATCCGCCGTGGGGTTCGTCTTCGCCGAGTTGCGCGCCGACGCCCCTCTGCTCGACATGCACCTGTTCAAGAACCGCGCCTTCAGCGTGGGCGCCGCAGGCCTGAACCTCCAGTTCCTCGCCGGGTTCGGGATGTTCTTTCTGATCGTGCAGTATTTCCAGCTCATCCTCGGTTACTCCCCTTTGATGGCATCCGTCGCACTGACACCGATCTTCATCGTCGTGATGGCCATGTCGCTCGCGGTTCCTACCTTGCTCCGCTGGATCAGCCTGCGAGCGCTCATCAGCGTCGGGTTGGCCCTCATCGGGGTCTCGATGTTCTTCATCGGATTCCTCGACGCGGAGTCCGCGTATCTCGATGCCGCGCTGACGATGCTGGTGACAGGGATCGGATTCGGGCTCTGCACCGCACCCGCGACGCACGCGATCGTCACGAACACCCCCGATGATCAGCAGGGGGTCGCTTCGGCCGTCAACGACGCCACACGCGAAATCGGCGCGGCGATCGGCGTTGCCGCCGCGGGCAGCGTTCTTGCGGCCGCCTACGGAAGCGAGATCGAGCCGGCCGCACAGGCGATCCCGGAGCCTGCGCGGGGGGCCGTGGAGGATTCACTCGCCGCCGCGTTGCAGGTCGCAGAGCACGCCGGCCCCCAAGGCGAACCTCTCATCGCACTCGCGCGGGACGCATTTCTCGTCGGTATGCAGCAGGCATCGTGGGCACTCGCGGCGATCTTGCTGGTCGGCGCCCTCGGCGCGGCCCTCTGGGCCCCGCCCCGCACCTGATTCACCCGTTCACAATGCCCATCGCCGATCCGGCGGTGGGCATTGTGCCGTGGGCTCGATCACTGTAGCCTCCATGTAACAGTTACTTATCGTCACACTTAAAGGTGGAGGCATGACCGCATCGCTCACCCGCGAGAACAGCAAGGGTTTCGTTCCCGGACTCCCGATCTCCGACCGCGAGGACACCGCGCGACGCCTGCTCGCATCGTCCGCCCGCAAGTCGTACGACCCGGTGATCGAGGTCGATTGGGACGCACCGATCCCCGACGACAAGTTCGGCATGACGCCGGAGTGGAGCACGCTCTACGGCACGGCCCTCTGGGACGAACTCACCGACGAGCAGCGCATCGAACTGACCAAGCACGAGGCCGCGAGCGTCTCGAGTGTCGGCCTGTGGTTCGAGATCCTCCTCATGCAGATGCTGCTGCGCGACGTGTACGACCGCAACAAGCACTCGAGCCACGTGCAGTTCGCGCTCACCGAGGTTGCCGACGAGTGCCGCCACTCGGTGATGTTCGCGCGCGCCGGCGAACGACTCGGAATGCCCGGCTACGGCCCCCCGCGGTACATCCACCAGCTCGGACGCCTGTGGGGGCACTACTTCCGTGGCGCCAACGCCTATGCGTCGGTGATGGCCGCGGAGGAAATCCTCGACATGATGCAACGCGACTTCATGCGCGACGAGCGCGTCCAACCGGTCACCCGTGCCGTGAGCAAGATTCACGTGCTCGAGGAGGCCAGGCACATCCGTTTCGCCCGCGAGGAGGTCACCCGCCGACTCACCGGCGCGAGCCGTGCACGAGTCGCGTTCGAGCGCATCCAGACGGCGGTGGTCGTGTACTTCGTCGTCAGGAGCATGATCCACCCCGCCGTGTACTCCAACGCCGGTCTCGACCGCGACCGCGCCCTCGCGGAAGCCGCAGGCAACAAGCACCACCACGACAAAGTCCGCAAGTCCGGCGCCAAACTCATGACGTTCCTCGACAGCGTCGGACTCGTCGGTGGACCGTCGAAGATCCTCTACAAGAAGGTTCATCTACTCTGATCGCGAGACCACCCGCTGAGCGGAACTGCGCGACCGACGATCGAGCCGCGCAGTTACCCTCCGAGCCATGAGCATCTCGAACCCGGCCGATTTCGCCGGACGCGCAGTCATCGTCACCGGCGGCACAAAAGGAATCGGCTTCGTCATCGCCGAGACGTTCCTCGCCGCGGGCGCCCAGGTCCTCGTATGTGGGCGGTCCGAGCCCGAGACCCTTCCGGCAGCAGACGATCGCATCGCGTCATTCTTCGCCGCCGACATCCGTGACGCCGACCAGGCCGCAGCCGTCGTCGATGCGGCAGCCGCCGAATTCGGTCGCCTCGACGTGCTCGTCAACAACGCGGGCGGCTCTCCCGACGCGGACGCCGCGACCGTCTCGACACGATTCTTCGACCGGATCGTCTCTCTCAATCTTTCTGCGCCCTTCTATGTGGCACAGGCCGCGAACCGGGTCATGAGCACGCAGTCCACCGGTGGCTCGATCATCAACATCGGCAGCGTGTCGGCGCATGATCCCCAGCCGGGCACCGCCGCATACACCGCAGCCAAAGCCGGCCTGCTCGCACTCACCAAGGCGCTCGCGCTCGAATGGGCGCCGAAAGTGCGCGTCAACCACATCACCACGGGCCTGATCCGCACCGAAGCCGCGGCCCATGTCTACGGCGACGACGGCGGCGCCGCGGTGACGAAGACCCTGCCCATGCAGCGGATGGCAGCCCCCTCCGACATCGCGGGTGCCTGCCTGTATCTGGCCGGTCCGCTTGCGTCCTACGTCAACGGCGCCGATCTCGCCGTCCACGGCGGGGGCGAGGTTCCCGCACGATTCATGGCGCTCAATCCCCAGTAAGAACGACGACGGAGCAAGGACTCCGACCGCCGACACTCCCCGCCCGGCGCTGCCAGCCGAGTGTCGCGACGCCTACGCCCACCTGCTTCGCTGACCCTCGTCTCCGCACGCGAGCGCGCTGGAGATCTTCCGGGCGAAGTCCGCCAGCAGGGGTGCCATCCATTCGAGCTGGATCGCACGTACTCCGCCGGCCAGCGACACGCTCGCGACGACTCCGCCGGTACCGCGCAGCGGTGCACCGACGCTGCCGATACCGACGATCGATTCTTCGCGGTCGAATGCGATTCCGTGACGCTTACGGACCCGATTCAGCTCGTGATGGAGCATCACCCGATCGGTGATCGTGTGTTTGGTTGCCGGGGCCAGTCGAGAGGGATACAGGCCGTCGACCTGTTCGGGGTCGAGCGTCGCGAGCATGGCCTTGCCACCGGCCGTGGCGTACGCCGCGATTCGGCCCCCGACCCTCGTCGGCAGCACGGCAGCACCTGCGCCACCGATCTTGTCGAGGCAGTACACCTGCGCTCCGTCGAGGACGTCGAGATGCACGACCCCCCCGGTCTGCATCGCCAGCTCGTGGAGGTGCGGTGCGGCACACTCACGGAGACGGTCCCGGTCGATGTCGCCGCCGAGGCCGAGTGCGCGGGTTCCGAGCCCGTAACCGAGCGCGGTGTGCTCGAGCCAGTCGAGGCGGACGAGCTGTTCGAGGATGCGGTGCACAGTGGATCGGGGAAGACCCGAGCGGAACGTCACCTCTTCGAGCGTGAGCCTGGCGATGCTTGCGTCGAAGGCCTCGAGAATGCGTGTCATTCGCTCGACCATCGAGGGTGGTGGCGGGCGCAGCATCGTTGTGCCGGCCTGCGTGAACTCCGAATCGATGACTGTCAACGTGCCCTCCATCGCTAGTGGTCGGGTGCGGAACTCGAGCAGCACTGAAATTGGTTACTGCACGACTGAAACAATGATCGGCCCCCGGAGAAGTGAAGCACACAGAATGTATGTGCGCTACGGATGCAAAAAGATCGGCGCGTCGTGCAGGCGTTTCCCGGCACACTGGTAGAGATCATCGATTGCGACTATCGTCACGACTGTGAGCAGGACGCACGAACAGACGCCGGGTCATCCGTCGGCGCGTGTCCATGCCCGAACACTGTGTATCTGCGGGTGCCAGGCCCGCTGACCGCCCGCACCCGTAGCCTCCGGTCCCCGACTCGACCGGCCCGAGATCGCTGCGCGGGTCGCGGACCGTCCAGGTCGGTACCTCTGCTTCGCCACCCCACCCCAGCACCTCATCACCCGAGAACAACCGGAGCCGAAACCCATGAGCAACACCACGCCCGACGCTGCCGATCCGACCGCCGACTGGAACTTCGAAACGAAGCAGATCCACGTCGGACAACCCGCCGGCGGCGACACCAAAGCCCGGGCGCTCCCGATCTACCAGACCACCAGCTACACCTTCGACAACACCGATCACGCTGCCGCGCTGTTCGGTCTCGCCGAGACCGGCAACATCTACACCCGCATCATGAACCCCACCCAGGATGCGGTCGAGCAGCGCATCGCCGCCCTCGAAGGTGGCGTCGCGGCGCTGTTGCTCTCCTCCGGTCAGGCGGCCGAGGCCTTGGCGATCCTCAACGTCGCCCAGGCGGGCGACCACATCGTCGCGAGCCCCTACCTGTACGGCGGCACCTACAACCTGCTGCATTACACGCTCACCAAGCTCGGTATCGAGACCAGCTTCGTCGAGGATCCCGACGATCTCGAGCAGTGGCGCGCGGCCGTCCGCCCCAATACCCGGGCATTCTTCGCCGAGACCATCGCGAACCCGAAGAACCACATCCTGGACATCCCCGGCGTCTCCGGTGTCGCGCACGAAAGCGGCCTACCGCTGATCGTCGACAACACGGTCGCCACCCCGTACCTGGTCCGCCCACTCGAACATGGGGCCGATATCGTGGTGCATTCGGCCACCAAGTACCTCGGCGGACACGGCACCGCAATCGCCGGCGTCATCGTCGACGGCGGCACTTTCGACTGGACGCAGGGCCGCCACGAGGGTTTCACCACCCCCGATCCCAGCTACCACGGAGTCGTCTACGCCGATCTCGGCGCACCCGCCTTCGCCCTCAAGGCACGCGTCCAGCTCCTGCGTGACCTCGGTTCTGCGGTGTCGCCGTTCAACGCGTTCCTCATCTCGCAGGGGCTCGAAACCTTGAGTCTGCGCATGGAGCGGCATGTCGCCAACACCCAGAAGGTCGCAGAGTTCCTCGACCAGCGTCCCGAGGTCGCCTCCGTCGCCTACCCCGGCCTGGAGTCGTCGCCGTGGTACGACCGCGCCCGGCAGCTCACCCCCAAGGGTGCTGGCGCGATCGTGGTGTTCGAGCTCGCGGGCGGCATCGACGCCGGTAAGAAATTCGTCAATGCACTGACCCTGCACAGCCACGTGGCCAACATCGGCGACGTACGGTCCCTGGTCATCCACCCGGCCTCCACCACGCACTCCCAACTCTCCGCCGAGGAACAACTCGCGGCAGGTGTCACTCCCGGACTCGTTCGGCTCGCCGTCGGTATCGAGCACATCGACGACATCCTCGCCGATATCACCCGCGGCCTCGAGGCCGCCGGAAGCTGATCACAGCCACCGAGTCGGGGAGGGGGAGACACGTCCCCCCTCCCCGACTCGTCACTCGCTGAAACGGCCGCCGTAGGTGTGCACGATCACGACCTCCGGGTGCCACGGCACGAGGTTGTCCACCGCCGACTGAAGTTCGCCCACCGGGGGAAGTTTCTCGGGCGACAGGACATGTACCAGCGCCGTCCGTTGCTGCACCGACACGTCGGTGACCTGCGCGGCGTACACATCGCCAAGCCATATCTCCGCTGCGTCCGCGATCTGGCGCGCCCACAACGTCGACAACGAGTTCACCACCATCGGCACGGCCACGGATGATCAGCCCTGTCGCGAGAACGGCGTAGGCCCAGCCGCGCCGGGCTTCACCCGCCCCTGCCTCGTGCGCATACCCTGCGACGACGAGCACTACCGTCGCCGTCACGATCATCGCCACCATGTTGGATGCGAACAGCACGAACGCGCCGAGGGCGAGCCCAGGCGCACCCGAGCCGACGCACACGCCGACCACTACGAGCGGTGGTACCAGCGAGATCGCTATGGCCACACCCGGAAGCACGTCTCCGACGTCGCGTCGAATGATCGCGATGACGCCCACCAACCCGGTTGCCAGCGCGGCGGTGAGATCCATCAGCTTCGGTGACGTACGGCCGACCACCTGAGAATTCGACAACACATCCGTCGGATTGGGCAGCAACTTCGAGATGACGAATCCGATTGCCACCACCAGCACGCTGCCCAGAAGAACCAGGAGCAGGCTGCGGGCGATCAGCTTCCATCGCGCGGTCGCAACCCCCAGTCCGACACCGAGAATGGGAACCGACAATGGAGCGACGATCATTGCGCCGATCACCGTCGCGGTCGAGTCACCCGCCACACCCGACGCAGCGATCACCGCCGACAACGTCAGCATGATCCAGAAGGCCGAGCGTTTCGACGCAGACTCTCCCGCACTGAGATCGAGGCGATCGACAAGTTCGTCCAGCGTCCGCCGCTGACTGTCCGGAACCAGAATGTTCATGACCGATCCCCGCTCTGTTGGGCGACGAATTCACAAGGCGTTCAGCGCTTTACCGAACTGCATCACCGCGAGCAGAGCGACGTTGAGTGCGACAGATACTGCGCCCGCGATCAGGCCGGGGATTCAACAACGATAGTTCGGGTATTTCGGGCATCGGAAGACACCGCAGACCGACTTGCTTCGCCGGCACTGTCCCTCCTCAGCTCGTGGCCTGCACCCACCGTCTGGCGGCACACACAACCGTAGTGAGTGCAGCGCTCCTGTCGGCTCACCCGACGAGGATGAAACGCCCACCTCGTGAATCCTTGCCGCACCGTGTGCTCATTGCGTTCACCCCCGAGATCGGCTCGACTGCGATAAATTCGAACGAGGGGGAGAAATCCGAGGAGAACATTCTGACAGTGTCTTGAATGGAGCCGCGGTGCTGCTCACAACCAGCGACGACAGTTCGACGGGAACCACCGACCGAGGCATTCGATCGATCCCCCGGCTCGCAACCGAACCGATTCACCGACACCACATGTGCGCCCACTTCGAGCGTGCCCGGAAGCTCGGTGGGGGTGTCGTACTCGTGTGCGGCATGGCCGGAACCGGCAAGACCGTGGCAGTGGCCGAATGGCTGCGGTGCTCTCACCTGCCCGCATCGCCGACCCAGGTGGCGTGGGCAACGCTCGCCGAGGATCACAACAACCCCCGAGCGTTCTGGGACGAACTACACCGGTCGTTCGACGAATCCCCACCCTGCCACGGCGAGCAGGCGCCGAGGACTCGGGCGGAGATGTTCGCGCAGTGGCTCGGCGCGATCGGTGGTCCCGCCGTCCTCGTGCTCGACAACGCTCATGTCGTTCACGACCCGCTCACGCTGTCCGGGTTGGCGCATCTTCTCGAGATACTTCCCGAGCACGTCACTGTGGTACTGACCTCCAGATTTCCACCGCCGATACCGTGGCACCAGCTGGATCTGACCGGAGCGCTGACACGACTCGACGACGCCGCTCTGGCGTTCGATCGCGACGAGACCCGCTGTGCGCTCACGGCGGGCAACGTCGCGGTCACCGACGACGAACTCGACGCAGTCATGGCACTCACCGGTGGGTGGGCCGCCATGATCCGCTTCATCACGCTCCTGCTGTCAGCACGCGGCGACAACAGAGAGATTCTGGAGTCGGCCATCACATCGGATCACCCGGCGATATCCGATTTCCTGGTCGGAGAACTACTCGACAGCATCAGCGCGGAGCAACGCGACTTCCTGATACGAACAGCGATTCTCGATTCGTTCGATGCAGATCTCGCCACCGAACTCGCAGGGCCGGAGGCAGCGCGAATCCTCGCGGAGATTCTCGCGGCGCATTTTCCCATATCCCACACCGACCCCCTCGGGTCGGAAACCTACAGGTACCACCCGCTGATGCGTTCACATCTCAAAGCCGAACTCGACCGGACGCTGGGCCGTGATGAGGTGCGCAGACTCGAACTCAAGGCCGGTGGCTGGTATTCGAAGGTCGGCGACCCAGTCCAGGCCATCCGATATCTCACTGCCGCGCAAGATCGCTATGCGTTGTCCAAGTGCATCCTCGACCTGGGCCCGAAAGCAGTATTCGGGCCACACGGTGCCGCGTTTCTGAAGGTCCTCGATTCCGCGCCATCCGACATCGCGGACGACCCCTTCGTCCATCTCCTGCGCAGCGTGCATGCGCTGGCTCTCGGCGTTCCTGTCGAAGCCGATGCCTTCTTCCGCGCCACGTCCGCCCGATCGTCTTCCGTCTGCCCCGCAGATGTGTTCGACCGATTCCATCACGCCGTCGAAATCGACATCCGCAGCGCGCCCGGAGACGAGGTCGTCGATGTCTCCGCACCGGCAGTACCCGGAGTCCATCGCGATCTCGATTCCTATGTCGCAGTCCAGCAGTCGAAGTGCGCAATGATGACCGGTGATCCAGGCACGAGTGATCGTCTCCGCGCCGCCGTCAGTATGGCCGAGCACGCAGGCAGCATTCGCCCGCATCTGGAAGCGCTGATGCTGCTCGCCCTGAACGAAGGTGCTCGCGGGCACATGTCGGCGATGGGTGCGCGCGCGCTCATCGGTGTCGAGTACGCACGGAGTGTCGGCCTGTCGGGGTCGGGCGATGCCGACCGGTGCGCGGTGATGTGCCGCTACCATCATTATCTTTGCGGAACACAACCTCCGGAAGGAATCGATCGGCCGCTCGCAATGTCCGTCGGCATCGATGGCCTGTCGTCACCGCTCGCAGGCTGGGACAGCTATGCGATGTCGCAACTCATTGCCTTCCACCAGAGCACCGACAAGATCGCAGCTGCCCGCAAGATCGCCGACGTGGTCCTGACCGCCCTGACCGACTCTCGGATGGGTGCCAGGTCCGCCCCGATGATTCCGTTCGCCACTCACGCGCTCGTGACCGTCCACGAACTCGACCAGGCTCAACGGATCATCGAGGAGGCAACACGGGTTCTGGGCAGGTGCCCCCACTTCGACGTCGCCGCAGCCACGGTCGAGCACGCTCGTGGACGCTCGGCGCGTGCCCGGGAACTACTGGACTCCGCCCTGGACCACCGGCTCGGCCACGGGGCCTCCCAGGTCGAAGCCCATGTACTGCGAGCGGTCCTCCGTGCAGCGTCAGGCCACGAGTTCGGGGCGTACGACGACCTCGAGACCGCGCTCGCCCTCGCCGAACCCGAGCAGCTGATCCGGCCGTTCCTCACCATCGGTGGTGCGGTGGAGTTGCTCGACACCCACAGTGGCCGGTTCGGCAGGCTGGATCCGTTCGTCGAGTGCATCCGGACGCACCCCGATGCACACCACGCCTCGACGCACGTCGTCCTCACACCCGCTGAAGCGCGTGTGCTCAAACAGTTGCCGTCTCCCCAGACGACTCAGGAGATTGCGCAGGCCCTGGCGCTGTCCGTCAACACCATCAAGACCCATCTCCGAGGTGTGTACGGCAAGCTGGGCGTGTCGTCCCGAGGAGACGCCATCACGGCCGCTCGGCTGAGTGGTCTGCTGTAGTACAGCCGTACCGCTCAGCCCGAGCGGCCGGACGAACGTTCAGCGATCGGGGTCCCACGTCGACACCGCCCAGATCACGACGATGTCCAGTGCGATGATCAGGATCGACCACATCGGGTAATGCGGCAGCCACAAGAAATTGGCGATGATCGACAGGCAGGCCAGGACGATCGCCGTGAAGCGCGCCCATGTCACCCCCGACATCAGTGCGAACGCGGTGATCACCACGAGAATGCCGATGATCAGATGGATCCATCCCCACGTCGTCGTGTTCAGCTCGAATGTGTACTCGGCGCCGACCACGAACAGTTCATCGGTGGCGATGGCAGAGATCCCCTGGAGGATCGATACCACGCCGACAACGAGCAGGAGGAGCGCAGCCGCGATCGATGTGCCGGCCGCAAAACCTTGTTTGACGCCTCCATCGGACGAAGACACAGTCGATTCCCTTCGTGTGTGATGCGGACCCGAGCACGGTCCGGCACACCCCATTGCACGCGGTCACCCAGGGATCTCACATCGCCCGCGACAGGTGATCTCTCTGAGTTCACCACCTACGGGTGAAGTGCAGGTGCAGTCGGCGCGACATGATGGCGTGCACCACGAGAGGAGCGGCGATGCAGCCAGATTCGTGGCCGAAGGGCGTGCGATATTCGTTCACCGTCGCCGGCACGCTGTCCGAGCGCACGCTCACGGCGTTTCCAGAACTGCAGGTGTCCGACATTCCCGGTGCATACACCATGCTCTACGGCTCCATCGCGAGTCCGATCGAGTTACGCGGGGTACTGGCACGATTCGATGCACTGGGCATCACCCTCATCGAAATGAGCCGACTTCCCGACTGATCGAGAGAGGATTCGCTGAATGTCACAGTGCAATCCGGACCCTGCGACGAACGCCGTGGACGCAAAGAAGCTACGGTCGGGTGGGCGCTACCGCCGTCGTCGTTGCAGCTATCGCAGCGCTGGTCGCGACAGGCCTAGGTGCGCGGCGCCATGCTCTACCTCGTAGTCGGTACCGCAATCGTGTCGCTCCTGTCGGGTGTCGCACGATCGGCAGCGAATTCCCGGCCTATCGGCCGATGGAGGCAAAGGCGAAATCACCTGTAATAGGTGATGGCGCCGCGCGGAGTGCGGTAGCACGATCGATCCATGACGCAACATCAGGACGCCACAACCACTGTGTCGAACAAGAATTCGGAATCGCAACGAACCCTTCCGTTCTCGGACACTCAGGACTTCTCCGACGCCGAGCGCGGGTTCATCGCCTCGCTGGAACCCGGGGTGGTCAAGGATGCGTCGGGGAACACCGTGTGGGACAGCGATGCCTTCGCGTTCCTCGAAGGAGAATGCCCAGCCACGGTCAACCCGAGTCTGTGGCGCCAGTCGAGGCTCTGCGCGATGCAGGGACTCTACGAGGTCACCGAGGGTATCTACCAGATCCGCGGACTCGATCTGTCGAACATGACCATCGTCGAAGGCGACACGGGCGTCGTCATCATCGATCCGCTCATCTCGCGCGAAACCGCCGCCGCGGGACTGGGTCTGTACCGCGCACACAGAGGAGAGCGCCCCGTCACTGGCGTGATCTACTCGCACTGCCACATCGACCATTTCGGTGGCGTCAAAGGCGTCACCACCGAAGAAGATGTCGCAGCGGGACGCTGCCCCGTGGTGGCCCCCGTCGGGTTCGTCGAACACGCAGTTGCCGAGAACGTATACGCGGGTACCGCAATGGCGCGGAGGTCCGCGTACATGTACGGGGCAGCACTCCCGCGGGGCGTTCAGGGATCCATAGGCGCTGGTCTCGGCCCCACGAACTCCACCGGCACGCCGACGCTCATCCCCCCGACCGTCCACATCGATCACACCGGACAATCCGAGGTGATCGACGGCGTGCGCATCGAGTTCCAGCTCACGCCGGGCACCGAGGCCCCCGCGGAGATGAACTTCTATTTCCCTGACATGCGTGCGCTGTGCATGGCGGAGAATGCGACCCATACGCTGCACAACCTCCTGACGCTGCGCGGCGCGCTGGTCCGCGACCCGCACGTGTGGTCGAAGTACCTGACCGAGTCGATCAACCGCTACGCATCCCGCACCGATGCGCTGTTCGCGTCGCACCATTGGCCGACGTGGGATACCGAACGCATCACGGATTTCCTGTCGGTTCAGCGCGACCTCTACGGCTATCTCCACGACCAGACGCTCCGGGCCATGAACAAGGGGTCTGTCGGCATCGAGATCGCCGAGGACATCGATCTGCCGCCCGCGATCGAGACAGCCTGGCACACGCATGGCTATTACGGCTCCGTCAGTCACAACGTCAAGGCCATCTATCAGCGCTACATGGGCTGGTTCAACGGAAACCCGGCGAATCTGTGGGAGCACCCGCCGGTCGCATCCGCGAAACGACACGTCGAATTCATGGGGGGTGCACAGGAAGTCATCGCAAAGGCCCGTCGCTCATTCGACGAGGGCGATTACCGTTGGGTTGCACAGGTACTGAACTACGTCATCTTCGCCGACCCGGACAACACCGAGGCGAAGGCACTGCAAGCGGACACCCTCGAGCAACTCGGCTACGGTTCCGAGAACGGCACGTGGAGGAATTTCTTCCTGATGGGCGCATACGAACTCCGCAATGGAGGAATCGGCACGCCGTTGTCGACGGCGTCCCCCGACATCGCCGGCGCGCTCACCGTCGATCAGGTCTTCGACGCACTAGCGTTGAGAGTCGACGGTCCCCGGGCGTGGGATGCACAGATCACGATCGACTGGCGAGTGAGCGATCAATCGATCACTCATCGAGCCCAGCTGCGAAACGGACTGCTCGTCCACTTCGACGTCGGCGACGCCGATCTCCCGTCGCCGGATGCCACATTCACCCTCACGAACCGTAAGCTGCACGAAGCCCTGCTCGGGGGCGCGGATCTGACTGCCATGATCAAGGACGGATCGGCCGAAGCAGACGGCAATGTCGCCGCATTGTCCGAACTGGTCGGGTATCTCGATTCACCCGATCCGGACTTCGCGATCATGACACCGTAAACACCACGGAGTAGCCCCTGATCAGCGGTGTGTGCCGAACCTCATCCGAATCAGGTGAAGCGGGCACCCCTACATCAACGGAAAGATCCAGTACATGACGCAGCCAGCCGCCATCGGACCCGTCGAAATGGTCGTCCTGTCGTTCCCCGGAACGCGGATAGATCCTGCAGTGACCGCAGCCTTCGCCGAAGTGGTCGACCGCGGGTACGCCACGGTGCTCGACCTCGTCTATCTCGCCAAGAACGACGACGGCTCGGTCACTCAGGTCGAGGTCGACGAACCGCTCTCCGAAACCGGGCTCGACGGACTCACCGTCGACCCGCTCGGTCTGGTCAGCGACGACGACCTCGAAGTTGTCCGCTCCTCGATGGAGCCCGGTACGTCGGTGGTGGTGCTCGTGTACGAGGAGACGTGGGCACGCACACTCGCCGGCGAGGTGCGGGGAGCAGGGGGCGAGGTCGAACTTCACGTTCAGGTACCGAGGGATGCGGTCGAGGCCGCGCTGTCGGCAACGTAGAGAAAGGCAGTCACATGGTCTTCCGCAGAGGACGCGTCGGTCGTCCGGGTCTGCTCGGCACCGTCGCGCGCACCGCCGTCGTGGCGGGAACGGCCACCGCCACCTCCAACGCAGTCAACCGGCGTGGTCAGCAGCGTGCTGCCGAGAAGCAGGCCTACACACAGCAGCAGGCCCCTCCCCCGCCCCAGGACTACCCGGCTCCAGCCCCAGCTCCGGCGGTACAACCTGCGCCGCCCGACGATCTGGTGTCCAAATTGAAGCAACTCGGCGAACTCCACTCCGCGGGTGTCTTGTCCGACGAGGAATTTGCTGCCGCGAAAAAGAAACTCCTCGGCTGAGATTCATCCAGAACAGGTGAGCCGTAGGCCGTCGACTCACTGATTGACTTACCGCCATGGGCGCCGCAATCGGAGAAATCCTTCCACTGGCCGTGGGTGTCGCGATTTCGCCGATACCCATCGTGGCCGTAATTCTGATGCTGTTGTCGCGCAATGCGAAAATAACCAGCTCAGGGTTCGCAGTCGGCTGGACCGTCGGGATCCTCGCTGTCACCGGAATCGTGATTGTCCTCGCCGGTTCGATCACCCCGGACGACGGTGGCGGATCGTCCACCGGATGGGTCAAGGTGGTTCTCGGAATCATCCTGATCATTCTTGCCTTCACGCAGTGGCAATCACGGGTAGACACCGCACCACCGAAGTGGATGCAGGCCATCGACGACTTCACGTTCGTCAAGGCCGCTGGTCTCGGGCTCGTACTGTCTGCGGTGAATCCCAAGAACCTGCTTCTGTGCGTGTCGGCGGGTGTCGCCATCGGTACCGCCGGATTACCCTCCGGTAACGCGGTACTGGTGTGGCTGGTCTTCACCATCCTTGCCGCCTGCTCGGTCCTGGTGCCCGTCATCGGTTATGCAATGGCAGCGCAGCGGCTGGGCGGCGCACTCGATTCCGCGAAGAACTGGCTGCAGGCGAACAACCACATGGTGATGGCCATCGTGCTGCTGATCATGGGTGTGACCGTCGTCGGCAAGGGCCTCGGTGGTCTGTGATGAGCCACCCGGCCGGCAGGATCTGGCCCCTCTTCGGATCATTGCAGGGCTATCGCAGATCATGGATCCGTCCCGACGTCATCGCCGGTCTGACAGTGTGGGGCGGTACTCGTCCCGGAGGCACTGACGTACGCGACGATCGCGGGTGTTCCTCCGATGGTAGGTCCCTACGCGGCGATCCCCTCCCTGATTCTGTATGCGGCAGCGGGAAGTTCGAGACATCTCATCGCCGGCTTCGGGCTGCCGCTGATTCCCCGGAGCGCTGGTCGCGGCGGCCGTCGGCATCCTTGCCCGACTACCGACACGGACTGACCTATCTCGCGGGATCTCACCCTCACCGTATGAAGACCTCTACCTGACTTGGCCATAGCGTCGAGTCCGACAGCATCACCACGTCACTGAATCGAGGAGATCCATGGCCGGAACCCTGACCGTATGGAAGTTCGATACCGAAACCGGCGCCGACACTGCCGTCGGAACGTTGAAAGACCTGCAACGTCAGGAACTCATCACCGTGCACGATGCTGTCGTGGTCAGTTGGGCCGAAGACGCGAAGAAACCGAAGACACGACAGTTGAACAATCTCGCCGGAATCGGTTCGTCCTGACCTCCGACGCAACCCTTGACCGTGTTCATGAGGAGTTCGCGGGCCAGATGGCCGAACTGGTTTCGACGAACCTGTCGCACGAGCAGGAGGCCACCTTGCGCAGCGTGTTCGCCGAGTAGCGCAGCGTCGACCAGGAGGAATCCGGATGGGATCTCGATACACGCCGGTCGATACAGAATCGGCGCCGGCGCCCTGGACGATTCCTCGTGGACTGATCGTCCTCCTTGCCCTGGCAGCCACCGTCGTCGCGGTTGCCGGGGCAAGGGGGATGTCGGGGTTGCTCGCTCCGCTGTTCCTGGCGTTGATGCTTACCATCGCGGTGCAGCCGATCCAGACCTGGGCGGTGCGGCGAGGTATTCCGGTGTGGGCGGGGATGCTGGCCGCCTTGGCAGCCGTATACGCAATCCTGCTCGGTTTGATCGGCGCACTCCTCCTGTCCGTTGCGCAACTCGCGACAGAGCTGCCGCAGTACGCCGACAACCTGAACAATCTGCTCGACGGGGTACATGCGCAGTTGAGCAATGCCGGAGTCGACGACGACCGCATCTCCAGCACGCTCAGCAGTCTCGACCTCGGCAAACTGGTCGGCTACCTCGACGACCTGCTGGCCGGGCTCCTCGGGGTGGTCTCGAACCTGGTCTTCATCATGGCTCTGCTGCTGTTCATGGCCATCGACGGCAGTACGATCGGGCGCCGCATGCACATCGTCGACCGGATGCGACCCGACATTTCCTACGCACTGTCGGCTTTCGTCAGCGGCACACGAAAGTATCTGATCGTTTCCACGGTCTTCGGTCTCATCGTCGCGGTCTTCGACGGTGCCGCTCTGTGGTTGCTGGGCGTGCCGCTTCCCATCCTCTGGGCGCTGCTGTCTTTCATCACGAACTACATCCCGAATATCGGCTTCATCATCGGACTCATTCCGCCCGCACTTCTGGCCCTGCTCGAAGGCGGGCCCGCCCTCATGGTGTGGGTGATCGTCGTCTACAGCGTCATCAACTTCGTGATCCAGTCGATCATCCAGCCGAAGTTCGTCGGTGACGCCGTCGGGTTGAGCGTCACGGTGACATTCTTGTCGTTGGTGTTCTGGTCGTGGGTGCTGGGTGCACTCGGTGCGCTGCTTGCCGTGCCGCTGACGCTGCTTGTGAAGGCCCTGCTCATCGATATCGACCAGTCCACCCGATGGGCCGACGCATTGATCGGTGATTCACCCGTCGACACCGAAGAGCCCGGGAACCTCGACGACGCAACAGAACAGCAGGAGCGTCTGGTCGAGGACCCGGGCTGACCGGCGCCGGCCACCTCGTCAGGCAGTCGTCGGTGTGAGCGCCTCCGCCGTCGCCTCCGCTCGAGCATTGCTCTCGAGCAGCTGCCGCACCAGCCACAGACTCAGCACCCGGGTGACCGCCGCCGCGAGATACACGAACCCACCGATGACGGTGATCGCGATGAATCCGATACTCAGCAGCTGGTACGACAGCAGATCCCGCGAGTCCGAAAGCGTCAGCGATGCAATGTAGATCACGAATGCCGCGATGGCGCCGATGGTCATCAGCGCCAGACCGATGATCCGCCCCTTACCTCCTCCGGAACCGGCACTGGCCGAATCGAGACCCAATGCGGCCACATCCTTCTTGAATTGTTCGCGTCGTTCGTCGACGAGACTCATGGTCAACCTCCTAAGTAGCTGGTGGACAGTGCTTCTTCGATCTCCGCTGGATCACCGGTGCGAACCACTCGGCCCTGCAACATGAGTCCGGCACTGGTGGCGATGGGAAGCACCGCCCGGGCGAACTGTTCCGCAACGAGAATCGAGACTCCCTCAGCGGCGAGCTCACCCACGATGTCGTAGATCTGCGAGACGATTCGAGGTGCCAGACCCATCGACAACTCGTCGAGCAACAAGACAGTCGGGTTGGTGCCCAACGCCCGCGACAGCGCGAGCATCTGTTGCTCGCCCCCGGACATGGACCCGGCCAGCTGGCCGCGTCGCTCACCGAGAATCGGGAATCGGGTGTAGGCGACCTCCTCGAGGTCTGCGAGTGGCACTCCGGTGCCGGTGGCGATCCACAGGTTCTCCCGCACCGACAGGTTCGGAAAAATCCCTCGCCCCTCGGGTATCGAGCAGACGCCCAATCGTGCCAGCTTCGCTGCCGAAGCCCCGTTCACGACGTGACCGGCCAGCCGGAGTTCCCCCGAGGTCACCGGATGGATTCCCGAACACACCTTCAGCGTCGTCGTCTTCCCGCCGCCGTTGGGGCCGAGCAACGCGACGACCGCTCCTGGCTCCACCACGAGATCGACACCGCGCAGGACTTCGATCGATCCGTACGCGGCCCGTACATCGACCAATTCGAGCAAGGGCTCGGTCGTCATACCGCTTCCTCCTCGGTTCCGATGTACGCGTTGATCACTGTCTGGTCATTCTTGATCTCGTCCGGCACTCCGCTCGCGAGGAGTGCACCGTAGTCGAGGACGTGAATCGTCGAGCACAACTTCATCACCAGCGGGATGTCGTGTTCGACAAGGCAGATCGCGAGCCCCTCGTCAGCCAGGCCGATGAGGAGTTCCGCGAACTCCTCGGTTTCCTGCTCGGTCTGGCCGGAGGCCGGCTCGTCGAGGAGCAGTACCCGTGGAGACGTCATCAGAGCCCGCGCAACCTCCACCACGCGGGCTCGACCGGTGGGGATGTCGGAGACGTCCTTGTCGGCGATGTCGGCCAGGCCGGTGAGTTCGAGCAGCCTGTCGGTCTCGGCTTCCACATCGATGCGTGCCCGGCTGTTGGCATTGTGGATGTCGCCGGCCACGCGCAGGTTGTCACGCACCGACAACGACACGAACAGTTCGAGACGCTGGAAAGTGCGGGCGAGACCGCGGCGAGCACGCTTGTACGGCGGAGCCGACGTGATGTCGCGACCGTCGAGGAACACCTTGCCTGCCGTCGGTTTCTGCAGACCGGTGATGGTGTTGAACAACGTGGTCTTACCGGCACCGTTCGGGCCCATCAGCCCGGTGATGGTGCCGCTCGCGATTCCGATGCTCACATCCTTGACGGCCTTGTTTCCACCGAATTGAACAGTGATACCTCGTGTTTCGAGTATCAGCGTGTCAGCCATTGGTGACCAGCTCCTTGTCGGTCCGTGCGGGAGGGTCCGCAAGGTACTCGGCGATACCGAGCTCGCGGTCGATCTCGTCGCGCACCCGCGCGCTGTATGGCTCATCGATACCCACACGTTCGGGGATCAGTGGTGCGCGTCGCTTTGCTTCCTCTGCTCCGAGAACCGCCTCGGGCATCAGCCATTGCCCGACGACCGGGAGCATGAACACGGTTGCGATGGTGATCGACGCGAACCACCAGTTGTCCAGGGCGCCCACCAGAGCGAGAAGATAGGACACCAGCACTACACCCGCTCCGCCGATGAGCACCGGCTTGGCGTTTGCGAGGTGACGGTACCCTTCGACCACCTGGTGGACGGTGCCACTGGGGTTGGCCGCGACACCGATACCTATCAGGGCCGGGCTCACCGCGGCGACATTGCCGAGGAAGTTCCACAGATCGGCGTGACCGGGTTGCGCCGCAGCAAGATTCGCGAACGAAGTCATGATGACTGCAAATCCGATGCCCGACATGATGCCGCCGAACAGCGCCCCGGAGACGTAGCCGATGCCCGCGACGACGGTGAGCATCAGCAGCGACAGGCTCACCATGATGGAGAAGCTCACACTGGACACCGATCCCATCGCGCTCGCCATGAACAGTCCACCGAGGCCGGCAATACCCGACGACAATGTGAACACGCCGAGTTTCAGGCGGACGAGGCTCTGCCCGAGCATCGCCGATGCTGCGGGGCTGTCCTTCATCGCTGCAAGCCGTCGACCGTATCCACTGTTGCGTAGGGCGATGACACCCACACCCAGCACCGCGAAGAGCACCGTCATGGTCATGAGGAACACGGTCTCGTTACGCAGATCGAGGGGCCCGACCCGCAACGGCGGAATCGCAATATTGCCGTCGGTGAAGATCGAGAACTCGATACCGAAGAGTTCGCGCTTCGTCGTATCGCGCAGCACCATGTTCGACAGGAACACACCGAACGCCATCGTTGCCAGCGCCAGATACAGACCTCGGAGACGCAGTGCCGGCAGGGCGATGAGACCGCCGATCACTGCTGCTGCAGCGACACCGAGCGCCACACCCCACAGGTTCAAGTGGGCGGCGAGCCCCGCTCCGGAGATCCCGAAGTGGAACGCGACAATCGTGGATATCGCCCCGAACGACACCGGTGCCAGGTTCATCTCCCCGGCGTACCCGGTCAGGAGTGTCAGCGACAGGGCGATGATGGCGAAGGTCATGCCGATCGTCAGGGTGGTGACCGAGGACGTCACCATGAGCAATTGTATGGCGTACACGATGACCACCAGGGCCACGGCCCATGCGACGGCCTTCCGCACCGATGGCACATGATAGCGCTCACGGGTGCGGGTGACCGCGCCGCGCAGGCGATCCTGCGGCAGCACGATCAGCACGACGAACAGCGCGATCATCGGCAACGACACGCGGAAGTTCGACGTCCAGTTCCACGAGGTCGGGAAGTAGGCAAGCACGTAGGTGGCGGCCAGGCCCAGGAAGATCGCTCCGGCGAATGTGCGCGGAATGCTGCGAAGCCGGCCGAACATTGCTGCAGCGAACGCATCGATGACGAGCAGCGTCAACATATTCGCTTCGAGGGTGCCTCCGGTGATGGGAGTGATCAAGATTCCGGCGAGCACCGCGAGGGTCGATCCCATCACCCACGAGAGCGCGGCAAGACGATCCGGGTCGTGTCCGTTGAGCCGCAACAGATCCGGGTCGTCGACGACGCCCCGCATCGCGACACCCGAGCGGGTGCGGGTGAACATGATGCGCAGGCCCACCGCGATGAGAATCGCGACAGCGATGCAGATCAGTTCGTGGTAGCGGATGCTGAGACCGGCGATCTCGATTCCGTTGCGGTCACCGAAGAACATCGCCATGGTGCGTGGCTCTTCCGGATGCCAGAACCAGTGCGAGACTGCGACCATGCCGAGCAGGATCGAGACGGTGACGACGATCTTCGTCACCTCGGCGGTGTCGCGCATGCCGCGCATGATCACGGCGTAGAGGAACAAGCCCATGAGCGGGCCGAGAATGCCGAGCACGATCAGCAAGGCCACCGGGGTGGGGAGGCCCCAGCCGACCTTGAACTGCCAGTAGGCGAACGCCCCGAGCATCGCCTGCGCTCCGTGCGCGAAGTTGAAGATGCCTGATGTGTTGTAGGTGAGGACGAGGCCCGATGCCGCGATCGCGTATACCGATCCGAGCACGAGCCCCAGAACGGTGAAGGTCAAGAAGGTGTCCATGCGAAAACCTCTGCTCGTCGGTGCCGGCGGCGCGTACGCCGCCGGCACCGGTCGTCATCGGATCAGGACGCCGGCCTGATGATGTTGGGATTCAGGTACTTCGTCGCGATACGGTCGGGCCCGAGATCCGTTCCCCAGGTGCTCGCGTCTGTGGCGACGAGGTACTTGTCGTCGCACTTGAAGGTGCCCGCCTCGGCCGGGAACGACTGCGAGAACTCCGAGCCGGTGAGCGCGGTGATGAGGCCGCACGTCGCCGGCATGTTGTTGCCCGGATCGGTCACGGCGTGCAGTCCGCCGGCATCCCACTCGTGGATCTGCGACAGTTCGTCGATCATGCACTGCCGAGTCAGATCCGAACCGCAGGCGTCGGCGGCCGTCGCCCACAGGAGGAACGACGATGCCGCCTGCATACCGAGCAGCGCGGTCTTGCCGCCCTGTGCTTCGAGGAGGTCGACGTATTCCTTGACGGCGGGAACGGTGTCGGCGCTCTCGATCATCTGGAACGTCATCCCGGCGTTCAGGTTGTCGAGCACACTTCCGTTCGCGCTGTTCCACTCGCGAACCGCGTCACCGTACCAAGTGGCCTCACCCATGAAGATGGGATCGATACCGACCTGGTCGAGCGCCTTGATGAAGTTGAACTCGGCGGGCACCGGCGACCGCGACGTCCACAGGCCCTTGACGCCACATTCCTTGTACTTCTCGGCGAACGGCACGTAACTGGACTCGCCCTCGTAGTTGAGGGTGACGCCACAGTTCTTCAGGTTGAAGCCCGCCGCCTCCGCAATCGAGCGGATCTTGGTGGTCGAGGTGATGATCGTCGGCATCGTGGAGTCGACGACGTCGAAGTCGTTCAGCATGTCGGGGTGCATTTCGGCCATCTGGAACCACTGCGACCCGTTGGCGTAGTCGACCGGGAACGGGACCCCTTGGAACGTCATGGGTCCGTTCGCCGCGTCGGGCGACACCGTGAATCCCGGGACGGCCGCGAGGTTGCACGCGACACGGGTCTGCTCGGAGGTCTGGTCCATCGCGAAGCCGTGCCCGACCATCATGAACTCTGCACCGCAGGCATTCTGCATGACGGCGTTCGCCTGGGTCATCGCGGCGTCGTATCGGGTACCGACGATTGTGCGGCCGTTGATACCGCCCTGCTCGTTGCACCAGTCGATCATGGCGGCGACGGCGTCACCCATCTCCTTGTTCAGACCCGGGCTCGCAACGTAGCCGGCGTCGTCGCCGTAGCCGATGCGGATCTCGGTGTCGGTGACGCCCTGATCCGTTCCCCCGGCGGCATCGCCTGCACCGCAGGGCGACTCGAGCGTTCCGAATTTCTCGGCGGTCGGAGCAGCGACTGCATCCGCAGCAGCAACCGGGGCGAGCCCGGAGGCGGACGGATCCGGGCCTCGATCCGACGCGCAGGCCGAGGTCACCACCATAGTGGCAGCCAGACCGGCCACCAGTTTGGCAGCAGAACTTCGTTTCACGATGTGGAGCTCCTTACTTCTCGAGCACGCCGAGAATGGCGAGGATCAGGACCTCGCGGCGGCATATCGGGGTGCCGAGAAAGTAGCCAGCGTCACGCATCGGAAATCCCGGACTCCCGGTCAGTGAGACTTCGAGGTGATTGCCGCCACACCTCACTCCCGGTCAGTGGTAACAATCACGCCATACGGGACGCAGAACGTGAGAGCGTCACCTCGCGAAGTTTGCACCCCACGGCGACACCGACGAAAGGCGATCGAAGTGACAGCACCAGCGGACGTCCAACAGATGCTGCAGAAGGTCGTATCCCAGCTGACAGGCCCCGGCGGACGGTTCGAGATCGCGGTGGAGGAGGTTCGTGGCAACCACATCCCGGTGATGGTCAATCGTGACCGGCGCATCGGCGATGTGATCGCAAAGTCGAAGGACTGGGGCGACCGCGACTACATCGTCACGGCCGACCGGCGTATCACTTTCGCGCAACACGCCGATGCGGTTGCGGCATTGGCTACAACTCTGCGCGACGAATACGGCGTCGGTAAGGGTGATCGGGTCGCGCTACTCGCTGCCAATACGCCGGAATGGATCATCACGTTCTGGGCGACGCAGGCGCTCGGGGCAATCTCCGTCGGACTCAACTCGTGGTGGGTGCCCGCCGAAATCGCCTACGGGGTCGACCTCGTGAAGCCGAAGGTGATCGTCGCTGACGCCAAGCGCGCCGCGCTGCTCGACAAGGCCGATGTGTCCGGGTTCGAGCTGCTCTCGATGGAAGAAGACGTGCCGCGCATCGTCGCCGCGGCAGCGGGCGCCGAACTCCCGGTCACCGACACCGCCGAAGACGACCCCGCAGTCATCCTGTTCACCAGCGGCACGAGCGGACGTCCCAAGGGTGCGGTGCACTCCCAGCGGAACCTGCTCGCCGTCATCGACTACCACCGGTTCAACGATGCGATGATGTCGGTCATGTACGGACGCTCGTACGACGACACCGTGCCGAGCGACCTCCGTTATCTCCTGGTATCACCGCTGTTCCACATCGCTAGCCTCCACAACCTCGCTGTTCCCCGGCTGGCCACGGGAAGCACCGTCGTCATGACCGAAGGTGCCTTCGACGTCGACAAGGTGTACACCTTGATCGAACGCGAGAAGGTCACCAACTGGGGCGCCGTCCCCACCATGGCTGCGCGCATGCTCGAGCACCAGGACTCCGACAAGTACGATCTGTCGTCGCTGACCGCGTTCGCGCTGGCGTCCGCACCGTCCTCCACAGCATTCAAGAAGCGACTGCAGGCGAGGTTCCCGTTCGCTCAGCAGGCCCTCGTCGACAGTTACGGCCTGACCGAATGCAGTACCGCCATCGCGGTGTCGACTGCACCCGAACTCGAAGCGTTCCCCGGCACGCTCGGCCGCCCGATCCTCACGGTGAGTATGGAGATCCGCGACCCGTTCGGCGAGAAGGTTGCCGACGGCGTCGAGGGCGAAATCTGCGTTCGTAGCCCGTTCGTGATGCTCGGCTACTGGGAGAACGCGGCCGCCACCGACGCCGCAATCACCTCCGACGGATGGCTACGAACCGGCGACTACGGCACCCTCGAGGATGGCCGGCTGCGTCTGACCGGACGCCGCTCGGATCTGATTCTTCGCGGCGGCGAAAACGTCTACCCGACCGAGATCGAGCAGACGCTCGACGAGCACCCCGCGGTCCAGGAATGTGCCGTGATCGGTGTCGACGACGAAGACCTCGGGCAAGAGGTGGCCGCGGTGGTGGTGCTGCGACCCGGCAGTGCGACCACCGAGGAAGACCTTCGAGACTTCCTGAAGGAACGACTGTCCTACTTCAAGATCCCGAAGACGTGGCGGATCACGCAGGATCTCCTGCCGCGCAACGCAACCGGCAAGGTAGTCCGGCGCGGTCTCAGCGTCTGACCATAGCCGCCACTGGAAAAGACAGATACGCGCCTTCGAAAGGCATGTATCTGTCTTTTCCGCGGTCACGAACGCGGGGAGTCGAGCCCAGCCGGCCCGTCGCTACCGAAGTACGCGAGCGGTTGCGCGACTTCCACCCGAACGATCGAGCCGACCTCGAAGCGCCTCGCCCCACGCACAGACGCGCGGACACTGATCGACGACTCGATATGGTTCACGGTCACGATCGACTCGGGACCGGAAAATACGACCGCGCTCACCTGAAACTGTCCGTCCGGTGCGGGCGTCAACGTCAGCTGCTCCGGCCGAACCAGGACTTCCCCGGTTTCGCGCCCCTCTCCGAGCACCGAGACCGTTCCGAAGACGGTCTCGGCGTGCGCGCCGGTGCGGGTCGCGGCAACGAATTGGGCTTCGCCGACGAAGGCCGCCACCTCACGCGTCACCGGCGTCCGGTACACCTGCTGGGGTTCGCCGATCTGCGCGCACCGCCCCTCGAGCAGTACCGCGACCCGGTCGGCTGACCCCATCGCCTCCGATTGATCGTGCGTGACCAGGATCGAGGCGACCTTCTGCTCACGCAGCAGTGCGCGAACGTCCGAGCGGATAGTGGCGCGCAGCCCGGCATCGAGAGCCGCGAAAGGCTCGTCCATCAGCAGGACCGCCGGCTTCGGTGCGAGCGCACGAGCGAGCGCGACGCGTTGCTGTTGCCCGCCGGAAAGCTCACGCGGCCGTGCGTCGATCGCGTGCGCCAGGCCCACCAACTCGAGCAACTCCTCCACCCGGGCGCGCCGGGCCTTGCGGTCTCCGAACATGGACCGCAGCGAGGGGCGCACCAAACCGAAACCCACGTTGCGTCCGACGCTCAGGTGCGGGAACAACCCGCCTTCCTGTGGCATCAACCCGATCTTCCGATGTTCGGGCAGCACGTGCACACGCGGTGGGTGATCGATCATCCTCTCCCCCAGCATGATCGATCCGGAATCTACTCTGTGCAGCCCCGCGATCGAGCGCAACAGGGTGGTTTTTCCACACCCGGACGGACCGAGCACCGCAAGCATCTCACCGCGCTCGACCTGAAACGAGATGCCCTCGAGGACTCGTGTGTGGCCGTACGACGCGCCGACTCCGGACACCGACAACACGTTCATTTCGGGACCCCGGTCATTTCAGGACGCAGTTCAAGACCCTCTGCCGCTGCGGGTCCACTCACCGAGCGTCCCCTGATCACTCGCCCGAGGACGAATGTCGGGAGTGCGGACACCAGAATCAGGGCAAGCGCATACGGCGCCGCCTCTCCGTACTTGAACACCTGGGCGGTCGACCACAGTTCGGTTGCCAAGGTATCGACCCCTCTCGGTCGGAGCATCAGCGTTGCCGGTAGTTCTTTTGCGACGGTGAGGAACACCAACGCCGCACCGGCGGTGATTGCCGGCGCGGCGATGGGTATCGTCACCCTGAGATCCGTCCGGATCCGCCCGGATCCCAGGACCCGCGATGCGTCTTCGAGCACCCGGGGCGACGCATCGATCGCAGATCGGGTGCTACCCACTGCAAGAGGAAGAAACAGCACGACGTATGCCAGGATCAGCAGCGTGGTGGTCTGATAGATCGACGGCAGGAATCTGATTCCCAGGAAGACGACGGCAAGACCTACGGTGATGCCAGGAAGTCCGTGCGCTACATAAGTCGAGATCTCGGCCATCCGCGCCGCAGGGGACGACGATCGCGCCGCGAACAAGGCAACGGGGAAGGCCAGCACGGTCACGACAACGGCCGCGGTCGCCGACAATTCCACCGTCTTGACCGTCGTGGCGAATACGTCGGACCAGTCGATCGTGAACCGAATCGAGCGCACCAGCCAACGAATGAGCCCAGCAAGCGGCACCAGCACCGATATCGTGAGGACACCCACCGCGCACAAGAAGGCGGGAATCTTCCACCGCCCCAGCCGCACCGGCTCGACATGGCGCGGCGTCCCCGACCCCACGCGAGCGGTCGCCCCGCGTCGCGCCCACCGTTCGAGCAAGGTGCATACGAGTGCCAGCACCACGAGAACCAACCCGAGGATTGCGGCGGCGGTGCGGTCGAACCCCCCGCGGTACGCGTTGTAGATCCCGAGGGTGAATGCCTCGTATCGCATGAGGGCCACTGCACCGAAGTCGCTGAGGGTGTAGAGCGAGGCGAGCAACGCCCCCGCCGCGGCAGCCGGGGCAACGCGACGCAACTCCACGGTGAGCACCGTCCACATCTGGCTGCGCCCCAGCGTGCGCGCCACCTCGGACATCCCCGGATCGGCAGTTGCCAGAGCCGCGGATACCGGCAGCATCACCAAAGGGAAGCACGACGCGGTGAGCACCAGCGCAGCACCGGGGAAACCCGCCAGCGAGGGAAACTGGGATATCCACGCGTATCCCGCGACGTATGAGGGAATCGCCAGCGGAGTGGTGAGTGCGACCGCGAAGAAGCGCCGCATCGGCAGGTCGGTTCGTGTGGTCAGCCACGCAAGTCCCACGCCGAGCGCCACACAGGCAAGCGCCACGACGACGGTCAGCATGACACTCCGCACCATCAAGTCGAAGGTTCGCTGCCTGAACAGCAGCCCCCATGCTTTCTCCGTGCCACCGTCGAACGCCCTGATCACCAGGTAACACAGTGGCGTCAGGGCGAGCAGCGCGACGGCTGACGCGGCCGCCCCCAGTACGGGACGGCCACGCAGGAATCCGACCAAGCTAGATCATCCCCACCTCGGTGAGCAGAGCCTGGGTCTGCTCCAACGACGACAACTGCCCCAGGTCCATGTCCGACGCGCCGAGATCGCCGATCGGCGGCAGGTCGTACTCCGAGACGACTCCGGCGATCACCGGGTATTCGGCCGTCTCGTTCGCGAAGTAGGTCTGTGCCTCCTCGGAGAGCAGCGCGCGCAAGAAGTCCTCGGCCGCCGCCGTGTTGTCGGACACCGCGACGATGCCCGCGCCCGCGACGTTCACCAATGCGCCGGGGTCCCCGGGCTCGAAGTAGTGCAGCTGCACCGACGCAGCGTCGCCGCGCTCCTCGACGAACGGATACCAGTAGTAGTGATTCGTCAGCCCGGCCGCGACCTGACCGTCGTCGACCCCCACCATCAGCGGGCCGTTGCCTTCGAACGCGACCGGTTCGTTGGCGAGGAATGCTTCGAGCCACTGCCGGGCGGCATCCTCACCGCGTTGCACTCGCAACGCGGTGACGAATGCCTGGAATGATGCGTTGGTCGGCGCGTACCCGATCTGCCCGCGCCAGCGCGGATCGAGCAGACCGTCGATCCCGTCCGGCAATTCGTCGGCCTGCACCAGGTCGGGGTTGTACGCCAATACGCGGGCACGCGCGGAGGTGGCCACCCACGTACCGTCCGCGCCGCGATACTGCTCGGGTACGAGGGCAAGGATGTCGTCGGGAAGCGGGGCGAGTGCGCCGGCCTCGTCGAGCGCACCCAACGCTCCCGCATCCTGGCCGATGAACACATCGGCCGGGGAGGCCGCACCCTCCTCGAGGATCTTCGCAGCCTGCGCATTGGTGTTACCGGAGTAGTCGACTTCGATGGCCGCGTCGACCTGCTCTCCGACCTGCTCGATCAATGGATCCACAAGATCTTCGTCGCGCCCGGAGTAGACGACGAGCGTCGACGCGGCGTCTGCCTCGGTGGCGGGTTCCTCTGCTGTGTCGGACGAACTACATGCAACCAACCCGAGAGCCAGCGCAGCGCTGCAGGTCAGCACACTCATCCTGCGAATCAAGGTCATCGGTACTCCACTTGTTGTGCGGGATCCGAAAACGGATATTTTGGGCACAAATGTAACCTATGAAACTCAGCCTTACCTTCACTCGGGCCCTGTGGGGCTTCGAGTCGGTCGACCGACTACCGAAGCCCGAACAGCGCGGCGGCGTTGTCGTGGCACACCTCGCGCAACCAGGCAGAATCCGGCGCGACCCTCTCGAGCGCGTCGAGCTGGTGGACGTACGCGTACGGAATGTTCGGGAAATCGCTTCCCAGAAGGATCCTCGACCGGAGCGCGTCGAGTCGGCCCAGTTCCCGTTCGGGGAACGGCATATCTGCCTCGACGAAGTCCGTGAACGCCATCGTCGTGTCGAGATACACGCGCGGATACTCGTCCACGAGCTCGAGGAAGCCGGCGTATTCCGGCATACCCATGTGGGCGACGATCACGGTCAGTCGCGGGTACCGGCGCATCAGCTCGCGCATCGGCCCCGGACCGGTGTGCGTTCCGGGCACCGGCCCCGAGCCGCAATGCACGACGATCGGGAGCCCTGCCTCCTCGAGCAGTCCCCACACGTTCTTCAACTGCGGGTCGAGTGGCGAGTAGTCACCGACCTGAATATGTGATTTGAACACGACCGCGCCGGACGAGAGTGCGTCGGCGACATAGGACGCCGCACCGGGCTCCGGATAGAACGTCGCAGTATGCAAACAGTCCGGTGTGCGGGCGGCAAAATCGGCCGACCACGCATTGAGCCACGCCGCCATCTCCGGCCGATGCGGGTAGAGCATCGACGTGAAGTACCGGACACCGAACGCGCGCAGTTGTGCGACGCGCTCGTCCTCGGAGTGCCGATAGGTGATGGGCCAGGTCCGGCCGACGAGGGGGCCCGCCGTGTCGAAATAGTGCCAGACCTTGTCCAAGACGGCCTTGGGCATGAAGTGGGTATGCACGTCGATGAGCTGCTCGATGCCGTGTCGTCGACGGAACTGCGCCACCTGTTCGATTTCGTTCACGTCGCGACCGTACCGACGGTGAGCAGGCACTGAGCCCCGTACCGCCCGGATCAGAGAAACCCCAGTTCAGAGCTGAAACCCGACCCGACACTCACACCCTCAATGAATTAGGTTACGCTAACCATCTTATAAGGTGTCCCAATTGCCTTATCCGTTCCCTGTTACCTCACAGCAAGGAAGACGATGACCGCCTCCCGTCTGTACCGGGGCGCCGTGCTCGGCACATTGGCAGCCCTGGCCCTGACCGCATGTTCGAGCACCCCCGCGACCGAGTCGTCCGACGACACCGCCACCACTGTCACGGTCGAAGACAACTTCGGTACGCAGACGGTCACCGTGCCGCCGCAATCTGTGGTCGCCACCGACAACAGCACGTTCGAGACACTCGACACGTGGGGCATTCCGCTCACCGCGGCGGCGGTCTCGCTGATGCCGAACACCATCTCCTACACCGAGGACGACAGCATCATCGATCTGGGCTCGCATCGTGAGCCCAACCTCGAAGCCGTCGTCGCCGCCGACCCCGACCTGATCATCAACGGTGGCCGATTCGGCCAGTTCCGCGAGCAGTTCCAGGATCTCGCGCCGGACGCCACTCTCGTCGAGGTCGCTCCGCGCGACGGTGAGGACTTCGAGAGCGAACTCAAGCGCGGCACCACGGTGCTCGGCGAGATCTTCGCCAAGGAAGTCGAGGCGCAGGCCCTCAACGAGGCGTTCGACGAGTCGATCGCCCGGGTTCAGGCCGCATACTCCACCGATCAGTCGGTGATGGGCCTCATCGTCTCCGGCGGCCAGATCGGCTACGTCGCCCCGAGCAACGGCCGCACCATCGGCCCCATGTTCGACATCTTCGGCCTCACCCCCGCCCTCGAGGTACCCGAAGGTAGCGACGACCACCAGGGTGACGACATCTCCGTCGAAGCCATCGCAGCATCCAATCCGGACCTGATCATCGTCATGGACCGCGACGCCGGCACCTCCACCGGTGGTGGACCCGACTACGTCCCGGCCACCACGGTGATCGACGAGTCGCAGGCACTGCAGAACGTGACGGCAATCCAGGAGGGCAACGTCATCTACCTGCCGGCCGACACCTACACCAACGAGAGCATCCAGACGTACACGGAGTTCTTCAACTCTCTCGCAGATCTGCTCGAGCAGAACAACGAGCAGAGCGAAGCGGACAACTGACTCGGCGTCGTGTGCCGTGGGCCCGCCTCGCGGCAGGCCCACGGCCGGCATGCCGGCACAAGCAGAGCGGCAAACCATGACCACGGAAACCCAGTCCTCCCGAACCCCGGACAAACTGTTCGACTGGAAGCTCCTACTCGGCTTCCTCGGAGTCGGGATCCTGTTGATCGCGTCGCTGTTCACCGGGGTGTTCGACCTCAGCGGCGAGGGTGGCTGGGAAATGTTCGGCATCACCCGGATTCCCCGCACGATTGCGCTGGTGCTGGCCGGTGCTGCGATGGCGATGTCCGGGCTCGTCATGCAGTTGCTCACCCAGAACCGATTCGTGGAACCGACCACCACCGGCACCACCGAGTGGGCGGGGCTGGGCCTGCTGATCATGCTGATCGTCGCCCCCACCGCGGGTCTTCTGCCCCGCATGATCGGCGCCATCGTTGCCGCCTTCATCGGGACGATGATCTTCTTCCTGTTCCTGCGGCGGGTACAGCTGTCGTCGTCACTGATCGTCCCGATCGTCGGAATCATGCTCGGCGCGGTCGTCGGCTCCATCACCACATACATCGCTCTGTCGACCGACAAACTGCAGAGCCTCGGCATCTGGTTCGCCGGGAGTTTCACCTCCATCATCCGGGGCCAATACGAAGTGCTCTGGATCGTCGCGATCGTCGCAGTGGTGGTGTTCGTCGTCGCTGACCGGCTCACCGTCGCCGGTCTCGGCGAGGACGTGGCCACCAACGTCGGCCTGAACTACAACCGCATCATCCTTCTGGGAACGGGGCTCATCGCCATCGCCACCGGAGTGGTCACCGTCGTGGTGGGCGCCCTCCCGTTCCTCGGGCTCATCGTCCCCAATATCGTCTCGATCTTCCGTGGCGACGATCTGCGCAGCAACCTTCCCTGGGTGTGTCTGCTCGGCATCGCCATTGTGACGGTCTGCGACCTCATCGGCCGGACGATCATCATGCCGTTCGAGGTTCCGGTGTCCCTCATCCTGGGCGTCGTCGGGTCCGTCGTCTTCATCGCCCTGCTTCTCCGGAGTCGCCGCAATGCCTGAGACCACCGTCGAGTCGATCTCCCCAACTGCGGTGGAAGCCGAACGCTCGGGGTCCGGGGCATTCGCAACCGCACGCCAGCGCCGCCGCTACTGGATTCTCGTCACCGTTCTCGCGCTTCTCTCGGTCGTGATCGCCGTCGGGATCGTGACCTGGAACAACCCCGTGCCTTTCGGAACGGCAGGCTTCTGGCGCATCACGCAGATGCGCGCGACCAATCTGATCGTGATCGCGATCGTCGTCGTGTGCCAGGCCGTCGCGACGGTCTCGTTCCAGTCGGCGACGAACAACCGCATCATCACCCCGTCGATCATGGGGTTCGAAGCACTCTACGTCGCGATCCAGACGGCCGCGGTGTTCTTCCTCGGCGCGGTCGGGGTGACGCTGTTCCAAGGCGTAGCGCAGTTCGCCCTCATGGTCGTCCTGATGGTCGGATTCTCACTGATGCTCTACGGCTGGTTGCTGTCTGGAAAGTACGGGAACATCCAAGTGATGCTGCTGATCGGCATCATTCTCGGTGGCGGTCTCGGCTCCGTAGCAACCTTCATGCAGCGCATGCTCACCCCCAGTGAGTTCGACATCCTCACCGCCAAACTGTTCGGGTCGGTGTCGAACGCAGATGCGTCCTACCTGCCGTTGGCGATCCCCCTGTGTGTCCTGTCGGCCGGCGCACTGTGGTGGCGTTCCCGCAGGCTGAACGTCATCGCGCTGGGCAAGGACACGACCACCAACCTCGGGCTGGACCATCGCCGCGAGATCATGCTCGTCCTGTTTCTCGTCTCGATCCTCATGGCCACCACCACCGCGCTCGTCGGCCCGCTGACGTTTCTCGGATTCCTCGTCGCCACGCTGGCCTACCAGTTCGCGACCACCCACGATCATCGCTTCGTGTTTCCGGTAGCCATCCTGACCGGGTTCGTCATCCTGGGCGGCGCCTACTTCATCCTGAAGAACATCTTCTACGCCGAAGGCGCCGTGTCCATCATCATCGAGGCCGTCGGCGGCACGGCCTTCCTCTATGTGATCCTCCGGAAGGGCAGACTGTGATCGAGATCAAGGGACTTCGCAAGGAGTACAGCAGCACGGTCACGATCGGCGAGATCGACCTGACCATTCCCGCGGGCGGTATCACGGCACTGGTCGGACCGAACGGTGCCGGCAAGTCGACAATGCTGACGATCGTGGGCCGACTGCTCGGCGCCGACGCCGGCACCATCGAAATCGCCGGCTACGACGTGTCCAGCACCAAATCGAAGGACCTCGCGAAGATCATCTCGATCCTCCGCCAGGAGAACCACTTCGTGACCCGCCTGACGGTGCGGCAACTCGTCGGCTTCGGGCGGTTCCCGCACTCGAAAGGCCGGCTCACCCGCACGGACGAAGAGGCGATCACCCAGGCCATCGAATTCTTCGGACTCACCGACCTCGAACACCGCTACCTGGACCAGCTCTCCGGCGGACAGCGGCAACGCGCCTACGTGGCGATGGTGCTGTGTCAGGACACCGACTACATCCTGCTCGACGAACCGCTGAACAACCTGGACATGAAGCACTCGGTCCAGATGATGAAGCACCTCCAGAAGGTCGCCGTCGAACTCGGGCGCACGGTGGTCATCGTGCTCCACGACATCAATTTCGCCGGCCACTACGCCGACCGCATCTGTGCAATGAAGAACGGCAAGGTCGTGGAGTTCGGGCCCCCCGAGGAGATACTGGTGGACGACGTCCTCACGGGTGTGTTCGATACCCCCGTCACCTGTGTCGAAGGGCCGAACGGGCGCCTCGCCGTCTACTACTGATTCCAGACCGGCATCGTCAGAACAGCGTCATTTCGACGTCTCCGGCGGGAGAGACCTTCCGCGGCTCGGCTGCTGCCGATGCGACCTTCGGGACCTCGATCGGACCCGGCCGGGCGGCGGCCTCACGTGCCGCTTCACCGGCGAGCTTGTCGGCGACCTCGTTGAAGTGATTGCCGACGTGTCCGCGCACCCAGCGGAACCGCACGGGCCCCGTGCGCTCGGCGATCTCGCGGTCGATGTCGCGGACCAGGTCGAGGTTCTTCACCGGGGCACCCGTCGCCGTCTTCCAGCCCTTGCGTTTCCAGCCGGGCAGCCATTCGGACGCACACTTGATGGCGTATTGGGAATCGGATTCGATGATCATCGGATCGGGACCAGGGTGTGCGCGAAGCGCTTCGAGCAGTGCCCGCAACTCTGCGATCTGATTGGTGCCGGACCGCTCTCCCCCCGATGCACTGGGGCCTTCGTGATTGACCCACGCCCACCCGATGGCGCCGCCGGGATTGCGTAAACAGGATCCGTCGGTGCTCACGATGATCATGCCGCGACCATAGCCTTTCCGTCCGACACCGTCTAAACCCGAGTTCCGTTCACGGGTACTGTCATTTGGTGCCCACGTCCACGTTCACCACGGACACTCGTATAAGAGTGCCATGGCCCGTCGACCTCGTGTCGACGCTGCGGCCACTCCAGCGTGGCGCGTGGGATCCGTGTCATCGCATCGACGGCGCCGCCGTGTGGCGGGTGTCCCGGATGGAGTCCGGTCCGGTGACGTACCGCCTGGCCCAGGACGGCCCGAACGGAGCACGCGCACAACTGTGGGGTCCGGGTGCGGCAGAACTGCACGAACAGCTTCCCGCACTACTCGGCGCACACGACGACCCGTCCGGCTTCGCACCCGAACATCCCGTGCTCGTCGAGGCCCACCGGCAACTGCCTGCGCTGAGGATCACGCGCACCGGACGTGTCTTCGAATCGCTCATCCCGGCCATCCTCGAACAACGGGTGCACGGCGTTGCGGCGTTCGCATCGTGGCGTCGCCTCGTCACCCGATTCGGCGAACCCGCCCCGGGCCCCGCACCGACAGGTATGTGCGTTCCGCCGAGCGCCCAGGTGTGGCGTCGTATCCCGTCGTGGGAATTCCACAAGGCGAACGTCGACCCCGCCCGGGCACGCACGATCGTGCGGTGCGCGCAGCTCGCCGACCGTCTCGAGCGCCTGTGCGACGACACCCCGGACGAAGCCCAACGGAAACTGAGGACCCTGCCGGGGATCGGAGCGTGGACCGCCGCCGAGGTCGCGCAACGCGCGTTCGGCGACGCCGACGCACTGTCCGTGGGCGACTATCACCTGGCGAACGTCGTCGGCTGGTCGCTGCTCGGCGGACCGCTCGACGACGAAGGCATGGTCGAGTACCTCGAACCCCTACGCCCACATCGTTATCGGGCGGTGCGCTTGATCGCGGCATCCGGTGGGTACTCCCGAGTGCCGAAACGCGGGCCGCGCACGCCCATCACGGACCACCGCGGACGGTGACAGGGACGCGCCTCACGGAACTTTCGTCCCCGGCGCCGCCGAACGTAGACTCCGTCGCATGCCCGCCATCGATGCCCCGACCGGCCCGGTCCGTGTTATTCCGACCGGGCCGGCCAGTGCTATTCCGACCGGTCCGACCCGACTCGAGCATCTCCCCAGCTTCCTGCTGAGCCAAGCCGCGCTGCACATCCACCGCGTCGTGTTCGACCGCCTCGACGCCTCCGATGCACGCGGACACCATTACCGAGTGCTCGCCGCGCTCGACGAGTACGGGCCGTCCAGCCAGGTCGATCTGGGACGCCGGTGCGGTCTGGATCGCAGCGACGTGGTGTCCGTTCTCGACGTACTCGTCGATCGACATTTCGTCGAGCGCGCACCCGACCCGAGCGACCGGCGCCGCAACATCGTGAGCCTGACCCGCCGGGGACGGAACCGGCTCTTCGACCTCGAGCTCACGCTCACCGCGGTGCAAGACGTGGCGTTCGCTCCACTCGATGGGGAAGAACGCGCTCAGTTGACTGCAATACTGACAAAGCTTGTGGGGCATCACACCCACAACGATCGAGACTGACCCGGCCGTCCGGATCGACACCGACATCACCGAAGTGGAGATCTTCTACTGACGAAGTTCACGCTTGAGCAGTTTGCCACTCTGATTCCGCGGTAGCGCGGATATGAATCGCACCGCCTTGGGCACCTTGAACGGAGCAAGCTTCTGCTTGACGTGGTCGATCAGCTCACGCTCGGTGGCGGAATGTCCGTCCTTGAGCACGACGACCGCGGTGACGGCCTCGATCCATTTCTCGTCCGGAGTGCCGATCACCGCTACCTCGGCGACCGCGCTGTGCGTGTAGATTGCGTCCTCGACCTCTCGGGAAGCAACCAGAATGCCGCCGGTGTTGATGACGTCCTTGATACGGTCGACGACCGTGATGAATCCCTCGGCGTCGCGCGTGACGAGGTCGCCCGAGTGGAACCAGCCGTCGCGGAACGCTTCCGCGGTGGCGTTGGGATTCTCCCAATAGCCGAGGCACAGCTGCGGCGACCGGTACAGCACCTCACCCGATTCACCGTCGGGTACGTCGTTGCCCTCGGCGTCGACCACACGGGTCTCCACGAACAGGATCGCCTTCCCACACGACGCCGGACGATCCTCGTGCTCCTCGGGGCGCAGCACGCACGCGAGCGGGCCGATCTCGGACTGGCCGAAGCAGTTGTAGAACGCCAGGTCCGGGTAGCGTTCGCGAAGCCGATTCAGCACCGTGACCGGCATGATCGACGCACCGTACTGGACCTTGCGCAGCGACGACAGGTCGCGGGTGTCGAGATCGGGATGGTTGGCGAGGGGCACCCACACCGTGGGTGCGAGGAACAACGATCCGATCTTCTCCTCCTCGACCATGCGCAGGATCCCCGGGATGTCGGGCGCAGGCAGCAACCGGATTGTGGCACCGATCGCGAGATACGGAAGCATGAACACGTGCATCGCCGCCGAGTGGTAGAGCGGCATGCAGATCAGCGGGTTGTCGTCGGCTGCGAGATCGAGCGCGACGATCGACGAGGTGTACTCGAACACAAGCGCGCGGTGGGTCATCATGGCGCCCTTGGGCTTCGACGTAGTGCCCGAGGTGTAGAGGAGCTGCACGAGATCGGTATCGGCCACTCCGGTCTCGACGGTCGGAACGTCGCCCGTCGTGGCGACTGCGTGCACCGAACCATCGGCGCCGCGCAGGGGTACGACAATATCGGCCGGCACATCCGAACGAACCTGGTCGATGTTCTCCTGCAGGTCAGGGTCGACGAGGATGGCCCGCGCACCCGATTGCTCGAGCAGGTAGCTCAGTTCGTCGCCGCGGAGCGCGTAGTTGATCGGCACGTGCACAAGTCCTGCGCGTGCGACGGCGAGGTAACCGATCACGTAGGCGTCGGAGTTGGTGCCGTATGCGGCAACCCGATCTCCCGATCCGAGCCCGAGCGTCAGCAGGTGCGCGGCCACGCGCGATACCGCGTCGTCGAGTTCTCGGTAGGTCACCGCGCGGTCCTCGAACCGCAATGCGACCCGATCGGGATAGCGGCCGGCGGAGCGTCGGACGATGGCATCGACGGTGCTGGAGCGCGGATCGAGACTCATAGCGACGAGACTATAGGACGCCCAATAGTCGGTCCAGGCCTAGTGATTCATCGTGACCGGGCGCCCATCAACGGTCCTGCCACACCGGCGTCCGCTTCTCCACGAAGGCCGTCATACCTTCCTGCGCATCGCAGATCATCGCGTTCTGGGCCATCGTCTCGCCCATCATTTCGTACGCCTGATCCTGTGGAAGATCGATCTGCCGATAGAACGCTTCCTTGCCGATCTTCAACGTCGCAGAAGAGGCTCGGACGATTTTCGAGGCCAGCGTCGTCGTCTCGGTTTCCAGCTCGTCAGGATCGACGACGAAGTTCACCAGCCCCCAGTCGGCGGCGGTGTCTGCATCGATCGTCTCGCCCGTGAGCAGCAGTTGCAACGCACGTTTGCGTCCGATCGCCCGGCTCACCGCAACCATCGGTGTCGAACAGAACAGACCGATCTTCACTCCGGGCGTACCGAACACCGCCGACGACGACGCCACCGCCAGATCACACGCCGCAACCAGCTGACACCCGGCAGCGACTGCTGGGCCCTGCACCGAGGCGATCACTGGCTGCGGGATAGACTGCACCGTCTGCATCATCTCGGTGCACGTGTCGAAAACGATCCGCTCCTCGTCGAGAGTGCGGTCGATCATCTCCCGCAGATTGTGCCCGGCCGAGAACACCGGCCCCTCGGCCCGGATCACGATCACCCGGACCGCGGGCTCCACCGACAGCGCCTTCAGGCCCAACGTCACTTCCCGCATGGCGGAGACCGACAGCGGGTTCCTCTCCCGTGGACGGTTGAGCGTGAGCACCCCGATACCGGTCGGCTCGTCGACCGCGATCAGCACGGATGCGGGCAAGGACTCGTCGGCGGAGCGGCCGTTCGCGTGATGATCCGTCACAGCCCTTTCTTACACGACATGCACAGGACGCGACGTCACATTGCCGTGGCCGTTTCAGCGGGCCGGCCGAGGACCCCCGCGTCGACCCTCGTGAGCAGCCTGCCGAGCGCTCCCGCAACTGCGTCGGGACTCTCGGAGAGTACCCGGTGTCCCGCGCCGGGGATCCGGACCAGCTCCGCACCGGGTAAGTGCGCCGCGAGGGCCTCGGAGTGTGCGATCGGTACGAACCGGTCGGCCGTTCCCGCCGCCACGACAACAGGAACCGTCGCGAGCACGCCTACGGCGTCGTATTCGTCGAGCACCGCAAACGCCGCGAGCAGCCGCGACCAGGTGACGACGGATGTCTCGTTCGCGAGCACCATGCCGAGCATGCGCAGCCACGAATCCGCTGCGCGTCGACGCCCGAGCATCGTGCATACAGCACCACCGGCGCGTTTCGAGCGCTCCATCGCCCTCGGCGCACGCAGTACTGCACGGTGCAGCAGCGACGCAGCGGGATGCCGCAGATAGCGACCGACGCCGGTGTCGGCGAGCCCGCCGGCCGCCGTAGACACCAGCGCAAACCCCACGATCCGGGCGCCGATCGCAGCCGGATGCAACCGCGCATACGCGAGCGACACCATGCCGCCCATCGAGTACCCGGCAAAGACCACGGGGCCGCGCGGCACAAGTGCGCGGAGCACAGCGTCGAGGTCGCGAGCCAGCTGATCGAACGTGAACGACTCGACATCACCGATGCCGGAACGGCCGTGTCCGCGCTGGTCGTAGCGCACGGTTCGGACCGCAGGTGCGCCCAGTTGCTTGCCGACGCCGGTCCAGCACGCCGAGTCCTGACAGTGGCCGTGTACGAAGACAACGGTGAGTTCGGCGTCGGGCGGGCCGTCCACATATGCGACGAGTGGCACACCGTCGTCGGCTGCGACGGTGAACCGGGAAGGTGAATCGGACATGAACAACTCCTCGAGCGACCTGCTCGATTATTCGTGTCCTCGTTTCCTTCCGTTAACCGTCGCGACCGAATCGTGACGCCCGGAACATCAGCGTGGTGCGAGCGCCCGGATCATGGGTGTCGGATCACCGTCTGCGACGAGCAGCATCGCGGGTGTGGTGACCCCCGCCTCTACGTACCGTTCGACGTGCTCGCGGCACGCGTCGGGGTGTCCGTGCACGATGAGGTCGTCGACGACACTGTCGGGGATCGCGTCGAGCGCGGCCTTGCGGTCTCCTCCGGCCCACAGGCGCCACATACCTTCGAATTCGTTCGACCGTCCGAGAAATTCGTGGAACGCACGGTAGACGGGGACATTCATGTATGCGGCGATCATCCTGCGACCCATCGCGCGGGCCGTATCGGTGTCGTACCCGGGGAGGACGAAGATCCGCGCGACGACCTCCTTGCCCGCACCGCCCTCGTGAACGTACGGAGCAACGGTGCGCACATCGTCGGCCGACAACCAGTTGACGATCGCCCCATCGGCCTCCCTACCTGCGAGACGCAGCATCCCCGGACGCAAGGCTGCGAGCAGCACCGGCGGGGCGGGGTCCGGGACAATGCCGGCGCGGAATCCGTCGACCGAGAAGGTGTCGTACTCCTGAGTGACCTTCTCCCCGGCCAGCGCCGACTTCAGGAACCGCACCGTGTCGCGGGCTCGCTTGTACGGCTCGTCGAAAGGAATGCTGTTCCATTTCTCGACGATGACATTCGACGACGTACCGACACCGAGCACGAAGCGGCCCGGCGCGGCGGAGGCAAGAGTCGCGGCAGACATCGCGAGTGTCGCCGGGCCGCGAGTGTAGACCGGGGCGATCGCAGTGCCGAGGCGCAACGACGGCGCCCACGCACTCGCAAGCGCGAGTGGGGTGAATGCGTCGGCCGCGTCGGCTTCCGACGACCACACATCGGTATAGCCGAGGTCGGGGAGTTCTTCGATCACGCTCCGCTGGTCAGCCAGGGGTATACCGTCGAGAGGCACTGTCAGCCCCCACCTCCGTGTGCTCTCCGTCATGGCCTTCACCTTAGAGCTCATTCCCACAGGTCACCCGACATCCGTATGCTGGCTTGTTGTGCATGTCGGTCAACTCTGGCGGTATCCGGTCAAGTCGTTCGGCGGTGAACGGCTGGCGTCGGCGACCGTCGAGTCCGACGGTCTGCGCGGCGACCACGTATGGGCGGTCGTCGACGCGCAATCGGGGGCGGTGGCGAGCGCGAAGAAGTTCCGTCGCTTCGGAGTGCTGCTGACGTGCAGGGCACGCCTGACGAACGAGACCGATCCGCGTGATCCGGCGGCGCTGGAACTGTTCCTCCCCGACGGCACAGTGGTGCGAGGCGACGACAGCGGCGTCGACGAGATGTTGTCGGATCTGACGGGGCACGCCGTCCGGCTCGAAGCCAAGGCCCGCTCGTACGACGCAGCTCCCTTACACGTGGTGTCCACGTCCTCCGTCGACGCACTCGACACCGGTGATCCCGTAGACATCGCAGTCCGCCGCTTTCGGCCGACGATCATCGTCGACACCGACGGCATGGGCGGTTTCGTCGAGAACGACTGGCTGGGTGTTCGGCTCCGGGTAGGCGACGCTGTGATCGAGCCGGACAGACGCACCGATCGGTGTGTGATGGTGACGCTCGACCACCAGGAGATTCCAGCTCGGCGCGAGATGCTGCGCACCGTCATGTCGCGCAATCGCGTACTGACCCGCGAGGATGGTAAGGAAGCACCGTGTGTCGGTGTGTACGCACAGGTCAGCGCAACGGGGACCATCCACCGCGGCGACCCGGTCGACACAATCTGAGGCCGCCGACTTTCCTCCAGTTCCCCGGGTTTCCACACGTCGACGACCTACGGAAACCCGCACTATCGAAGGAAAGCTTCCAGGCACAGGCAACGTCCACCCCTGGACATATCGCTTATCGATGTGTATAACGATTATCGATGCATCGATAATCGTTATGATCCGATCGATACGCAGGGAGATAACATGAACACCACCGACACCGGACCACTCCCCCCGACCGACACATCGAAAAAAGACCGCCGCGACCTGTGGGCCTCAATCGCGGTCTTCGCACTCACCGGCGGCGTGGTGGTCTACACCTACGCTGCCGAACTCCTCCGCCAGATCAGCAACGAAATTGTCACAGCACGAGTCGAATTCGATGAGGCTCACCCTCTCATGTCCGACGACGGGGTGACGATGCAGTTGGGTTCACCCTCGACCATCGAAGTGCCGATCGACCCACTGTCCCCCGTCACCGTAGGCTTTCTCCGCAGCGCAGACGCACTGCAGACCCTCGGCTACATCACGGTGCTGGCGTTGCTCATCTGGATGGTCGCCCGATTCGCCCGCGGACGCCTGTTCGATCCTCTCGCGATCCGCCTCGTCGGCATCTCCTCCCTCGTGGCTGTCGCAACCATCCTGATTCCCCAGATGCCGCGCACTCTGGGCACCAACATGCTGCTGCGTGATGTAGAGGCACGGGAGATGCTCGACTTCGCGCCCCTCGGCCCCGAATTCTGGTATGGCTACGTGTTCTGCATGGCCCTGTCCGCAGTCGCAGTCGCACTACGTATCGGCAGCCGGATGGCCCGGGATAATGAGGGCCTGGTCTGATGCCCCCCGAAACTGATCATGCCGTTCGCTGCCACCTCGATTCCCTGCTTGCAGATCGCGGCATGACGCTCGCCCACCTCGCCGAACAGGTCGGGGTGAGCGTAGTGAACTTGTCAGTACTCAAGAACGGCCGAGCCAAGGCAGTTCGGTTCTCGACCCTCACCGCCATCTGCCGAAGCCTCGATTGCACAGTGGGAGAACTTCTCTCGATCGACTAGCCCTGCGACGGCAGGATGCGAGTGCGAACCTCACCGAATCCGATGCGCGAGCCGTTCGCACCAGGCGCGGTGGCGGAGATCGAGATCTCGTCGCCGTCCTGAACGAAGGTGCGGGTCTCGTCACCGACCTGAACGGGTTCAGCTCCGCCCCAGGTGAGTTCGATGAATGCACCACGCTGCTCCTTCTCCGGACCGGAGATGGTGCCCGAGCCGAACAGGTCGCCGGTACGGGTCGCGGCGCCATTGACAGAGGTGTGCGCCAGCATCTGCGCGGGCGACCAGTACATCTGCGCGTACGGCGGCCTCGACACGACATGCCCGTTCCACTCGACCGCGAGATCGATGTCCAGTCCCCACTTCTCGGATCCCTTCAGGTACGGGAGCGGTTCCGGATCCTGCACAGGGGTGTCGATGCGTGCGCCCTCGAGTGCGGCGAGCGGAACAACCCACGGCGAGATGGACGTCGCGAACGACTTGCCGAGATTCGGACCGAGCGGCACGTACTCCCAGGCCTGGATGTCGCGGGCCGACCAGTCGTTGAGGATCACGGCGCCGAAGCAGTGGTCTGCGAAATCGTCGGGAGCGATCTGCTCACCCATCTTCGAGCCGACACCGACGATGAAGCCCATCTCCGCCTCGATATCGAGGCGGATCGACGGACCGTACACGGGCGCTTCGCCGTTCGGGCCCTTGCGCTGACCGCACGGACGGACGATATCGATACCCGAGGTGATGACGGTCGATGAGCGGCCGTGGTAACCGACGGGCAGATGCTTCCAGTTCGGCATGAGCGGATCAGGGTTCTGGGGACGGAACAGTCGGCCCAGATTCGACGCGTGGTTCTCCGACGCGTAGAAGTCGACGTAATCCGCAACCTCGATCGGCAGGTGCAGCGTGACGTCGGCGATCGGGAAGACCTCATCGTCGGCCACATCACCGGCGATGGTCTGTTGGATAGTTGCGCGCACCTCGTCCCAGCGGGCACGGCCCTGCGCCATGAAGGCGTTGATGCTCGGCTCGGCGAACACGATGTCGTCGTCGAACACACGACTCAGGTCGAGGACCGAATCACCCACGCGCACACCGACGCGCGGTTCCGAGTCTTTTGTGGAGAAGATGCCGTAGGGCAGGTTGTCCGGTCCGAAGAGCGAATCCTCGGGGATGGCAATGGTGGTCATTCGTGTGATCCTTCGCGGTGCGCCACCGCATCAGCGGCGGAGGTGATCGGGGATACGGACGACGGTGCGAGCCCGAGATCGAGCAGGTCGGTGAGCGGATCGGAGATACTGCAGGTGCCGTACGAGCGGAACATGCCGCGTACCTCGGCGGACCGCTCGACGGACAGGCCCTTCAGGCGCGAGGCAAGCGCCGCACCATCCCGGTCGGCGAGCGACGCGGCGATGGCAGCGTTGTCGGCGCCGTCGAGGGCAGCGGCGACGGCGTCGAGGATGTTCAGAAACCCGTGCTGCTCGAATCCGGTTTCCGGGTCGGTGTTGCGGACCGCGTGATGCAGGCCGGCCGTGGCCTTGAACGGCACGCCCGTCGTGACGGCGGTGCGGATTGCCTCGGCGAGTTCGGCTTCGTCCGGATAGGCCTCGGCGACGATCCCGCCGGTGCGGAACTTCGCCGAGTACGGTGTCTGCGCCAGCCGAGCCAGGATCTCCGGGCGGCGCTCGTCGCGGGGTACTTCGACGAAGACACCGAGTTCCGGGTTGGCCGAAGCGATCTCGTCGAGCGTGGCAAAGAGTTCGTCGACCGTCTGCTCTTTGGGTACAGCGATCTCGAGGGCTGTGACGGACACCGAATCGAGGGTCGCCACCTTCGCCAGCGCGGGTGCCACCGCATCGGTACCGGTGGGGGCCGTCAAGCTCAGTTCGAGGTCTCCGCCGTAGGGCTGCTGCGCGAGCAGTCCGGCGAGTTCATCGAGACGCCCCGCGGGGAACACGAACGAACCCACGAGCGGCGCATGCTCGGCGGCGGTGTGGACTGCGTGCGCCGGGACCGCATCCGCGATCGGCGCATTTCCGGGCGGGAAGAGTGCGGCGTCGTCACACAATTGTGTGAGCAGGGGGCCGAAGGTTGTCATCGGGATGCCTCCCTGTTGCGGTTCCAGCTTCCGGCATACGCGGCGTCTTCGCTCGCGAAGGCGCCTTCACCGAGTTCGAGGGGGCGGAAGGTGTCGACCATGACGGCGAGTTCGTCGAAGAACTCGGCGCCGATGCTGCGTTCGTACGCGCCGGGCTGCGGGCCGTGAGCGTGGCCGCCGGGATGGACCGAGACGGATCCCTGCCCGATACCCGAACCCTTACGGGCCTCGTAGTCGCCACCCACGTAGAACATGACCTCGTCGGAGTCGACGTTCGAGTGGTAGTACGGCACCGGGATCGACAGCGGGTGGTAATCCACCTTGCGGGGCACGAAGTTGCAGATCACGAAGTTGTTGCCCTCGAACGACTGGTGCGCCGGCGGCGGCTGGTGCACGCGACCGGTGATCGGCTCGTAGTCATGGATCGAGAACGTGTACGGGTACAGGCAGCCGTCCCATCCGACGACGTCGAACGGATGGTTCGGCATGAGGTAGCGGGTGCCGACGATGCCGTGGGAGGTGCGGTGCTTCACGAGCACCTCGACGTTCTCCTCCTCGACGATCAGCGGTTCGGTGGGTCCGTGCAGATCGCGTTCACAGAAGGGTGCGTTCTCGAGGAACTGCCCGAACTTCGACAGGTAGCGCTTCGGTGGCACGATGTGGCTGTTCGCCTCGATCGTGTAGGCGCGCAACGGCTCGTCCCCCGTCGGCACCCAGCGGTGGGTGGTGGCCATGGGCAGTAGCACATAGTCGCCGGGCTCGGCCTCGAGCGTGCCGAATACGGTCTCGACGTTCGCGGTGCCCGACTCGATGTAGACCATTTCGTCGCCCACGACATTGCTGTAGAGGGGCGACGGCTTCGTGGACACGGCGTACGAGATGCGCACGTCGGGGTTGCCGAGGATCATGCGGCGGCCGGTGACGACGTCGGTGTCGTTCCAGACGTTCTCCGGGAAGAGATCGTGCAGCTTCAGATGCCGCGGCACGAGTGGATGGTTCGGCGTCGTTGTCTGGTCCGGGACCTTCCACTCGGTTGCCTCGACGATCGCCGACGGAATGTACTTGTGGTACAGCAGCGCCGAGTCGGACGAGAAACCTTCCTCACCCATCAGTTCCTCGTAGTAGAGGTTGCCGTGGTCGTCGCGGTGCTGGGTGTGACGCTTGGGCGGGATGACGCCGAGCTGTCGGTAGAACGCCATGGTGCAGCTCCTCGGAAATGATGGATCGGTTGCGCGGGTCTCTGCCGTCGGGATTAGTAAATACATTAACTAACTCGAGGGCGTGAGCGCAACCACACGATCGAAGGTGCGGGATTCAGTTGCGTCCGCGGACGTCGAACTGGCTGCGGTCGGTGATGAGCTTGTTCAGCAGCATCACGAGAATGTGCTGCTCAGTGTCGCTGAGGACGTCCACCCACGCGAGCTCGCGCTCATTCTGCGCGCCGAAGGCCTCGACGATATCCTTCTCGCCGGCCTCGGTCAGCGACAGCTGCACTGAACGAGCATCGTGACTGACGGGAGTCTTCTCCAGAACACCGGCTTCGACCAGGGGCTTCGCCAGGTTCGACACAGCCGCACGACTCATCCCGGTCAGCTTCGCTGCCACATTCGGTTCGATGGGACCGGCCAGCCAGATCACGAACATGAGCCGATACGCCGACCATGATCGTCCGCGCGGGCGGTGCACGCTCGATTCGAGGTCGTAGGTGACGATGTCCGAGGCCCGATTCAACGTGAGCAACACTTCGGTCGCGCCGCGGTGATGGTCGCCGAACTTGCTGTTCAGGCGCTCTTGCGCGAGTTCGACGAAGGACCAGTAGTCGAGGTCGCGGGGTGCAGACATGCCGGTCACAGTACCGCAGGCGCCACTTTTGTTCATATATTTATCATCTCGTCGCGTGCATCCTGCGACCCATCCGATCCATCGCCCTCAAGGGTCCGGCGGTGGCCGATGCCCGAGTGCACCGTCGACTCGCCCCAGTTCTGCGGCCTGGGCGGTAAATGCGGGATCGAAGAGCAGGAAACTGAGCAGATCTGCGCGATCCGCAGACGCGCCACCGACCAGCCTGGCCAGATGACCGAGTTCTGCGTTCCGCAAGCGCCGCAATCCTTTGTTTCGCGTCCGCAAGACCTCCTCCGCGAGGACCGCAAGAGCATCGGCCCGATCGAGTGGTGGACCGGCGAACTCGAATTCGATCTGACGATACGGCCCGGTTCCGGTACCGGCCGCGATGTTACGAGACTCGAGACGATGCAGGTCCTCTACCATCCGGTCGGCGAGCATCGCCCGCAGTATCACTCCGGCGGCATCGAACAGATCCGGCTCACCGGCGCCGGCCTTCTGCTGTGACGGCGGGCCGGGCGGCCAATACCGCGGGCGGGTGGCGACCATCCCCAATCGAGTGGCACCCATCTGCACCGCCGGCTTGAGCGGCATGTTCAGTCGTACGCCTCCGTCGACATACCAGCCTGCCCATTCGGAGGGCGTGTCGATGTGGATCGGCCGGAACAGCGCTGGCACTGCCGCAGAAGCGAGGACATGTTCGGCGTGCAGCGCGGTTTCGACGTAGGTGATGTTGCGGTTCGCATCGTACGGCGGCAACTGAACCGAGTGGTGTTTCTCTACGAACACCACGGTGCCTCCGGTCGCTACCGAGGTGGCTGCGACAGCGACGACGTCGAGCAGTCCCCGATCGATGTTCTCGCGCACCTGCTCGAACGAGACCAACGAGGTGATGGTCTCGCGCATCCTGGTGGTGTCGAACAAGCTCGGGAGCCGCATCGGCAATCCCGCCAACTGCCCCAGATACCGCAATCCTCCGCGCGCAACACTGCCGGTCACGGAGAACACATCGTCGAGAGACACGGAGTTCCACAGCGAGACGACGTGTTCGGCTGCGTGGTCGAGGCCGAGGTGGGCGTTACCCGCCAACCCGACCACGTTGAGGGCACCGGCGCTGGTACCGACCAGGATCGTGGGGGCCTGACCGAGGCGAGGTAGCAACGTCGTGATGGCGCCCGCTTCGTACGCGCCACGGGCACCGCCGCCTGCCACTACGAGACCCACTCGAACAGTCACCCTTCCGACCATAACCGGCCGCGCTTCGGACCGGTGTTCATCGGACGAAACTAACGGGGGCGCAGCACTTTCCACCATCCTTCGCCGATCTCCCACACCGCCACAGCGAGCGTGACAACGATGACAATCCCGTTGGCCACCTGCATCGAGTCCACCGTCTCACCGAATGCCGCGGCGAAGTACTCGGGCTCGAACAGTCGGTCGGTCGCGGCGAGCCAGACCACCGGAACGGTGAACAGAAGGCTCAGTACGGTATTGATCGCAGCGAGAATGCGCGTCCAGTGCCCGACTGCGTACTTGACGATCTCGAGCACGGTACTGACCACCAGCAGGGCGATGAGCGCGGGAAGCCAGAACGACCAGAGGTCGGGATCGAGGATCGGGATGGGTGCTCCGTCGGCAGTCTCGTAGCCCGAGAAATCACGTTGCAGCACTACCGCGGCGATCCCGACAACGACGAACGCCACGGTCCACACCGTGTCGCCGAGCGAGATCCGACGGTTCACGTCCGTGTCCGGAAGCTTCTCGACCGTCCATTCCCCCGTGAGGTTGCTGTGCCGATGTCCGTTTCGTTCCAGAGCAGCGAACACAAGGGTCGTCCAGAACACGATCTGCAGGGCAACGATCGCCGTCGCCCAGATTCCCGAAGCGATCGCCCCGCCCACCGAATCGCCCTCGATCACGTCGAGGATCAAGACGACCACACCTGGAATCGGCGCGATCCACAGCAGAACGGCAAGCAGCCGCCGCCAGTCGAGGTAGAGCTCGGGCCCGATCAGATACAGCGGGCGCTCGATGTACTCGGCAGCCAGCCGGTCGGGGTCACCGAGCTCGGTGAGCACAGCAGTTTCCGCCTCGCCAGGGTCGGCGCCGGAGTCGACGCGGGCATCGATGGCATCGGCGATCGAGCCGCGCAGTTCGCGGTCGATGTCGTTACGTTTACCGGCGGGAATTCTGCGCAACGTCGTGGCGACGTAACGGTCGGTGAGCGTCATCGCGCATCTCCTTCGGTTTCGGAATCGATGGTGTGCAGACTGCGGCCGAGTGCCGTCCACTCGTCGAGCAGCAGCGCCGCAAGCTCTTCCCCCGCTGCCGAAGTTCGGTAGAACTTACGCGGACGCGCTTCGTCGGTGTTCCACTCACTGACGAGGAGCCCTTGCTTTTCGAGCCGCCGCAACAGCGGGTAGAGAGTGTTGGCGTCGACAGCGACACCTGCATCCGCCAGCGCTTCGAGCAGGCCGTAGCCGTACCCGGGGGTGCGCAGCATCAGAAGGCTCGCAACGACGACGGAACCTCGTCGCACTTCCTGGCTGTGGCCGGCGGAGACATCGGGGTCGATCACACGTCACACGATAGTGTGTGACACACACTATCGCAACGGATACAGGCTCGAAGTGAGGAAAGGTCCGGGTCAGAACTGGTATCCGCGGCGGACGTCGTCGACAATCTGCGGCCGATCCAACGTCGACGGCTCCATCTCGCGAGGCTGCCGGTCGAGCGGGAACGCCGACGCCGCCGCGAGAGTCGCGGAATCGAGGAACTTCCGCGGTGCAGCATTCGCCGACAGTGCAGGACTCGGAGGTGGGCCGGCCTGCGCGAGGGCGAATCCCCAGTCGCCGAAACTCGGCACGTGCACGTGATAGGGGGTCGTGCCCAGGCCCGCCGACGCAACCGTCGACACCGTCCGCCAGTATGCGTCCGGAGTCGAGAACGGGCTGCCCGCCTGCACCGCCATCAGACCGTCGGGATTCAACACCGACGCGACAAGTCCGTAGAACTCCGTCGAATACAGACGCCCGAGCGCGGGAGTGTCCGGATCGGGCATGTCGACGACGATCGCGTCGAAACCGGGGCCGGTGTACTCGCGCAGCCATCGGAACGCGTCGTCGACGACCACCTGCACCCGGTCGTCCCGTAGTGCCCCGCCGTTGAGCACAGCCAGCCGGGTGTTCGCGAGTTCGAGGACCATCGGGTCGAGTTCCACCTGCACGACCTCCTGCACGTGCGGATGGCGCAGGATCTCCCGCGCGGCGAGTCCATCGCCGCCACCGAGAACGAGAACACGGGCTGGGTCGCGGGCGAGCGCCGGATACACCAGGGCCTCGGTGTATCGGTACTCGTCGCGGCTCGAGAACTGCAAATCACCGTCGAGATACAGACGCACATCGTCGGCGCGCTCGGTCACCACGATCTCCTGATACTGCGAGCGGTGCGCATACACCACGGGATCCGGATAGAGACGCTGCCGCGACGTGGTCTCGATATCGGACGAGCGCAACAAGAGAATCGCCAGCACAGTTGCGGCAAGCAGTAGCACCACCAGGGACAACGCCCGGGTCACCGGCCGCAAGTGCCCCCGCAGTAGGAACAGCGCTGCAACGGCCGCCGCCGCCAGATTCACCATCCCGGTCAGCGCCGCACCGCGGATCATGCCCGCAGCGGGCAGCAACAACAGTGGCCACGCCAGGCCGCCGATCAGCGCGCCGGCATAGTCGGCCGCGTTGAGATTCGCGAGCACCTTCCCAGTGTCACGAGCGTCTGCAGTGCGGCCGGTCTGCATCAGGGTCATGAGCAGCGGCACTTCGGCACCTACGAGCATCCCGATCGCCGCGGTCGCGACGACCAGCACCCACGTCGACGACCCGACGAACGTGAACGCCACATACAGCACCGTCGCGCTCAGCCCGCCGATCAGGCCGAGCGCGACCTCGACGCCGATGAACGCCGGCGCGGCGTGCGGCAGCAACGGTTTCGCAGCAAGCGCACCCAATCCGAGCGCGGCAACGAAGCCCGCCACGATCAGGGAGGTCTCGGTGATGCCACCACCGGTCAAACTGACCGACAAAGTGAGCAGCGCAAGCTCGTACACCAGTCCGCACGCGGCACACGCGGCCACCGCCGCGAGCAGCATCACACGTGTCCGGCGCCCCAGGGCCGGTCCGCTCGAGTCGACGTCGGGAGTGGTCGCGTCGGTCACAGGATCACGACAGGGCAACCGCGTTGACCAGTCCCACCGACAGCAGCGTGATCGCCACGGCCCACGCGGCACCGCTCATGTGGGGCTCGGCGACCAGCGCCGTGATCCGCCCCGGCAATACACGGTTCATGATGAGCAATGCGGCTGCCTGTAACAACACACCGACCAGACCGTAGACGAGCGAGTCGGTGATCCCCTGCGCGAACCCATCGGAACTGGTGGCGATCGCGGTCACCACAATGATGGCCAGCGCCAGGTGATTCGCGCCGAGCAACAACGCGGCATTGGGATTGCGGTCCACATACACCTGATGACGCAGGTTTCCGGGGGTCAGGCCGTCGAGCACCGTGAACCCGAGGGCCAGAACGCCGACGCCGATGACGAAGTAGATCAGCGTCCCGATCACCCCCTGCAGGAGCAGAGACGGGTCGACGGTGCCGATCTCGAGCTCGGCGGCCAGCAAGGTGACTGTCATGTCTCAGGTTCCGATCTGCTGAGTTGGTTCGTCATTTCGCGCTCCCCGAGCCACCGGAGGTGTTCCCGGCGGCTGGTGAACCGGGCGTGAAACCCGGCCCGAGGAACACGAACCCGCCGCTGCTGTAGCGGCCGTCGAGGTCCTCGACAGTGATGGTGCTTCCGCCGCCGGACGCAGCGCCGACGGTGACGATGTCGTCGTTGTACCGGAGATATTCGTTGCCGCCGTCCGCTTTCCGTGCCGCGGGTTCGTCGTTCTCCACAATGCTGGACACTGTGGTCCCCACCGGGTCGGGCGAGTGGTAGGTGTCGACGTCCCCCGACGTGCCACGGTGCTCGTAGGTGTCGGCGATGTAATCACGCACCTGGCTGCCGCACCCCGCGGTCGCGAGCACGGCGACAGCAAGCACGAATCCGGCTGCCATTCGTCTCACGGGCACCACCGGCTCTCGGTCTCCACGATCACACCCGAGTCGGTGCACGGGTAGAGATGCCAGGTACGCCAATGCCATTCACCGGAGTCGGCCGCGCCGGTCAGCGCGGTGAGCGCGTCGTCGTTCCCCGGGAATCCCGCGCACAACCATCCGCGCCCGGACGACGCCGTGTCGCGGAGTTCCTTTGCTCGGCGCGCCAGTTCGTCGCGCGGCACCGTGGTGGCACGGCTCCGGAACCGGTAACCGCCGCGGTCTTCACGATCGGGCAGCAGGCGACCACCCACACCTACGGCGTCGCACGAAACCTGTTCAGTGAGAGTATGTTCTCCCGATTCGGCGGTGACCACGTGCGATGCCCCCAGCACACCGAGGGTAAGTATGCCTACGACGGAATCGGTCAACTGCTCGTACACCAACGGCGTGGGTGCGGGCGCATCGAGGACAAGCCCCAGCGCCTGAGCGGAGACATCACGCGGAGCGATGTCGAGCACGTGCAGACTCATTCCGCGGGCCCCGCGTGGATGACGGTCAGCTCACTGCGCGTGACCGCACGTCCCGTCGACACTTCCCACGACCCGCCGCGCGACCACCGCTCGAACGCGATCAGACCGGTGCGATCCGCGGTCGCATAGTCGGCGTAGTCCATGGTGCCGCTCGGAGCCGTCCCGGTCGTTCCTTCCGCGGTGAATCCGGCAGTGCCCGCTTCGAGCTGACGGTGCACGCGGTCGTCCAGGACGACATCACCCCCCGGCTCCAGGCCGGTGCCCTCCCGCCGCATCCAGAGGGTCATCTCGAGTTCACCCTCGTCGTTCTCGACGGTGAGCCAGCGACGGCCGGTCGACCCGTCGAGCAGGTGCTCCTGCCAGCGATAGCCCTCCTCGTCGAGGTGCAGCGTGCCGCGCACTACATGGTCGATGCCCGCGTACGTGATGATGTCGCCGACACCGATCGTGTACGGATCCCACACCTCCGGATAGTCGGCGAGCGGATCGACTCTGGCTGGCGGCGCAGATGGCTTGCGGGTGCGGATCACCACGACGACGACGGCCACGACGACAACAACGATCAGCAGGACAAGCAGGACTTCGATCATCGAGGCACCCCAGGTCGACAGCAGTTCCGTGGATCGACATTACCGGCCGGCGTGAGCCCCGCCCCAGCCGTCCGGCCGCCGTGCGCTCGAGCACTCCGTCGCGCCCATCCGGCACAAATTCGCACACAGGTGTGCACAATCAATGGGTGAGTTCAACAGGTACCCCCACCGATCCCCATCGCACGACGCTGCGGGGGCCCCGATTCTGGCTCGCGCCGCTGGTCGTCGTCACTGCAGTGATGTCTGCGCTCGGCTACTTCTACCTCGCGAGTATGGTCAGTCCGGCGGACAATCTGCGCGAATTCCCCATGGCGATCGTCAACCAGGATGTCGGCGACGTCATGCCCGGCGACGACGAACCGCGGAACCTCGGAACCGAGATCACCACCGCGATCCTGGACGGCATCGATCCGGCAGAGATCGACATGCAGGAGATGGGCATCTCGGCGGCCAACTCCGGTCTCGACAACGGATCCTTGTACGGCGCGATCGTGATCCCCAGCGACTTCACCAAACGCACCTCGATTCTCGCGCAGGGCAGCGTGGTACCCGGCGACATCGAAAAGCCGATCATCACTGTCTACTCGAATCCCCGGACGGGAACGTTCGCGAGCGGCATCGTCGACATGATCAGCGACACCGCTATGGCCCAGGTCAACGACACGGTTGGGGAACAGCTCACCACCCAGGTCGCGGACACCCTCGCCGAGACCGCACCCGACCTGCAGTTGTCGGGAGGAAGTCTGCTCACGCTCCAGGAGCCGATCAACGTCCTGAACGTCGAGCACAAGCCGCTGCCCGACGGCACCGGCGCCGGCCTGTCCGCGTTCTACTTCACGCTGCTGCTGATCCTCGCGGGATTCACCGGCGCCACAATCGTCAACACCCTCGTCGACACCGCTCTCGGGTTCATCCCCACCGAGTACGGCCCGCTCTACATCAGCAAAGAGACCACCCGTATGTCCCGTTTGACGGTGTTGTTCATCAAGTGGGGAATCATCGTCGTGCTGTCACTGATCGTGTCGGCGCTGTATCTGTGGATCGGCACGGCCCTCGGTATGCCTGTTCCGCACGCCCTGCTGATGTGGGAGTACGGGGCACTCGCGATCAGTGCGGTGGGCATCACCTCGGTGTCGGTGATGTCCGTGTTCGGATCCGCAGGTCTACTCGTGAACCTGTTCCTCTTCATCGTGCTCGGGCTACCGTCGTCCGGTGGCACGGTCCCGATCGAGGCGATGCCCAAGGTGTTCGAGTGGCTGTCGACGTTCGAGCCGATGCACCAGATCTACATCGCGACCCGCGCGATCCTCTACTTCGACGGCCACGGCGCCGCAGGACTGACGCACGGAGTCGCGATGACGTTCGTCGGGCTCGGTGTCGGCGTGGCGCTCGGTGCGATCGTGACGTGGCTGTACGACCGTCGGGGATTCCATCGCTCCACCGAATTGCTGGCGCTCGACACAGTGTCCGTTTCCGAGAGGGGAGAGCCGCCTACCAGCCCCTGAACATGGGGAACGAGCTCCGCTCTTGTGCACGCACTCGTTCCGTCGCATCTACCGATCGGTCCGCATCGATCTCGACGGCGGTGATGTCCGCGCCGGCCGAAACCGGACTCTCCCGTGCGCTGGGACGGTCTGTATCCGGCCCGCAGCGGGTGCTTCTTCCGTTCCCGGACCCGCCGACGTAGATGGTGGCCGCCGACATCGATCCCTGATACCGCCCAAACACAGGCCCTTCTCGAGTGGGTCTACGCGGGGTATTGACGAGGTAAGGCTACAGCCTTAATCTCGTCGACGTGACAGAGACCACACCCCGGCTGGCAATGATCGAGGCGGCCGAACGGCTCGTTGGGGAACGGGGAATGCCCGCGCTGACGCTCAAGGACGTCCAGATCGCCGCCGATCAGTCCAACAAGTCGGCGGCGAAGTATCACTTCGGTTCCCGTGAGGGCCTCCTCGAGGCCGTCGTCGAGCTCCGCATGTCGCGCGTCGACGCCCGTCGGCAGGAACTGCTCGTCGAGATGGAGCGGCTCGGCACCCCTTCGACGGTCCGTCAGGCGGTAGAGGCTCTCATCCGGCCACTCGCAGCCGAGACAGTCGGCAGGCCCGGAAGTCGGTACGCACGCTTCCTGGTTCAGACGATGTTCGACCCCGCTCTCGCGCACCTTGTACAAAAGCACCTGAGGGCCGAAACATACAGGCGTACACACCAATTACTGATCGACCTCTGCCCGGTTCCCGGCGAGGTCGCGGCGTGGCGTACCGACAATGTCGTCATGTTCAGCATGACCACCCTGGCCGCACGAGAAGGCGTCGAACGCACTCCCGCACGGACCGCTGCCATCGTCTCGGATCTCGTCGACACCTGCGCCGCAATGCTCGCTGCCCCCATTTCTGCGGCCACCACCGAATTTCTAGGAGCCACCCCGTGACCTATGCACTTCCCGCAAAAGCCGTGCCCATGCCGACCGACCCGCTTGCATGCTTCGGCCCCCTCGTTGCCCCACGGACCGCAGTCGGCGTCGAAGATCGCCCGTACGAACTGTTTTCGCTCGAACCGCAGACCCCGACGATCGGGGCCGAAATCGCCGGAATCCGACTCGGCGGCGATCTCACCGACGACATGATGGCCGAAATCCGCCGAGCCCTCCTCGAATGGAAAGTGCTGTTCTTCCGGGACCAGCACATCGAGCGCGCCGATCATCGCGCCTTCGCCGCACGATGGGGCGAACTCGAACAGCACCCGTTCTTCAAGTACACCCAGCCGGGACAATCCGACGTCGACGTCACAACACTCGCGAAGGATGCAACCGCAGTCGGTGCCGAGAACATCTGGCACAACGACGTCACATGGCACGAATTGCCCTCATTCGCGGCAGTTCTGCGTGCCGTCGAGATCCCACCGGTAGGTGGGGACACTCTGTGGGCAGACATGGGCGCGGCCTATGACCTGCTACCCGACGACATCAAGACGAGAATCGACCACCTGGAAGCGGAGCACGACTGGATCGTTTCCTTCGGGTCCGGAATGCCGGACGACGCAGTGAATGCGCTACGCCCCCACTTCCCCCCGGTGACGCACCCTGTCGTGCGGGTGATCCCCGAGACCGGCCGGCGGGTGCTGTTCGTCAACGTCGCTTTCACGCAACGCATCCTCGGCGTCACGGAGGACGAGTCGAACGAACTGCTGCGCCTGCTCTACCGCCACGCGATGCGCCCCGAACTTCAGGTGCGGTTGCGCTGGCAGAAGAACACCATTGCCTTCTGGGACAACCGTGCGTGCCAACACTACGCATCCAGCGACTACTACCCCGCCCGTCGGGTGATGGACCGCATCTCGATCGTCGGCGACAGACCAGTCGGCGTCAGTGCGGAATAGGACAGATGGGAGAAGAATGAACTACCAGTCTGTTTCGATGTCCCGTGGACGGATAGCCGCAGTCCTCGCACTCATCGTCCTGTTGTCGGAGATGGCCACATTCGAAATCCTCATGGTGCTACCCGCACTGCCGCACATGGCCCCCGAGTTTCAGACCCTCGACATCGCATGGGTCGTCTCGATCGTGACACTCGCCGGCGCCACGGTCAGCCCGCTCGTGGGCAAAGCATCCGACAAATGGGGAAAGAAGCGGGTCATCATCTCGCTGGCGGCGGTGTTCGCCGTGGGCAGCGTCGTGTGTGCCCTGTCCACGACCCTTCCGGTGCTGCTGGTCGGACGCCTGCTCCAAGGTTCACTGGTGGGCGTCGTGGCGATCTCCTACGGACTCGTTCGCGACATCATCCCGCGTGACTTCGTGCCCGTTGCCCTCGGCATCGTTGTCACCGGAATCGGCATGTCTGCCATCGCAAGTCCGTTCATCGCGGGCTGGCTGATCGACGGTCCGGGATTCCGGGGAATCTTCTGGTTCATGGCGATCTACGTGGTGGCCCTGCTGCCGCTCTATGCCCTGACCGTTCCGGAGAGCCCGGTGCGCGTCGATCGGCCGGTGGACTACGTGGGCACCGCCCTGCTGGGCCCGGGAATCGCGATCGTGCTCGTCGGTGTGTCGAAGGGAAGCCAGTGGGGATGGACGTCCGCGTCCACCCTGGCAGTGCTGGGCGGCGGCGTGGCTATGCTGGTCGCGTTCGTGTGGCGGCAGCGCATCACCCCGAATCCATTGATCGATCTGAAGGTGCTGCTGGGCAGCAAGTTCGGGACCACCATTCTGGCTGTCTCGTGTGTCTCGTACATGATGAACGCTCATGCGCTCATGGTTCCGACGATGCTGCAGACACCCGCCGGACTTCCGGGGGTCAGCTACGGCTCAGGCTTGTCGGCCATCGAGTTGGCCATCTGGATCTGCCCACTGGGTATCGTCGCAATGTTCATGGGACCACTCGGCGGCTTCCTCTCCAGGCGGATCGGTGCGCGGTATGTATTGCTCGCCGCGGCGATCCTGTTCCTGGGCGTCATGTTTCTCGGCTCACGTCTGTTCACGCTGCAGTGGCAGGTCGCGATCATGAGTGTCACCGCCGGCTTTGCGGTCGGCTTCCTGCAGTCGTCGAACGCGAACCTCATTCAGGACGCGCTGCCGGCGTCGCAGGGCGGTGTGGGCAACACGATCGGCGGGATGGGCGCCTTGCTGGCTGGCGGCATTGCCACCACCCTGACCGGTGTGGTGATGTCGAATCACGTCCTCGCGGTGAATCCGCAGACCCACGCGGTGCTCTACGCCGACGAAGCGATCACCCGTGGCTATCTTTTCGCCGCGCTGGTCGGCGCCGTCGGACTGGTCGTCGTGCTGATCATGAGGCACGGACGAACCCCCGCGCAAGGCGGACTTCAGCAGGCTGTTGAAGTGAATTCGAACAGCACCGCCGAGCCGACGGGAACCGTTTCGGTACACCCCTAGCAAATCCTGTGGTGGACAGAATATTCCCAGGGTCATACCCTCGGAAACCGGCTCTTCCGAGTTAGCACTGTTCCGGTCGGACATGACCGGTCGGTCGGGTTCCTTCCGGATCTGAAGCGCCGGGATTCCTCGCGATCCGTACCCTGGACGGATGCGTGCCGTCGTCGTTCCTCACCCCTCCGAAAGCGGAGCCGTGCGCGGCGGCAGCATCGCCCTGATCGACGACGCCGGCGTCCCAGTGAGCGACACCCGCGAGTATCGCGATCTCGCCGCGACTGTGTCGGAACTCGAATCCTCTCGCGGCCCACGATGGGTGTGGACCTCCACCGCAACCGTCTACCCGGACTTGTTACGCGCTGGTGTGCGGGTGCAGCGGTGCCATGATCTGGCGACTACCGCCGTAATCCTGAATACGCGCGATGGGATCCCGGCGGATCCCGTCGAGGATCCGGTGGATGAACGCCCGGGGCTGTTCGACGCGGCGCCCGGCGTCGACATCGCCACCGTGATCGAGCGATTCGCCGAGCAACGTCGGCGCACGGCCACCGATCGCCGTCTCGATCTGCTTTTGGCCGCAGAATCTGCGGGGACCCTCGCCGCCGCCGAAATGGGGTTCGTCGGGCTGCCTTTCTCGGCCGACGCACACCGCAACTTGCTGGAGCGCACCCTCGGTCGTCGTCCGCTCGGCTACGAACCTCCCTCTCGGATCGCCGAGGTGATCGCAGAGATTCAGGCCGTGTTCGGCCGGCCCGTGAACCCGGCATCACACGTCGAAGTGCTCGACGCCTTCCGCCGCGAGGGCATCGAGCTGTCGTCGACACGCAAGCACGTGCTGCGCGAACTCGACCACCCCGCAGTGCCGTTGTTGTTGAGGCACCGCGACCTGTCGAAGCTGTACAGCACCAACGGTTGGAGCTGGCTCGACACATGGGTCCACGACAACCGTTTCCGCCCCGTCTATGTGCCGGGTGCGGTCGTCTCAGGGAGGTGGGCGAGCCGCGGTGGTGGTGCTCTGCAGATCCCCAAAGCGTTGCGGTCGAGCGTGCTCGCCGACCCCGGGCACACCTTCGTCATCGCCGACGCCGGGCAACTCGAACCTCGGATCCTCGCCGCCATGTCGGGAGATCCGCGCATGGTCGCGGCCGCAGGCAAGGACGACCTGTACGCACCGGTCGCGGCGGCAGCATTTGGTGGCGACCGAGCGAAAGCGAAGGTCGCGGTGCTCGGCGTGCTGTACGGCGCAACGTCCGGTGATTCCCGGGGGCTGCTGACGGTGTTGCGGAGGAGTTTTCCCGACGCAGTCGAATTCGTCGAGCGTGCAGCCCGCACCGGAGAGCGTGGCGAGGTGGTGCATTCATGGCTCGGGCGTGCCTGTCCCCCACCCGAACCTGAATTTCTCTCGCACGGGGATGTGCGTGTCCGCGGACGATTCACCCGCAATTTCGTCGTCCAGGCCACGGCCGCGGAATGGGCATTGTGCGTGCTGGCCGAGCTTCGCCGCCGGCTCTCGGCGGCACCGGATGGTCGTGATGGCGAACTGGTGTTCTTCCAGCACGACGAGGTGGTGGTGCACACCCGCAATGCCGATGCCGCGGTCGCCCACATCGAAGCGGCGGCCGAGGCGGCAACCCGGTTGATGTTCGGCTCGACCGATGTCAGGTTTCCCATGTCGACATCGATCCGCACCTGCTACGCCGAGGAGTCGGGTGACGACGTTGCTGCCGGGGACGGGGCGTAGGCCGTGTGGGCCCACAGGTGCGACACGGCGTAGGCGCGCCACGGCCGCCATGCTTCAGCACGTGCGGTCGCCTCAGCGGCAGTGGTACCGCCCAACGCTCGGCGTAGCACCAGGTCGCCGGAGGGGTACGCGTCACGGTCGCCGAGTGCACGCAGCGCCAAATAGTCAACCGTCCACGACCCGATTCCCGGTAGGGCCAGAAGTTCTGCTCGGAAATCGATGGTCGCCTCCGCGGCGAGCCCGTCGGCCGCGGCAGTCGCGAGTGCGTGCACCGTGCGGGAGCGCGCACCCGTGACCCGCACAGTCGCCTTCAGTTCGGCCGGATCCACCACCGCGAGACGCTGCGGCGTCGGGAAACACCGCAACCCCTCAGGCCCTGGCTCACCGTATGCTGCAATGAGTCTCGACGTGAACGTCGAGGCCGCCGCGAGGTTCACCTGTTGCCCGAGTACGGTCTGCACGGCGGTGGTGAACCAGTCGGTGGCCCCGAGCACACGCAGACCAGGCCGCGCCGACACCAACGCTGCGAGCAATGGGTCGGCGCCCAGCGCCTCGTCGATCGCAATCGGGTCGGCATCGAGATCGAGCCAGGCACGGATGCTCCGTTCGAGTTCGGGCACATCTCGGTCATCGGTAGCATCGATCCGCGCAGTGATGTGCGCGGCATTCGGATCGCTCTCGAACGTGACCGTCACGACCGCGGGACCTCCGCGTCCCCGGACCGCCCGGCTGTGGGTGCGTGTCTCCGCGTCGTGCCGCTCGTGCCCTGCAACGGTGTGACTCCGCAGCGCGTCGAGCATCGCCGACGCAGCAAACGGCGGCGTCAACGGCAATCGCAGGGTGGTCATGCCGCGGTCTCGAGACTCAGCAGGATCCGTTTCGCGTCGACTCCCCCCACGTACTGCCCGATCCCGCCGTCGCTGCGCACCACCCGATGGCACGGAATAACCACCGGAATAGGGTTTTTCGCGCACGCCGTACCCACAGCGCGGACCGCCCGGGGGCTGCCTGCCGCCGCCGCGACCTCCGCGTAGCTGGCCGTATGCCCGTAGGCAATATCGGGCAGCCGCGTGATCACGTCGCGACGGAATCCGGTCGCGAGCCTGAGATCGAGAGGAAGATCGAACGACGATCGCGCACCCTCGAAGTATTCATCGAGCTGAGCTGCCGCAGTGTCGAGCCGTGCGGGGGCTTCGAGGATCCGAGGACTGATCCGCGCGGTGAGTTCGTGGAACACGTCGTCAAGGCTGTCGGCGACATACGCCACCCTCACGAGTCCCGCTTCGGTCGCCGCGAGCAGCAGCGGCCCGACGGGGGTGTCGAGGATTCGGTACGCGACGTCGAGGAGGCCGGCAGCTTCGGCATCGATCGTGAGTCGCTGATGGAGCCATGCGAGGTCGGGCGTCGAGACCGGTGGCATCGGAAAAGTCATTGCACGCTCCCTCTCTCTGCGCTGTAGCGACCTGCCTCTGTGCTGTAGCGACGACGCAACGCTGCACGTCCGTCGGAGGCGGCGCGGCGCGCGGCTTCTGTGGTGTTGCCGAGGAGTTCACCGATCTCCGAGTACGGCAATCCGCCGAGGTAGTGGTAGACGAGCGCGGCCCGCTGGGTAAACGGCAGTGCCGCGACCTCGCCCCACAGTTCGTCGTCGCCGGTGCCGGGAAGGTCGGTGGCCGATACGCGCTCGGGCAGCACCTCGGTGGGTACCGGTGTTCGCCCGTGCACACGGTGGACGTCGATCGCTTTGCGATGCGCGATGGTCACGAGCCACGCCTCGATGTTGGCACCCGGCTTCAGATCCGGATAGGCACGCAGAGCAGCGAGGAACGTCTCCGACCACGCGTCGTCGGCGTCGGCGGCGCTGAGCATGGCGCGGCACACCCGCAGGACCGTCGGGCCGTGGTCGGCGACGACCCGCTCGAACGGTGGCAGATGCGCATCAGGCCGGCGTGGGGGCATGGGCGATCCGCGCCTCCTGCTCGAGGAGAAACTGTTTACGCTCGACTCCCCCGGCATACCCGGTGAGCCGGCCGCCGCTACCGATGACGCGATGACACGGCACCACGATGCTCAGCGGATTCCGCGCGTTGGCAGCGGCGACAGCCCGGACCGCGGTGGGCCGGCCGATCGCGACCGCGACCTCCCCATACGTCGACGTGGTTCCGAACTCGATGCCTCGGAGAGCGGCCCACACGGCGTGCTGGAAAGCAGTGCCAACCGGCGCGAGCGGGATCGTGAACGTCGTCCGTGTGCCATCGAAGTACTCGCGAATCTGCTCACCGGCGACCTCGAAGCCCTCGGTGGTCTGCGGCCCGAAGCTGTCGTGATCAGGTGCCGGGTGGTGATCGGCCATGTACAGGCCCGACAGCGTGCCATCGGTGTTCACGAGGGTCAGCTCGCCGATCGGCGAGTCGACCACGGTGTGGGTATGTGATGCGGTCACGGCTTCGATCCTTCCATCCGGTACAAGGTCTACATGAGGTAGACGCACGGGACGGCGAAAATGTGAGGTTGCCCCTTCCTTCCCACACCTCACCCCTGCACCCCCACCTCAGATGAGCGAATGGCACACTCGGCTCGACCCCGAGACGAGTGAGCCATTCGCTCACAAAGGAGACCGGTCACAAGGGCGCACTCACCGTCACGAAGACGCTCCCTTCACTGCCTCCAGTCCGGCTGCGACGAGCGCCGGAACCGATTCTCCTGCTTTGTCGAACCCGCCGCCTATGGTCGCGCCGACGCGCCACCGGTGGTTGATCCCTTCGGCAATCACGGCGAGCTTGAAATACGCGAGACCCATGTAGAAGTCCCAGTGTGCGATCTCGCGACCGGAGGCCACGGCGTAGCGCTGAACGAGGTCGCGATCGGCCGGCAGCCGGGAGCTTGTCCACGCGGCCGGGAAGCCGAGCACATCGTCGAGCGCCGGGTGCCGGTAGACGCACATCAACGCGAGATCGGTGAGCGGATCACCGAGCGTGGACAGCTCCCAATCCACCACTGCGGCAATTTTGCTCGCATCATTCGTATCGAGGATGGTGTTGTCGATCCGGTAGTCGCCGTGCACGATCGACGGCGCGGGTGATTCGGGAATCGCGTCGGCGAGGGTCGCATGGAGGCGCTCGAGGTCGGGAAGTTCCCGGGTCTTGACTCGACCCCACTGGCCGGCCCACAGCTTGACCTGCCGCGTGACGTACCCGTCGGGTCGACCGAGTTCACCGAGCCCGACCGCAGCAAAGTCGACGTTGTGCAGTGCTGCGATGATGCGGACGAGTTCCTCGATGCAGTCGTTGATCTCGTTGTCGCAGAGGGTGTCGAGGTCGTCCTTGCTCCGGATGACACGACCGTCGACATGCTCGACGACGGTGAACGGCGCACCCATCACTGCGTCGTCTTCGCACAGCGCGACCGTCCGCGCAACCGGGACTCCGCTGTCCTGCAGCGCCGAGGTGATGCGGAATTCTCGGGCCACATCGTGTGCGGAGGGTGTCAGACCCGCAGTGGGCGGACGGCGGAGCACCCATTTCGACGTGTCGTCGAAGATCCGGTAGGTGAGGTTCGATTTGCCGCCGGAGATGAGTTCCGCGCGGAGCTCACCGTCGAGATCGACTCCGGATTCCGACAGGAAACGCTGGAGAGCAGGAAGATCCAGGCCCTCGTGCTCGACCACGGTCACGACCGGGCCGCCTTCGCTGCAGCAGCCTTACGAGCGGCGCCGACGGTGCGCTTGGCGATGGCCCAGCGGTGCACCTCGGACGGTCCGTCGTAGACGCGGAACGGACGCACCTCACGCGAGAGGCGCGCGAGCGGAAGGTCCTCGGACACGCCGAGACCACCGCACATCTGCACCGACCGGTCGACGATCCGGAAGATCGCCTCAGCGGCGAACGTCTTGGCGATGGACGTGGCGTTGGCGGCGTGCGAGCCCTGATCGAGCTCCCAACATGCCTGCGTGAGTAGAGCGCGGGTGGCGGCGATGTCGATCTCGTTGTCGGCGACCATCTTCTGGATCATACCGAGGTCACCGAGCTTGGAACCGAAGCCCTCACGCTCAGCGACGTAGCCGACGGCGGTGTCGTGACCGCGGCGGGCAGCCCCGAGCCAACGCATCACGTGGGTCATGCGGGCGGGGCCCAGGCGGACCTGCGCGTAGGCAAAGCCCTGGTCGACCTCCCCGAGCACAGCGGAGTCCGGCACGATCAGATCCTCGAATGCCACCTCGCAGTGACCGCCGAGCATCGACTTGTCGAGGGTGGAGATATGTCTGCCCACAGTCAGGCCCGGGGTATCCGCCGGGGCCAGGAACATGGTGGCGCCGCCACGCTGACCGGGTTCACCGGAGGTGCGGGCCATGATGATGAAGAATCCCGCGCCATCGGCTCCGGTGATGAAATGCTTGCAGCCGTTTATCTTCCAACCACCCGACACCTTCTCGGCGCGCGTGTTGAGGGCGTTGGGGTCGGCCCCGGCGCCGGGGGCGGGTTCGGTCATCGCGAACGCGGAACGCACGTCACCCGCTGCGAGCGGTGCGAGGAATTGTTGTTTCTGCTCGTCGCTCGCGATGTGCGCGAGCATATGCACGTTACCCTCGTCGGGTGCGGCGATGTTCAGCGCGGTCGGGCCGAAGAGCGAGTAGCCGGCCGCTTCGAAGACTGGTGCGCGGTCGGACATGTCGAGACCGTGTCCGCCGTACTCGATTGGGGCGTGGGGTGCGAAGACACCGGCGTCCTTCGCGGCTTTCTGCAGGTCGGTGCGGACGGCGTCGCCCCCGGCCGCAGTGATGTCACCGCTGTGCTCGTCCTCGATGGGCAACACGTGGTCGCGGATGAATGCTTCGGTCTTCGCGACCAGGCCGGTTACCTGATCCGAATACGACAGATCGACTGCCATGATCACTCCCTCTCCACACCGACCGATCGATCGCTCGGTTCTGGATACGGTGACACACCAGTGGCGGTTCGGTCAAGGAACCAGGATTCAGCGCGCTCCGACCGCACTACGTGCAATCGCGAGATTCCGCTCGACGAGTTCATCGGGCGTGAGCGTGCCGTCCGGGCGATACCAATCGGCCACTCCGATACACATAGTGGCCACAGCACGACCCGCGTCCTTGGGAAACGGCGTGGTGAACTCGCCCGACTCGACTCCGGCCTCGACGATCTCGTCGAGCATCCGTTGCTGTGCGTCGCGCAACGCAACGTAGGCCTCGCGGTTGCCCGGTTCCATACTGCGCATCTCCGTGGATGCGACAAATGCCTGGTCGCGGCGGAACATGTGGAATCGCAGCAGCGACTCCACCACCGCATCGAACCGCTCGGACGGGGCCGGGCCGGCTTCTTCGAGGGCACGCCGACTGCGGTCCAGCAGCTCGTTCATGACGGCCGTCGTCAACGACACCAGAAGCGCCTGCTTCGACGGGTAATGATGATAGAGACCGGGGACAGAGAGCCCCGCGCGTGCGGCGACCTCCCGGATCGACGTGCCGTCGTAGCCTCGCTCGGCGAACGCGTCGAGTGCCGCAGCCAGGGGTTTCGGCAACGACACCGGGCCGTAGTGCCGCCACGACCCGGCGTCTCCGGAGACCTGATCCTCACGCGCGTCCATGGACATCACGGTAAAGGATGGTCATCCCCACAGATTCAGTAGTCGTCGTCGCCGTAGACGATGACACCGCGCAAGTTCTTGCCGGCAAGCATGTCGGCATAGCCCTCGTTGATGTCCTCGAGTTTGTAGGTCTTGGTGACGAGGCCGTCGAGGTCGAGCTGGTTGTTGCGGTACAGCTCGAGCAGCTTCGGGATCTGCGAACGCGGCCCGACACCGCCGAAGATCGCGCCCTGTACTCGCTTCTGCAACAGCGTGAGCTCGAACAGGCTCATAGTGACGTCGGTGTCCCGCGCGTTGCCCATACCGACGACCACCACCTGGCCGCCCTTCGCCGTCACCGCGAGCGCCGGCGCGATCATGTCGCCGTGGATCTCACCGACGGTGATGATCGTGACGTCGGCCATTGCACCCCAGGTGATCTCACGGATCACGGGCGCAGCTTCCTCGAGCGACGCGAACGTGTGTGTCGCGCCGAACTCCTTCGCCTTGTCCCGTTTGAATTCGACGGGGTCGATCGCGATCACGAAGCGCGCACCTGCGTGGGCAGCGCCCTGCACGGAATTGATGCCGACGCCACCGACACCGATGACCACCACCGCGTCACCGACCTTGGTTCCGCCGATTGCCGTCGCCGATCCCCAACCGGTCGCGACACCACAACCGAGGAGCGCGGCCTTGTCGAGCGGGATATCTTTCTCGATCTTGATGACGGAGGCTTCGTTGACCGTGACATACGGAGCAAACGTTCCGAGCAGGCACATCTGGATAACCGGTTCACCGTTCAGCGTCACGCGATTGGTCTTGTCAGAGATAGCTTTTCCGGTGAGGAGGCCCGCGCCCTCGTCGCAGATGTTCTGCAGCCCCTTCGCGCACGAGCGGCATCGCCCGCATGCCGGGATGAACGCGAGAACGACGTGGTCACCCTCCTCCACGCTGATCACACCCGGTCCGACCTTGGTCACCACGCCAGCGCCCTCGTGGCCGCCGAGCGCGGGGAACGACGGCAGCGGCGAGGCCCCGGTCCGTAGGTGCTCGTCGGAGTGGCACAGACCCGACGCCGCGAGCTTGACCTGCACCTCACCCGCCACCGGATCGCCGAGATCGATCTCCTCGATCTCCCACGGCCGGTCTACACCCTTGATGACTGCCGCTTTTATCTTCACCGAGCCTCCTGAGTGATGGGAACCACGTGATCCTTCGGAGAGTGAAACAGGTTTTCCGATAGTTCGGGGAGAAATTCGTCCGCGTCCCTTCCAGCGCCAGAAAGTAACGGATACTGTTCGTAACAGACACAAGTCTTGAAGGGAACCCGCCCGCCATGATCGAAATCCACCACACCGCCGTCGCGGAGGTTCCCGTCGATGTCGCGTTCGACTACATCGACGACCACCGCACCGTCCCCGACTGGATGTTCGGCGTCGTCAGATTCGAGCCGGTCGGAGCACAGATCCAAGGCCTCGGCGCGACGTTCGATGCCACCATGCGGGTAGGCCCGAAGAACCTCGATTCCCGAGTCGAGATCGTCGAGTGGGAACACAGCAAGGCGATCGTGTTGTCGTCGATCTCGGGATTCCGGACGTCATCTTCGTGGAGGTTCACCGAACTCGACGACGGGCAGGCACGCCTGGACGTCGTCTTCGGTTACGAACTTCCCGGAGGTCTCGCCGGCCGTGCCCTCGGCAAGCTCATCGAGCCCATCGTAGGCACGGCCGTACGACACACCGAGGAGGCGCTGCGCGCACAACTCACGCAGTTCGCCTGACCCCAGCGGACGGCTCATACCCCTGCGGTGAACCGTCCACTCTGCTCCCCCGACAACAAACCCGCCGGCAGGATCCGGCCGGTCAAGACCAAGAGGAGATGCTGCGCCGATCCGGTGACGGTGGAACCGGTGCCGTACGACCAGTCGTGATCATCGGCCTGCAACCGAACACCCGTCAGGTCGGCACCGAAGAAGTCGATGGCCTTGGGCTTCAACGATCCGATCATCATCTCGATTCGCTCGCGTGGCACGGTGCGGTCGATCCCGAGCGCGACGGTCATGTCGAGGCCATGGATCACTTCGTGGAACAGCGTCCCCTCCGGTCCATCGCCCGGCGGATGCCACGGATGCTCGACATTCATCCGCAGACTGTCCAGCAGCTCCGCGTCGGACAATGCGCGTGTGTCGGCGCGGGCGCACGCGTCGGACGCGCGGTTGATGTCGCCCCGCGCCTTCACCATGGCGAGCGCGAGCCTTGGAATGCTGTAACGAAACGCTGTGGTGGTGTGAGCGAGCACCTCTCGGATCCTCCACCCCTCGCACAGCGACGCGGTGTCCCACTGCCTCTCGTCGAGCCGGTCGAGCACGTCGAGGAGATCTCGCCGTTCCCCAGCAACGTAAGGGTGTGCAGATTTCGGCTGTGCAGACTTCGGCATCGGTCGGTCCCTTCACTCGGAGTTCCTGCCAGGGCTGACCCGTCCGACGCGACGAACTCATCGCACAATCAGAAGTTGCCGCGCGCCTCCTGCTCCCGCTCGATAGCTTCGAACAGCGCCTTGAAGTTCCCCTTCCCGAAGCCCAGCGATCCGTGGCGTTCGATGAGTTCGAAGAACACTGTCGGCCGGTCGCCGATCGGCTTGGTGAAGATCTGCAGCAGGTAACCGTCCTCGTCCCGATCGACGAGGATGCCCCGCTTCTCGAGTTCCTCGATCGGCACGCGCACCTCGCCGATCCGCGCACGCAGCTCGGGATCCTGGTAGTACGCATCCGGCGTCGCAAGGAACTCGACACCTTCGTCGCGCAACTGATCGACGGTAGAGAGAATGTCGTTGGTCGCCAACGCAAGATGCTGTGCGCCCGGCCCCTGGTAGAAATCGAGATACTCGTCGATCTGCGACCGCTTCTTGGCGATCGCCGGCTCGTTGAGCGGGAACTTCACGCGGTGGTTGCCGTTGCACACCACCTTGCTCATGAGTGCCGAGTAGTCGGTGGCGATGTCGTCGCCGACGAACTCCGCCATGTTGGTGAACCCCATGACGCGGTTGTAGAAGCCGACCCATTCGTCCATCCGGCCGAGTTCGACGTTGCCGACCACGTGATCAAGCGCCTGGAACAACCGTTTCGGGGCACCGTCACGCTTACGGAACGTGGACGTGCGTGAGACGTATCCGGGCAGGTAGGGCCCGGTGTAGCGCGACCGGTCGACGAGCGTGTGCCGAGTGTCGCCGTATGTCGCGATCGCCGCGGTACGCACGGTGCCGTGCTCGTCGGCGACATCGCGAGGCTCTTCGAGAATCGTCGCGCCCTGCAGGCGGGCATGTTCGATGCACTTGTCGACGTCGGGCACCTGCAGCGCGATGTCGACGACGCCGTCACCGTGCAGTCGATGATGCTCGATCAACGCACTGTTCGGGTCGACTGCGCCCTTGATCACGAATCGCACAGCACCACTGCGCAATACGTACGCGTGATGGTCGCGGTTCCCGGTGTTCGGGCCGCAGTACGCGACGAGTTCCATTCCGTAGACGGACTGGAAGTAGTGGGCGGTCTGGGTCGCGTTGCCCACCACCCACACGACGGCGTCCCAGCCGCTCACCGGGAACGGATCGCTGTCACTGTCGTATTCGACGAGGCCGATGAGTCGATGCAGTTCGTCGGCGTCGAGCTGGGCGAGCTTCTCGCTGTCGGTGAGGGTGTATTCGAGTGTCATGTCGTGAACCTCCTGCCGCCGTCAGCGGCACCGGTCGATGTGTCGTGTATCACCAGGAGAACCCCCTGAACGAGGTCACGCAACATCGACTTCCCCAGCTGGTCGAGTTGGCTCGAATTCAGAGAAGGAGCCGGGTTCAGCTATACAATCGGTCTAGAATTTCCGCCTCGATGGGAGGTACCCACCATGCGTGAGCCCGCACAACTGGACGAGTTGGATTTCGCGCTTCTCGAGGCCCTGCACGCCGAACCGAAGATCGGCGCCCTCGAACTGTCACGTCGATTGACGGTCGCGCGCGCCACGGTCTCAGCCCGCATCAAACGACTCGAGGACACCGGCGTCATCGCCGGGTACGAACCCAGAATCAATTTGTCTGCAGCAGGTTTCGAGGTTCAGGCATTCGTGACGATGGAGATCGTTCAAGGCGCACTCGAAGCAGTGACCGAAGTACTCGAAGCGATCCCCGGGGTGCTCGAAGCGTTCGCCACAACCGGCGCCGGCGACATCCTGTGCCGCATCGGTGCAGATTCGCATATCGGGTTGCAGCAGACCCTCATCGAATTGAACCGCTCGTCGATCGTCGCCCGGTCGACGAGCGTCATGGTGCTGTCGGAGGTGGTGCACTACCGCGCACTGCCACTGCTCCGCACCCTCGAACCCGAACGATCAGCGAAGGCCCCTGCATATCGACGTTGACCTGATTCATCAGCGGGAACCAACGCAACTGGACGAATTGCACAGAAAACTCCACTGACACTCAACCGAACCTCCTCACCGTGCATAGTTACCTGAACCGCAGTTGCGGGCAGATTGTTACTGCCGTCACAGTTCTCTCCCATGAAGAACCTGCTGACGAAGTTCGAAGACAAGGCCCCCGAGATCGTCTTCGAGTGGCATGACACCGACACCACCGCCCGCGGCTGGGTCGTCATCAACTCGTTGCGCGGTGGTGCCGCTGGCGGCGGCACCCGCATGCGACGCGGCCTCGACCGCCGTGAGGTCGAATCCCTCGCGAAGACCATGGAGATCAAGTTCACCGTATCCGGACCAGCCATCGGTGGCGCCAAATCCGGCATCGATTTCGACCCCTCCGACCCTCGCAAGGACGACGTCCTCCAGCGCTGGTTCGCCGCTGTCGCACCGCTGCTGCGCGCCTACTACGGCACCGGTGGCGACCTCAATGTCGACGAGATCGCCGAGGTGGTCCCGATCACCGAGGCGAACGGCCTGTGGCATCCGCAGGAGGGCGTTGTCACAGGACATTTCGGCAATGATGAACGCGAGCGCATCCAGCGTGTCGGTCAATTGCGGCTCGGCGTTGCGAAAGTCGTCGAGGATTCCCGGTTCACCCCGGCCGTCGACTCGAAATACACCGTCGCCGACCTGATTACCGGATGGGGCGTCGCCGAATCGGTACGTCACCACCAAAGCCTCTACTCCGGAAACGATCTCACGGGTAAGCGCGTCGTCGTCCAGGGTTGGGGCAACGTGGGTGCCGCGGCTGCCTACTATCTTGCGCAGGCCGGTGCACAGATCGTGGGTATCATCGACCGCGACGGTGGAATCCTCGAGCCCGAGGGTTTGTCCTTCGAGGAGATTCGCACCCTGCTGCTCACGCGCAACGGCAACGCGCTGCGCAGCGACCGCATGCTTCCCTTCGCCGAGGTGAACGAGAAGATCTGGGATCTCGGCGCCGAGATTTTCCTCCCCTGCGCGGCGAGCCGGCTTGTGACCCGAGAGCAGGTCGACCGGATGGTTACCGTGGGGCTCGAGGTGATCGCGAGCGGCGCCAATGTGCCATTCGCCGACGACGAGATCTTCTACGGCCCGACCTACGAACACGCCGACAAGTCTGTCGCCGTCATCCCCGATTTCATCGCCAATTGCGGCATGGCGCGCGCGTTCGCCCAGCTCATGGAGGGCGAGGTCGAGGTGTCCGACGCGGCGATCTTCGGCGACGTCTCCGACACCATCGCGACCGCGCTGCGACGCTGCCACGGCCACTCATCCGAGAGCACGGGCCTCGCCGCAACAGCGTTCGAGATCGCCCTCGACCAACTCGTCCCTGCAGGGGAGCGCACAGATGACTGACACCCTGGTAGCCGCGCCTCCCACCACCGCCGAACCTGCGGGACTTCACCGCGCGATGAAGCCGCGCCAGCTCGTCATGATGAGCCTCGGCGGCGCGATCGGTGCGGGCCTGTTCGTCGGGTCCGGTGCGGGGATCGCGGTCGCAGGCCCGGCCATCCTGGTCTCCTTCCTGGTCGCGGCTGTGCTCGTGGTGTTCATCATGCGGATGATGGGCGAGATGGCGGCGGCGAACCCGGCCAGCGGTGCGTTCTCCACGCACACCGAAGCGGCGCTGGGACCGGTCGCGGGCCGGACGATCGGCTGGCTGTATTGGATACAGGTCATCATCGTGATCGCTGCCGAAGCAACCGGCGCTGCAGCGATCACCGCGGTGGCGATGCCGCACATCCCGCAGTGGGCGTCGGCGTTGTTCTACATGGTCGTGCTCACCGGCGTGAACCTCGTGGGAGTGAAGCGCTTCGGTGAGGTCGAATTCTGGTTCGCCGCAATCAAGATCACGGCGATCGTGGCCTTCCTCGCGATCGGTATCGCCATGATCGCGGGCTGGATGCCCACCTTCGACACCACCGGTTTTGCCAACCTCACGGCGCACGGCGGTTTCGCACCCACCGGTATCGCCGGCATCGCCGCAGGGCTCCTGATCGTGGTCTTCGCGTTCGGCGGCACCGAGATCATCGCGATCGCCGCTGCCGAAACCTCCGATCCGCGCCGCAACGTCGGCCGCGCGGTACGCACCCTCGTTTGGCGGATCCTGGTGTTCTACATCGGTTCCGTGCTCGTGATGGTGACGATCCTGCCGTGGACATCGGAAGACCTCGCCACGGGACCGTTCGTCGCAGTGCTGCAGGCCGGCGCGGTGCCGGGTGCGGCCGCGGTGATGACGGTGATCGTGGTGGTGGCTCTGCTGTCGTCGCTCAACGCGATGCTGTTCAGTGCGTCGCGGATGATCTTTTCGCTGTCGCACCGGGGCTCGGCGCATCCCGCGTTCGGGCACACCTCGAAGAACGGCGTCCCCCGCAATGCGGTGCTCGCGTCGGTGGCGTTCGGATTCGTCACTGTCGGGCTGAACTACGCCTACCCCGACAAGGTGCTGCCGCTCCTGCTCAACGCCGTCGGCTCCACGATCCTCGTGCTGTGGACGTTCGTGGCCCTGTCGCACATGGTGTTGCGTCGTCGGGCTCGGCGTGACGGCACCGAGGACGCGCTTCCGCTGAAGATGTGGGGCTTTCCGTACCTGTCGTACGCAACGCTCGGATTGCTCGCTGGGATCGTGGTGCTGGCCCTGTTCGACAGCGCCGCCCGCACCCAACTGCTCGCGACCGGCGCTCTCACCGCCGCCATCGCCGGTACGTGCACCGTGCTCCACCGCCGCCGGAATCGCGACGTTGGCATGCGGTAGTGATCGCCGCAGTTCGACGCCACCACTGGTCGTCGACATCGTCGCGGGGTACCGGGAGTCGACTGCATCATCGCTGGGCCCGACCGAATGCGAGTGCGACGTTGTGCCCACCGAAGCCGATCGAGTTGCTCACCGCGTACTCGATCGGCTGACGTCGCGGTGACGCCCGCACCACGTCCAGATCGATTGCGACGTCCAGATTGTCGAGATTGAGCGTGGGCGGCACGATCTGTTCCCGAAGGGCCATGATAGTGAGAATCGCCTCGAGCGCACCCACGGCACCGATCGAGTGGCCGAGCGCCGACTTCGGTGCATACACCGATGAATGCGGGGCAACGGCGGAGATGGCTGCCGCTTCCGCGGCATCTCCGACGGGGGTTGACGTGGCGTGAGCGTTTACGTGACCGACCTGGTCGCTCGTCAACGACGCCGAAGCCAGGGCGATGCGCATCGCCCTGGCGATCCCGGCACCCTGCGGATCGGGGGCGACGATATGGTGCGCGTCGGAGGTGATCCCGGCACCGAGCACCCGACCGTGGATCGTGGCGCCGCGGCACCGGGCATGTTCCTCGGATTCGAGCAACAACAACGCTCCGGCCTCACCGAACACGAACCCATCGCGGTCCTGGTCGAACGGCCGCGACGCGCGCTCCGGCTCGTCGTTGCGGGTGCTCATCGCGCGCATCATGGAGAAGCTCGCAATCGACACCGCGTCGATTTGCCCCTCGACGCCGCCGGCGACCACGGCATCAGCCTCGCCGGTCCGGATCAGACGCCATGCTTGCGCGACTGCCTCCGATCCAGACGAGCACGCCGAGACAGGCGTGTACACACCACCTTTGGCTCCCACCTCCAGACCGACAGTCGCGGCCGGGCCATTGGGCATCACCATGGGCACCGACATCGGCGGCACTTTCCGGTACCCGCCCTCCCGCAGCGCATCGACCGCGCCGATCAATGCCTCACCCCCACCGAGTCCGGTCCCAATCACGACGGCGAGCCGCTCGTCGTCCACGTCCGGGTTCCCCGCCTCGCGCCACAGTCGGCGTGCGAGAGTCAATCCGCACTGCTCGACGAAGGACAGCCGGCGTTGTTCGATACGCGTGAGCTCCGCCGACGGGTGGGAGACCAGCGTGCCCCCGATCGCCACGGGCAGGCCGTAGTCGGCCACAAACGGCGCGTCGAGTGGCCGGATTCCACTGCGCCCCTCCAGCAGGGCCGACCACGTCGATTCCACGTCGTCTGCGAGCGAGGTCGTGGCAACCATGGCCGTGACGACGACCGATCGACCACCACCTATTCCTGTACCACTCGTTACATCCATGCTCGACATCAATACCTGTACCGTTCGCTACAGTCAAGGCATGCCGCGCCCGCTCGATCACGACAAACGCATCCAACTTCTCGACGACGTCGTCCGATACATCAGTGAGCACGGCCTGGTCGACCTGTCGCTGCGCCCCTTGGCGGCTGCCCTGGGGACCAGTTCCCGCATGCTGATCTACTACTTCGGAACCAAGGAAGAGCTGCTCGTCCAGGCGTTGGCAACCCAGCACCCCGATCTCGGTTCCCTCTTCGTTGAGGTGTCCACTCTTGACGCCCTGAGCCGGGGTATGGAAGACCTGTGGGCGTCAACGACAGTGGGCGAGTCATCGGTCAGTGCGGGGATACTCCTGCAGGTCATCGGAGTAGCGCCCCAGCATCATGGCCTCTACGAGGACTTCGCTCGATCGGCCATCGACCGACTCGTCGGAGCCTTGGCTGACGCCATCGTGCGGTGTGGATGCACATCGTGGGATGCCGTGTCGACTGCGACGGTCGCGGTCGCGGGGCTCCGTGGAATCCTGCAGGACAGGCTTGTCACCGGCGATATCGAACGAACAGATCACTCTGCCATGCAGTTGATCGATCTGGTGACACACGCCGTCGAGGCCGCATCGCGACGATCGCCCCTTTACAGGGGCCGATGATCGTCGCGATCACCACCGGCCTATGGACAGGTGCATCCTGACCGCACCGCTCATCACTGTCGGCAGGCTGTCTTCCTGCAGTTCGGGGTGCCCGGCTTCGTCGTGCCGTTCTGACCGGGCACCCCGGCAATGCCAGGCGCGATGAGTCTCCGGTCGCCGGAAGGTCTACCTCTCCGGACGCCTCCGAAAGGGAAGAAACATGAAGCTGACAGTGACGACATTCGTATCGCTCGACGGAGTGGCGCAAGGCCCCGGCGGCCCCGAGGAAGACCTCAGCGGTGGGTTCACTCGTGGCGGGTGGGTCGTTCCACTGTTCGACGACGACACCGGCGCATTCATCAGCGAGGTCTTCGCGCAGGTCGACGCCTTCCTGCTGGGACGAAAGACATACGACATCTTCGCCGCGTCGTGGCCCAACTCGACCGATCCCCACGACCCCGTTGCGAAGGCGCTCAACACACTCCCCAAATACGTCGTGTCGAGCACTCTCGCCGAACCTCCGTGGGGCCCGACAACTGTGCTCGATGCTGACATACCGGCGGCGGTGGCCGAACTGAAGAAGCAACCCGGGCACGAACTTCAGGTCCACGGCAGCCTCGAACTCGTCCGCACTCTGCACGAAAACGACCTGGTCGACGAGTACCGTCTACTCACCTTTCCCGTGGTCGTCGGGCAGGGTCGCCGACTGTTCGCCGATCACGGACTCGACACCGCCATGGCACTGGTCGACTCCCACACCACGAAGTCGGGTGTGAGCATCTGTTCGTACCGGCCCGCCGGCCGTCCCGAGTACGGACTCGCCGAGGTGGAGTGACCGTACATCTCCGCCCGCACGGCCACATACCGTCGTCTCTACGACAACACCATCAGCGTGAATGAAGTGCGTGCCCCTACACTTTCGGACTCGTTGGCAGACGAATCGCACCGGTCGCTACGTCCTATCCTGTTGAATCACACTTCATGGCCTTCAGATCCGGGAACTCACGTGGCAGGGTGCGGCGCACCGCATACGGCAGTGCGTATGCCGAAGCATTCCTCGTCATCGCCATCATCACAATCCTGGTGACTCGACTCTATCTGGTCATGGCCGGATATCCGCAGGTAGGTGGGGCGACACTGCACATCGCGCACGCCCTCTACGGCGGCGCCGCGATGATGACAGCGCTTCTGATCGGATGGTTGTTTCTCGGTTTCGGGCCACGAGTCCTGGCAGTCACCCTCGGTGGCATAGGGTTCGGGCTGTTCCTCGACGAGATCGGTAAGTTCGTCACCAAGGACAACGACTACTTCTACGGTCCGTCCGCAGAAATCATGTACATACTCATCGTCGTCGTCCTGGTGGCGAACCGGCTGATTCGCATCGCGCGCGTCCCGACGGCCGCTGAGTACCTGGCGAATGCCGCCGCCATCGCCGCAGACGGCGTCGCCGGCGGGATCCCACCCCACCGGCGCGAGGCCGCCGCACGCATGCTCGACCGGGCGCAAGATCTCGGTAGCGACGTGCACGTGATCGACGGACTTCGGGTGGTGCTCGCTTCTGCGGAACACCGCGCCGACCACCTCGAGGCGGGTCAACGGTTCGCGGCGGGCCTCATTCCCCGATTCTTCCGGAGTCCTCGATGGGTTCCGGTCGTCGGGTGGCTCATCGTTCTGTGGGCTGCAGTCGGAGTGGCATTCGGCATCGTGCAGATCGTGACCGGCGGAGTGAACCTCAGCACCGGCAACACTGATATCGACATCGACAGGATGGGGGTCACCAGCGGCATCTTGTTCCTGAGTGCGACGATCACGCTGGTGATGGCACTCCCTTCCATGATCGCTGTCCACCGTCGCGACTCGCTGCGTGCACTGCGCACCCTACGTACTGCCGCTCTGATCTTCACCGCATTCACTGCACTCGCAGACTTCGCGACCTCGGGGTTCGGCGCACTTCCGACTCTCGCGGTCGGCCTGTTCGCCATGGCCGTGTTGTCGCACCATGTCTCGGTCCGAGCCGAACAGCTCAGCGGTACGACGGATAATTCGTCACTGCCTCGACACTCGCCATCGCCACAGCGAAGATGACCACGTAGAGGACGACGAGCAGAACCATGAACACGGCCCAGATGATCAGCGATATCTTCCCGAGCTTCTTTGTCTGGGCCGACGCGCGATGAGCACCCTCGTAGTCCCCCATCATCCACAGCGGGAACACCTTGGACGAGTTGTCGAACGCCGAGAACGCGAGCGGCCAGAAAAAGATGAGTGCGGCGACGGCCCAACCGGTGTTCTGCGCGGGCAACATCGGCCTCAGGTGATTGGCCGCCGGGCCGTTCTGGAAACCTGCCTGCTGGAACTGCTGGGTCATCGTGCCTCCGAATTCATCACGTCTGCGGAGACAAAGGCCCCCGTCACATAGTTGGATGCGCCGAAGAGCAGTTCGGTTCCCACACCGACCAAAATTGTTGCAGGCACCTGGGTGCGTGGCCATCTCTGTTGCCCCACCCCGCTCCGCCTGAGCGAATGGCGCACCCGTCTCGTTCACCGTAGCGAAAGATTCATTCGCTCAGGCACGGGAGGGCGCCAGCACAAGACCAGGTCAATCGGTCAAACTCACATCAGCATTGATCGCCGCGCGTCGTTCCCGTGGACCTATGTTTAGAGGTATGTCCCCGGTGCAGGTTCTCACCACGAGTTTTCCGGATGATCCCGCCATGGACGCTGCGCTGTCCTCTGCATTGGTTCGACGTGCGGCACGTGATCCCGATGCAGCAGTGATCAACCGTGTGTACACCCCGACTCGTACGCTATCGTTCGGTCGCCTGGATGTCTTCCGTCCACGCTTTACGGCGGCGACAGACGCAGCACTGGCGCATGGCTTCACCCCGATCGTCCGAAGCGCCGGGGGCCGCGCGGCGGCTTTCCATGAGCACACCCTGGTCGTTGAGATCATCTCTCCCGACACCGAAGGTGTCGGTGGCACACAGCCGAGATTCGAGCGGATGGCCTCGAGTCTTGTCGAGGTATTACACAGTCTCGGTGCCGATGCCCGCGTCGGGCCGGTTGCCGGCGAATACTGTCCGGGACAGTGGACGGTGAACGGCGAGGGACGGTTGAAGCTGGCGGGTCTGGCGCAACGCCGAGTGTCCGGCGCATCGCTCATCGGCGCTGAACTGGTCGTTTCCGATCCTGTACCGGTGCGAGAAGCACTGGCCGATGTCTATGCCGCACTCGAGTTGGATTTCGATCCGGCAACGGCTGGGGCGGTGGCAGATCTGATCCCTGAGATCACCGTCGCTCGATTGCGAGCGGCGATTCTCGCCGGCATCGACGACGAATCGGATATGACGCTGGACAGCGCACTGCTGGCAGAGGCCGAAGCCCTACGCAGTCATCATTCACTTTGACATATGAACCGGATCCGTAGGTCGCGGCCTGACGACCCGATAGTCTCGAGCTGACCGAAGCAGACCGTGAAGTTGGCGGTTGGTCCACGTCCGGGCCGGTAGGGTCGACGGTGTGGGTACGACCAGTTCAGCGGGTCAGCGGCTACTTGCCGTCGGTTCCGGGGTGGACCTCTCGCGGCACGCCCGGTTGATGAGCGACGTGCACGACGCGGTGCTGTCCGGTCAAGAGCCGCCGGTGCTCCCGCGTGAGATCGTTGCTCGGTCGTGGTCGCGCCTGCAGGCCGACGGTGTAAGCCCCGCCCGGTGTGAAGACGTCGTACCGGCCGAGTTCTCCGAGCTCGAGGCCCGTCGTGCACGGAGTTCCCTTCAGTCGGTTCTTCCGGAACTGCGCAGCACCCTGACCGAGGTGGCCTGCGACGCGAATTTCATCGTGGTGGTCGCCGATGCCGATGGAGTCGTGTTGTGGCGCGAGGGAGCACGTGGGGTGCAGAAGGCTGCCGATGCCCTCGGCTTCGTGGAGGGAGCCTGCTGGTCCGAACGATCGGCGGGTACCAATTCCGTCGGTACCGCATTGGTCGAGGACACCCCGGTGCAGCTGTTCTCGGCCGAGCATTACGCACGGTCGCATTATGGCTGGTCGTGCACTGGGTCACCGGTTCATGATCCACGCACCGGCGAGGTGTTGGGGGTGGTCGACATCAGCGGATCGGCGATGTCGATTCATCCGACCACTGTGGCACTCGTACAGACAGCCGTGCGATTGGCGGAGTCGACATTGCGGGTCGAACACGCCGTCCGACTCGACAAGCTCCGTGCTCACGCAGCGCCGGTGCTCGCGGCTTCGATCGGCCCCGCCATCGTCGTGGACGATCACGGCTGGGTTGTGGCAGCCAGCGGTGTCGGCGTGCCCGAACGACTGACGCCCCCGGCTGCCGAGAGGCCCCTACTGGTACCGGGTCTGGGACTGTGCGTGCCCGAACGGCTCGGAGCGGGATGGCTGGTGCGCCATCGAGGGGACCAGGCACGCATCGAACTCGAACTCGACCTCGGATCGGCGCCTCGGGCGACGGTGCGAGGAGACGTCGAATGGACGCGTGCGCTGTCTCCGCGGCACGCACAAATTCTGAAGATACTCGCGGCCGCCGGGTCCGCCGGCCTCGATGCGGTCTCGTTGAGCGATGCTCTGTTCGGCGATCGCGACCATATCGTTGCCGTCAGGGCGGAGGTCTCCCGCCTCCGCAAGAGTCTCGGGCCGGTACTGACCACCCGGCCGTATCGGTTCGCGGACGATATCGAGGTCCGGGTGATCCGCTGAGGTTTCGCGAGGCGGTCATTATTCTTCGGCGAGTTCCCGCCGAGCCACAGACACCCGAGTCCACGACTCGGCGGAACTCACCTACATGTTGATCGGGCGCCCCAGCGCGGCCAGGACCGACTCATGCATCGCCTCCGACAGGGTCGGGTGTGCAAAGACGACCTCGGCGAGGTCATCGGCGGTAGCCTCCAGAGAGCGGGCGATACCGAAGCCCTGGATCTGCTCGGTGACGTCGGGGCCCACCATGTGGGCGCCGAGGAGTTCACCGCTGTCGGCGTCGAAGATCGTCTTCACGAAACCCTCGGCATCGCCTATGGCGAGTGCCTTACCAGACGCCTGCAGGTCGAACTGCCCGATCTGCAGGCGCCGCCCGGTGGCACGGGCCCGGCTCTCGGTGAGGCCGAGGCTGGCAACCTGCGGCCTGGCATACGTACACCCGGGCACGTAGTCGCGGTCCAATGGCCGCACGTGATCCACGCCGGCCAGCTTGTCCACGCACAACACTCCCTCGTGGCTGGCTTTGTGCGCCAGGCACGGCGCACCGGCCACGTCGCCGATCGCATACACCCCGAACGCTGTCGTGCGACACCATTCGTCGGTGGTGACGAATCCACGCTCGACTTCGACGCCGATGTCCTCGAGCCCGAGATCCTCGACGTTCCCCTGAATTCCTGCTGCCACCAGAACACGGTCCACAGTGAGTTCGTCGATTGTGTCGCCGGCCGACTGCACGGTCACGGCAACGGAATCCGCACCCACCGCCAGTTCGGACACCGACGCACCGGTGTGGATAGTGATACCTCTCATCTCGAACTTCTTGCGCACATGGCCTGCGACGTCAGCATCCTCCACCGGCATGATCTGCGGTGCCACTTCGACCAGGATCACCTCGGAGCCGAGATCGTGGTACAAGCTTGCGAATTCGACACCAATGGCACCGGACCCGATGACCAGCAACGATTTCGGCAACTCGACCGGGACCAAGGCATCGAAGTATGTCCAGACTCGGCTTCCATCGGGGGTGACACCGGGAACCGACCGCGGCCGTGCTCCGGTGGCCAGGATGACGTGGTCGGCCCGGTATTCCGTGACGGCACCGTCGTCGTCGCTCACTCCGACAAGCCCTTTGCCGAGCAGACGCGCGGATCCGGTGACAACATCGATACCGTTCTTCTTCATCAGGTAACCGATTCCGTCGGACAGCCGCCCCGATACCGACCGGCTGAATTCGACGAGCTGGCCTATGTCGAACTCGACGTCGCTGGCACTGAAGCCGAACGGGCGAAGGTTCGCCAGCATGTGTGCCACGTCAGCACCGTGCAGCATCGCCTTGGTGGGAATGCACCCCCAGTTCAGGCAGATTCCGCCGAGTCGGTCTCGTTCCACGATCGCGGTGCGCAACCCGTGCTGTGCAGCCCGGATAGCGGCAACGTAGCCACCCGGGCCGCTACCGACAACGAGAACATCATATTTCTCTGTCATGGTGTGCCTCTCAGACCAGCATCAGCGCGGGTGCCTCGATGAAGCGCCGCAGTTCCGTCAGGAAACGCGCGCCGAGGGCCCCGTCGATCACCCGGTGATCGCACGAGAGCGTGACGGTGAGCATCGTGCGCGGCACTACCTGGCCATCGACGACGACGGGGCGTTCCTGTCCGGCGCCCACCGCGAGGATTGCCCCCTGCGGTGGATTGATGATGGCGTCGAACTCCCGCACGTCGAACATGCCGAGATTGGAGACGGTGAACGTGCCTCCTTGGAACTCGTCGGGTGTCAGCTTCCCTGTCTTGGCCTTGGTCACGAGCGACTGCACCTCCCCTGAGATCTCGGCGAGTGTCCTGCCGTCGGCGCCGCGCACGATCGGGGTGATCAAGCCTGACGGCAGCGCAACGGCCACCGAGATGTCTGCACTCGCATAGCGCAGCACCGACTGGGTCGCCTCGTCGAACTGCACATTGACATCGGGCACCTTCCGGAGCGCCGCGGCGCACGCCTTGACGACGAAATCGTTGACCGACAGTTTCACGGCCGGCACGGTCGCGTTGATCTCTTTTCGCAGGGCCAGGAGATTGTCGATCTCGAAATCCGCAGTGAGCCGGAAGTGCGGAGCATTGCGCTTCGACTCCTGGAGTCGCTGCCCGATCGCTTTGCGCATCGCGGTGAACGGAATCGTCTCGAATTCCGGCTCTGCGACGGATTCGGCCGCGGTGCCGGATTCCGGCCGCAATCGGAACCGACGTTCGGCCTCGCGGATGTCGGCCTCGCACACTCGTCCACGTGAGCCGGTGGCCCGGCAGTCGTGCAGGTTGATCCGGAGCGATGCTGCCAGACGACGGGCGACAGGTGTGGCCGCGACGGTGCTGTCGTCCTCGGAGGAACGTCCCGGAATGCCCGATCGAACCGGGGACGGCGGTATTGCCACGGTGCCGCCCGCCGCGCGGATCGCGTCGTGGATATCGGTGACGGAGATCCGGCTCTGCGGGCCGGTACCCTGCACCCGACCGAGATCGATCGCAAGCTCATCTGCCACCCGGTGCGCGTGGCGCGTGGCGAACACATCACCGGTGGCCCGTCCGCGCAGCGACTCCGGAACTGTGGTTGTGGTGCCCGCGCTCGCCGCTGTGACCGGGCGGGGTGACGGCACGGTCTCCCGCGCCGCCGGCTCCGACGGGGAGCGCGTGACATCCGGTTCTGCTGGGGTCGGCTGCGTGCCCGGCGACCGCGTCTCCTCGATCGGCACCGGCGCCTGATCCGCCTCGATACCGGTCAGGAATTCTTCGATCTCGGCGTCGGAAACGGTAGCCGCAGCAGACACCGCCAGCACGGCCCCGACCGGCAACGTCTCCCCCGGCTTGGCGACCACCCGTCGGAGTATCCCGTCGAACGGCGCCTCCAACTCGTTGGTGATCTTGCTGGTCTCGATCTCACAGAGCGCATCGCCTTTGGTGAAGGCGGCACCCTCGTCGATCAACCACTCCGTCAGGGTGCCCTCGTCCATGGACAGGCCCCACTTGGGAACTTCGATCAGTTTGATGTCACTCATGTCAGGCGCTCACGATCTTGCGGACGGCGGCCTCGATCCGAGCGGCGTTCGGCAACCATGCCTGCTCGAGGACCGGGGAGAACGGCACCGGAGTATGCGGCGGAGTGACCAGTTCGATCGGGGCCTTCAGCGACCCGAATGCCTTCGTCGCAATCAGCGCGGCAACGTCGTGGCCGAATCCACAGCGTGCGGCGGACTCGTCGGCGATCACCACCCGACCGGTGGAGGCGACAGATTCGAGAATGCCCTCCTCGTCGAGAGGCGAGACGGTGCGGGGGTCGACAACTTCGACGGAAATGCCTTCAGCTGCCAGCTTGTCTGCGACGGTGTTGGCGGCATTCACCATCGCGGACAGCGCGATGATCGTGACATCCGTTCCTTCGCGGGTGTAGTTGGCGACACCGAACGGGATGGTGTAAGGCTCGTCGGGGACTTCACCCTTGATGTCGTACAGGGTCTTGTGTTCGCAGAACACGACCGGGTCGTCGTCCCGGATCGACTGGATCAGCAACCCTTTCGCATCGTAGGCACTGGACGGCACCACCACCTTGAGGCCGGGTACGGCAGCGAACACATTGTACGGCGACTGTGAATGCTGGGCTGCGGCAGAGTATCCGGCACCGATCATGCCGCGCACCACCAGCGGAGTGCGGGCCTTGCCTCCGAACATGTACCGGAACTTCGCGGCCTGGTTGTACAAGGCGTCGTAGGACACTCCGAAAAAGTCCATGAACATCAGTTCGGCCACCGGACGCAACCCGGTGAGTGCCGCGCCAGCGGCCATACCGATGATCGCGGACTCGGTGATCGGGGTGTCGATGACGCGGTCGGAGCCGAACTCGGTCCACAGACCCTTCGTCACCCCCAGCACCCCACCGAATGCTTCCACTTTCCCTGATTCGAGCTCCGGGTTGGTGCCGGCGTGACCGCCGCGCAGATCCTCACCGATCTGCACGACGGTGGGGTCACGCTGCATCTCCTGGGCGAGTGCGGCCTTGATCGCTTCGCGATACGTCGTCTTCGACGTGGTCATTTCGGTCTCTCCTCAGTACGACACGTAGACGTCGGTCAGTAGGTTCTCCACGGGCGGGTACTCGGCGGCCCGTGCCTGCGCGACGGCGGCGTCGACCCGGTCTCGGGCATCGGCGTCGATCGCATCGAGTTCCTTGGCGGTGACCTTCTTGCTATCCGCTGCCTCTCGGAACTTCACCAGCGGATCCTGGGTCTTGCGCAGCTCAGCTACCTGGTCCGCTGTGCGATACAGTTGCGCGTCGCCCTCGAAGTGGCCGTGCCAGCGATACGCGATCGCCTCGATCGTGGACGGACCACCGCCCTTGCGTGCACGCTCGACGGCCTCACGCGTCGCCTCGTACACCGCGAAGAAGTCGGTACCGTCCACGGTGGTGGCCGGCATCCCGAACGACGATGCTCTGGAGGCGATATCCGGGGCCCCGACCGCGTAATCACGGCCGGTGGCCTCACCGAATCCGTTGTTCTCGATCACGAACACGATCGGCAACTGCAAGACGACCGCCATGTTCATCGCCTCGAACACGGTGCCCTGGTTGGATCCGCCATCACCCGTGAATGACGCTGCAACACCACCGTTTCCGAGAGTTTTCGCGCTCAGTGCCGCACCGATCGCCAGCGACGGCGCACCACCGACGATCGCGTTCGCACCGAGCATGCCCACCGACAGGTCGGCGATGTGCATCGACCCACCCTTGCCGTGACACAGGCCGTCTTCCTTGCCGAAGATCTCGGCCATCATCCCGCCGAGGTCACATCCCTTGGCAATGCAATGACCGTGCCCGCGGTGGGTCGAGCCGATGTAGTCGGTGTCGTTCAGGTTCTCGCACACCCCGACCGCGATGGCTTCCTGACCGGAGTACAAGTGAATGAATCCTGGGATGTCACCTGTCGCGTTCTCCTCGTGCAGACGATCCTCGAACGCACGAATCTCGGCCATCTTCCGATACGCGCTCAGTAGTGCACTCTTGTTCAGCGCCATTGCTCTCCTCCGCCTTCTGCCTGGGTCCAGCCGATCGGGTCTAGCGTCGAGTTCGACGAGCTGTTCAGGACCGTTCCCGCCTCACGCGACGTGTAACCCACATCACGAACGTAGGACGGTGGGTGGATTGCCACAACGTTGCAGCCGATTGCACTCGGCACTTGGCGCACAAGGGGCCGAGACGTGGATGAGCGCGAGTATTCCGTGTGGTGAACCGACCCGGTCGGCAACACCGACTTGGGGGCGTGCGGCGGGAATCGCGCTCACGGCGAGGGTCGGATGCCGGTGTGTGGGGACTGTGCCGATGAAACATGGTTCCTCGGGCTCGGCCCGACCTGCATGATGCTCGCGCTCGTCAGGGCGCACTCGGTACGTGATCCCCACCCCCGCTCCGCCTGAGCGAATGGCGCACCCGTCTCGTGCACCGTAGCGAAGGATTCATTCGTTCAGGCACGGAGCGGGACAGAAGGCCGACGTGAGCCTGGGTCAGTCGGCCCGCTGAAGCACATCCACCACGCGTCGTGCCATATGCCGCATCCCAGCCTCGGTGGGATGCAACTGCCGTGCGAACGACAAGGAGTACCTCCCCTCGAAGAAGCTGGTGCCCGGCAACGCACACGCATCGTGCCCCTCGGCGCCGACGGTGACATCGACGAATCCTGCCCCGGCGTTCGCCGCCGCACCTGCCAGTACCTGATTCATCCTGGTGAAGAATCCGTTGACGAAGGCAGCGTCGGCGTCGCTGGTGGGGATGTTGGGCCAACATCCTCGGATACCGAAAATCCCGCCGTGACCGACGAGGAGCACCCGCGCATTCGGCGCTCTGCTGGAGATCACTCCAAGGGTCGCGGTCACCTTCGCGCCGAGGGCACCGAGCGCGGTGTCCATGCGCGATGCCACTGCGGGATCGGTGCGGCAGTTCGCGTCGACCGCGGGGGCACTGGTGTAGCACGGGGAAACCAAGCCGGACCACCCGATGTCGTTTCCGCCAATGCTGATCGTGACCAAAGTGGTGTCCGGCCGCAGTGCTTCGACTTGCGGTGGTACGGGCCCACTCTCGGTCGGTTGCGACATCGACGTGACGTGATCGGTGCGGGCGCCCGAGCACGAGACGTTCGTGAACGATGCCGGGCGGAGCACCTGCGCCACGACCGCCGGATAACCGAGATTCGACCGGGCGCAGCCGTTCAGTAGGGCCCCGCCGTCGAGATACGGTCCGGCCGCACGCGAATCTCCGAGTGCGACGTATCGGATATTCGGCTCGGCCGAGCCCAAAGCCGGACTCGACAACACCATGATGGCAACAGTGATTGCCGCCACTATCAACGCACGCACCGCAGGAACCGGGTCTCGCTCCGCGGTTGCTTCGATTTCTCCGCCCCTCATGAGTGAGCATTATCCGGGAAGGGCGCTGGGACGGCAGGACAATCGAGACAGCCCGCTTACAATCCACTTCGGTGGCACCGCCTGTGCTGATTGCCCCACCAGAGTGCAGGAATCAGGACCATAATCTGTGAATGTCCTGGACGATCAGTGCCCGGCGGCAGTGCGGGCCCCTCGGTGGAATGGAAGGCCGTACGACATGACAACGCGTGCACAGGTAGGCCTCGTGAGCCGACTGTGGCGCGGTGCTCCGTGGAGCCGCAACCCACTGATGAGTGGGTTCCATCGATTTGAAACCGTCGTCGTCACAATGACTCTGGTGTTCATACTACTGATGGTGCCGATCGCCGCCGCGATCGGCACCACGTACTACGCCAACTCGAGTGAACGAGCCGAGAATGAGCGCGACACCAGGCAGCAGGTCGTTGCGATCCTCCTCGAGGATTCTCGGCCCGCCACCCATGACGACCTATCGGTCGCACCCGAGCGCAGCTACGCCTCCGCGCGCTGGTCCGTCGACGGCGGCGAACACACCGGCCGACTCGATGTTCCCTCCAACGCCACGGCAGGGCAGGAAATCACCGTGTGGGTCGATGCGGATGCTCTGCCCACGAGCGCCCCGGAGTCCGGAACCCACGCCGGGCTCGATGGCATCGCGGTCGCGGTCACCGTGTGGCTCCTGGCTGCAGGTGTCGCCACCACCGCGTTGTACGGCTTGCATTGGATCGGCGTCCGGCGAACGATGGCGCGATGGGACCGCGAGTGGGAAGCCGTCGATCACAAACCGTCGAGGTAGCAGTCGCGCCGTAGTCGTCAACTGATGCCCGGATCCCGATACTCGACGTGGACAGCAGCCGCCGGCTGATATCCGACGCGCACCAGCCCACCGAGCGAATGGCACACCGGTCTCGTTCAACCGAATGAAGGATTCATTCGCTCAGTGGGGGTGGGGCAACGATCGACGTAAGGCCAGCGGCGACGGTGGTCGTCGGCGCTGCTGTACGCGCCGTGGTCGCCGCCTCGGTCGAGGCCGTCGGGACCAGCGAAGCTGGCACGGCAGTACGGGCTGATGTCTGCGGCGTGGTGACCGACCCTTCCTCCGATGGGGCATCGAGCCCATCGGAGATGTCGCTGAAGATTCCGATCAGCACGAAGGCCGCTGCAGCAATCGCAGCGATGATGACACCGCGGCGCACCTTCGACGGCGGCGGTACCTGCGGCGGAGGAGCGAACGCTGCGGGGTGCCCCGCAAGGAATGCGCGATGCCCTGCTTCAGCTCGGGCGGCGAGTGCGTCACGCTCAGCTTTGACGCGGGCCCGGCGTTCCCGGATCAGTGCCCCGACGGCAAGGTACGCGAGACCGATGGTGAACATGAATTGAGTCAGCGCAGGTGCAACGTTGCCGTTGATCGATTCCACGATCGCCAACCACAGTGTGATACCCGCGATCATTCCTGCCAGAACCCGAAGATAGGGCTTCAAGTGTGCTCCTTCGACTACGCTGCGCCACGCGCGTGTGCCTCAGTCGGAAATCGAGCGCCCCACCTCTGGCGTTACGGCCGCCCCCTTACAGGGCACCTCCCCCTGATGCTATCGGCAGGTGTCGTACCGCTGGCGCAGCCGATCACGTAGATCCAGCACCTCTGCCGTATAGAAGCGTTCCGGCTCGGACTCGCCAAGGGTCTGCGGGTATGCGCACCCGGCGACATGCACGCGTCCGAAAAACTCCGGATCGTCGCGATTCGCCGTGCGAGGGCCACGCCAGTCCAGCATCATCGGGTGTTCTCTGTCGGGCGCGAACAGATCGATGACCTCGACAATCTCGCTCTCTGCGGCCACTTCGTCGGCCACCCTGACCGTCATCGCGGACACCCGCCCACGCTCGATCCGCAGGGTCGCCACTACCATCGGCGACCGCGCCAGCGCATCGCGAACACCACGCTCGGCCTCGACATCGAAGGGCATGGCTACCGTCCACCGCGGTTCGCTTTCCCACCCGCCGACGGTGACCGTGAGATTTTCGGCGTCGATATGGGAACGCACGGCATCGAAGACGACACCGCTCGACGCGTCACCGACGTCGATCGTGGACCTGTCGCCGACCTGCGTCCAAGACACCTGAGCTCCGACAATATCTGCCGTCGCGTTCCGCAGGGCATCCGTTCGGGCTCCCACCTCGTCAGGTACCAGATGCCCGGGCAGCACCAGCTCGGTATCCTCGGCGATGAGAAATGTCGCTGTCTGGGAGTACCCGTCGAAGTCGTCGCCCTTGATCGCCTCGATTCGCGCCGCGACGGCGACGATCTCGTCGACATCGGCACCGGCGACCGCGACATCGACACCAAGATTCGAGCCGAGCGAGATGTTGTTCGTGTACTTGATATCCACACGTTCGACGCCCGGCATCTGCGCCACGGCGCGTTCGAGAACACCGGCCTCGTCGCGACGATCGGGTTGCCCGCACGCCGCCAGCAATGTTGTCACCATCCCGATACAGAGCCAGACGCCCCGCATACCGCGACACCGCATTCCCTCGGGAGTCGACCCCATCAGCCCTACCGGACGATCCCTGCGCCCCGCGCCGCACGCAACCAGTCCGGAAATTCGCTGAGAAGGCGTCGATACAGCTCGGCGTCGCTGATCTTGCCGATGTCGTCGACGCTGAAGAACCCGGCGTTGTCGACGACGCGTCCTTTCATGGTGTCGAGACTTTCGAGGATTCCGTAGTCGGCCTTGCCGAGCCCGACGAACTGCCAGAACGCCGGCAGCTTGGAAGCCTCTTTCATCATCGCGCTGATCTGCTTCTTCTCGTAGAAGCCGCCGTCGGTGAAGAACAGCACCAGCGTCGGCATCGCTGCACCGGGTGTGAGTGAGGAGATGATCTCGCCCATGATAGGTAGCTCGTCGTTGACTCCACCAATCTTCCTGTAGTCGATACCACCGTGGACACCTCTGAGATGAAGATACGTCGACGACCACTTTTCGACATCGTGGACGGTGATGTCAGGGAGTCGGGCAAATGATTTCGCGTACAGATAGGGCTCGAGGGTGCCGTCGTCATCGACCTGCACCGCAATCGGCACCATCCGCTCGACGACCTCGTGAATGAGCTTCCGGGAATACTGCCGGCTCATGCTGCCCGTCTTGTCGATGACGAGCACGACACGGGCACGCACCCCGGGCGCACCCTTGTCGAGGAGTACCTTCGCGACTTCCCGTTTGCGCAGGTCGAGTTTCTGACGCTTCTCGAATGAGAGCTTCTCTTCGCCCGCGACGGTGCGGACGCCATTCGGGTCTGCAGCGGGCGGCGCGTCGTCGATCTGCACTCCGTGTTCGGTGACGAGACCGGACAATCCGGCGTCCCAACCAGCAGAGACGTTGCGGACCTTCCACTCGCCGTTGCGGCGATAGACCTCCAGGAGCACTGCGGCTCGTTCAGTGGTGAGATCCAGTGCCTTCGCGTACGCCGCGCCCGCGGAGTGAGCGACGTCGACGCCGAGCCCGGATACAGCGGCGAGACTGCCGGGGACGCTGTCGTCGAGGGCCACGGCAATGGACAGTCGTTCGATCGCCGGTGGGATCGCAGTGAGGTCGATCGCAACACGGTCTGCGGAGACGAGTCGCACTGCCCCTTCCGGCGAGGCAGGCTGGTTGAAGAACACGAAGTCGCTGTCGCCTCGGACTTTGCCGTCGGCACCGAGTTGGAACACCATCAGGTCGACGGTGCCCTGCTTCGCTCCGGCAACCGATACTGTCGCCGTCCCAGCGCCGATGGTGGTGTTCTGTCCGCGTGCAAGCTCTGTCATGGTGATCGTAGCCGTTCGCCGGCCTATCCCTTTCGTCCGATTTACCCTCCTGCACTCTCCCACGCCGCCGCGGAACACGCACAGAACGGACGTTGTCGACCTTCCCGCACGCATCCCGGCCTCCCGCTTCAACAGTTGCACGCGCGTGAAGCAAAACGGGTCGCGGGAATTGCACGCTTCCTTGCATAGGTTTTCTCATTATCCAGCCGATAATGGGGATTATCGGCATAAAGTCGCTCACGAGTAGCGGGCGGACGCATGATTCGAGCGTTCCGTTACTCGATCAGGAGATCGCCGTGACCATTCAGTTCTCCCCTGCGACCGCCGTTTCCGACCATCCCGCCGATGACCGCAGGGCCGGCACTCGGTTCTGGCCGGGTTTCTCAGTGGGTGTATGCGCGGCGACGATGATCTGGGCGCTCATGGCCACTGGTTCCCTCGGCACCGATCGCGTGTCGAGCACATCCCTGTTCGAGATCGGCGGCACCGTCACGCTCATCGATGGCTCCGCCGACAGCACCACGCCTGGGTTCGAGTGCGTGGGGGACCGCGGTTACGACGACATCTCTCCCTCCGTCGCCGTCCGGGTGTCCGACGAGACCGGGACGCTGCTGTCGACGAGCACACTCGCGTACAGCGTGAGTGAAAGCGACTTCTGCACCTTCTTCTTCAACGTCTCCGACGTGCCGCGCGGCGCCGCGTTCTACAACGTGGAGATCTCTCATCGCGGATCCGTCTCATACGACGAGTCCGAGGCCGAATCGGGAGTGCATCTCACTCTCGGTAGCTGATCCACACTTCCCTCCGACGAAAACGAGGCCTGTCATGACCATGCCCAACCAGCCTGACCCCCGCATCCAGCCGCCCACTCAGCAGTACTCCACGCAGCCGACGGGATGGCAGCAGTCGGGCGGATTCGCCCCTGTCCCCCAGCAGCCGAAGAAGCGTAAGAAGTGGCCGTGGGTCGTGGGCGCTTTCGTCGCACTCATCGTCATCGTTTCCGTGTCGAGTGGTGGCGACGACGGGCCCTCCGGCACGGCGGCCTCCGGCGATGTCGGCACCGATAATGCCGTGCCGTTGATCGACGCCCCGGCTGAGGTGCCGGTAGCCGACGAGTCGGCCGCATCGATGAACATGCCCGTCCGCGACGGCAAGTTCGAGTTCGTCGTCACCGGCGTCGAGACCGGGCTGAGTTCCTTGGGCGACAACCCGTTCCTCGCTGAAGAAGCGCAGGGGCAGTTCGTGATCGTCACCATGACGGTCAGCAACATCTCCGATGCGCCGAAGGGCCTGAGTCCGAGCGACCAGAAACTGGTCGACGGCCAGGGCCGCACCTTCGGCCCGGATACGGCTGCCGCCCTGAATCTCGATTCGGACGTGACGTTCTGGGGCGAGATCAATCCCGGAAACACCGTCACGATGCCCCTCGTGTTCGACATGCCCGTCGATGCCGTTCCCACGGCTGTCGAACTGCACGACTCCATGTTTTCCGGTGGAGTGACCGTCTCGCTGCAGTAAGTCCACCTTGCTCGGCCGGTGCGCCCGATGAGGGGTCGGGCGCACCGCGCTTCCCGCCAGCCACTTCCGAAAGGAACGTTTCGATGTCGAACGACAATCTGCCGGCACCCTCCGGTTGGTACCCGAACCCCGACGGCGGGCAACGCTACTGGGACGGCACTGCCTGGCTCGATCTGCCCGACCCCGATTCGAGCAGCACACCGAAGCGGAAGATTCGCAAGAAGTCGATCGCGGTGGCGTTGGCCATCGTCACTCTCACCGCGGTGGGTGGCACGGTGTTGTGGAAGGTCAACCACGACGCCCAGGTCGCTGCCCAGGTTGCCGCGGCAGAGGAGGCCGCGAACCGGGAGGCCGAACGTGTCGCTGCGGAGAAGGCCGGGCAGGAGCGACGCGATGCTGCAGAGCGCGCATCACGCGCGTTGAGTGTGTCGGGCATCGAATCGAGTGTCGAGGAGATGGCGACCGAACACGTCAGCGAGGGGATGTACGACGGTCCCGTACTCTCGGTGACCTGCTCACCGGTCAACGGCGGCTCGACGGACAATCTGAACGAAACCACCACCGTGTTCGAGTGTTTCGTGGGCACCGAAGATGTCGGTGATGGACGTATGCGCGGCTACAAGTACCACGCCACGATGAACTGGACGAGTGGTGAGTACACGTACGGCTTCGGGGCACCGTGATGTGCCACCGACCCGGTCGATCGGCGAGGCCATGCGGCCCGTTCGGTCGCATATCCCGACCCGGTTCACCCACGTAGCGAGACGATCGTCGACATCCGATGCCTTCTCGAGCTGTGAACGTGGACAACCCCGGCGGCACCGGCAGTTCGAGGTCGTCGTCCGACACATCTTCTGTCGCATCATCGAATGTTTCGTCCGAATCCTCGTCGCCACCGTCGCCCGCTGCAGGGGCCGTCCGGGCCGACAATCTCGATTCCCGCCCTGACTCCTGGACGTTATCAATATCAATACTGATAACGTCGACGCATGGCTACTTCGTCGGCACTACTGCATCCGGTTCGGCTTCGCATCGTCCAGGCCCTGCTGGGCGACGACGAACTGACCACGCACCAACTCCACAAACGACTCTCCGGTGTACCCATCGCCACCCTCTACCGGCACGTCAGTCACCTGGTGCAGCACGAGCTGATCGAGGTGGTCGACGAACAGCAGATCCGGGGCGCGAACGAGAAGACCTACCGCCTCGCTCCCTGCTTCGCGAACCCCACAGCGGAAGAGTTGAGCTCCCTGAGCAACGAAGAACTGCTGACCGCGTTCACGGTGTTTGCCTCGGGGTTGATCCGCGACTTCGAAGACTACCTGCGGGTGGAAGACCCCAACTTGCACCGGGACCGAGTGAGCTTCGCCCAAGCCATCTTCTGGGCCAGCGACGCCGAGGTCGATACCTTCGGTCGCTCCCTCATGACGGCGCTTGAAGGCGTGCTGGGCAACGGTCCGGCCCCCGGCCGTCGGCGCCGTACGCTCACTACAGTGCTGGTGCCGCGGGAACCACCCCAGCCGACAGATGCCGCTCGAGCAGAAGCCGAACGCGCACAGCCGGAGGCGAAAGCATGACCGCCGCGGATACCGCGACCGCTTGCGGGCTGGTGGCAGGTTACGGCGACTCCGAGGTCCTCGGTCCGGTCGACCTGTCCCTGAGACCCGGAGTGATCGCGCTGCTCGGCCGTAACGGCTCGGGAAAGACCACGCTGATGCGCACGCTGTGCGGGACCATTCCCGCCCTGCACGGCACCTGCACCGTGCTCGGGTCGACTGTCGCCGACAGCGCTGCCGTCCGATCGAAGGTCGGCTATCTCGGGCATGCATCCGCGCTGGCGACCGCCCTCACCGTGGAACAGAACCTGCGGTTCTGGTCGGATATCACCAGCACCTACCCGGATGTCACGGTGGTTGCGCACGAGGAGCTGGTCGAGCGCTTCGACCTCTCCGCGCTGATGGGCAAGCAAGTGTCGTCACTCAGCCGGGGCCAGCGGCAGCGGGCCGACCTGGCGCGACTGGCAATGACGGATCCGAAGTTCATTGTGCTGGACGAGCCGCTGACCGGTCTCGACCCCGTCTATGCCGCCCAGACCCGCGCCCTGCTCAACACCTGGGGTGAGACCCGGACCGTGCTCTATTCGACCCACAGTGTTCCTGAAGCGCTCGGGCTCGCACAGCACTACCTCATCATCAGCGGCCACGATCTCGTCGAAATCGACGCGAACGATCCGAGGACCGGCCGTGGAGTCGTGACCGAAGCCGCGATCCTCGACATTCTGGAGGCCACCGCATGACCGCCACGCGATCTCCATCCCTCCACCGAACCGCCGCGTTCGCCAGACGCGCTTGGATACAGCAGGGCAGCACTGTTCTCTGGATCGCCGCGCTCGTCGGTGGACTGCTCGGCGTCCTCGTCTTCCTCGGCTCCGGCGGCATCAACACGCTGGCGACCATGCCCGACCTGATCCCCAGCGACCCTGACGGATTGACCGCCGCCACGGACATGGACGGCGAATTCCTGCCACTGACCTCGTACCTGCTGACGATGGCACCCGCGATTCTGGGCATGCTCGTCGCCATCGTCGCCACCCTGACCCTTCCCGGGGTGGTCGCCGATGACATCAGGGGCGGTGGAATCGAGGTATTGCTGGCCGGACCGATTCCGCGCCGGAACCTGTTCTCCGCCTACCTGGGAGCCGCACTCGTCCTGACCGCCGCGGCGTGGACCGTCGCGACGGTCGCCTTCCTGGTCACCGGTGCGGGAACTTCCCTCGCTATCGGAACGTCCGTGTCGCTGTCGCTAACCTATGGTGTCGCGCTGATCATCGTGCCGCTGTCGATGGGTATCTGGTCGGCTACCGCCACCCTCTTCGGCGCATTGCTGTACCCCGGCAGCCTCGACACGAAAGCCGGGCTCAACGGCGGCCCGATCCGGCTCGTGGCGATGCTGCCCTCCCTCATCGCCGTACCCTCCGTGTTGCTCCTGCCCGAGTGGGTGCTACCGGCACTCGGCCTGACATTGGCCATCACCCTGCTCGCGAGCGTCGCCCTTGTCCGGCTGACCGCGCGCGGTTTCCGCAGCACGCGCGTGCTCGGCACCTGAATGCCGCCGCAGGAAATGTACCTAGATCTTCGGGACATCCGGGTCAATCCGACGCTTTCTCCGCTGCCGGTTTCGAATCCCCGCTGCCTCTGGTTACCCTCGGCACCGTGAAACCGAATCGCGCGGCGCTCGAGGCCATGGCGGCGGAGGCCACCGTGTCAGGTATCGACCTGACCGAAGACGACGAGATCGTGGCGATCTGCGAGCGCGGCCCTCACCGCCAGCGCATCCTCGATCTACCGATACCGACACCCGCGCCCGCCGGAGTGGAGTGGATCGCCGCCTACCGCCACTGGCCGGTGTAGGCATATGGATGCGAACCTGAACACCTCACCGCTCGATGCGGTCGGGCAGCACCGGATACGGATGACCGAGCCGGAGGCCCTGCAGAATCTACGCACGGTGCTCCAACTCTGCGCGGCGGGTGAATTGCGCTGCAGCGAGAAGACCCGCCGCCCCTCCGCAGCCACGACCCGCACGGTGAGTTCTCAGCTCACGCACGGCGACTTCTACGCCGACGATGCAATCGCGGCATTCGCGTGGCCTCTGATCGTCCAGGCCGGTGGGCTCGCAAAGATCGACGGCGGGCGCCTGCAACCCACGCCGAAGGGTCGCACCGCCACGCGCACACCCCCGGCAGACGTCATCCGTCAACTGTGGCGGCGCTGGCTCACTCATGCTCCGCTCGACGAGTTCAGCCGCATCGAGCAGATCAAGGGTCAGCGAGCCCGCAATGTGCTGAGCGCAGCCGGTACACGTCGGAAGACGGTTGCGGCGGCCCTCGCCGACTGCCCACCCGGAGAGTGGATCGGTATCGATTTCCTGTTCTCCACCATGCAGAGGGCAGGCTTGCATCCCACCATCGCCCGCAGCGAGATGGCGATGTGGAAGCTGTATCTCCTCGACGCTCAATACGGCAGTCTGGGCTACGACGGATTCCATCGCTGGGAGATCCTCGAGGGTCGCTACACCCTGGCGGTGCTGTTCGAATATGCCGGCACACTGGGCCTGATCGACCTCGACTACATCCACCCCAACGGTGCCCGATCGGATTATCACGAAAACTGGGGCGGCGACGATTTGGATGCGCTGAGCAGATACGATGGGCTGCAGGCGATTCGGCTCACGCCTCTGGGGTGCTACGCCCTCGGCCTCAGCGACGCCTACCACCCGACCGCCGACGACGCCGCACCCACCGCACTGAGGGTCTTGTCGAATCTCGACGTCGTCGCTACCGCATCCCCGTCCCCCGGTGATCAGCTCGTGCTGTCCGGCTACGCCGAGCGCACCGCCGACCATATCTGGACCATCTCCACCGCGAGTCTGCTGTCCGCGATCGACAACGGTCGCAGCCTCGAGGATCTCGCCGCGTTCCTGACCGAACGAACCCGCCGCGAACTGCCGGGCTCGCTCGAGACCCTCCTCAGCGATGTCGCCCGCAACGCGAGCAAGCTGACGGACCTCGGTCATGTCCGGTTGATCGAATGCGCCGACGATGCATTGGCCGCGCTGATCACCCGCGAACGCGCACTGCGCACGCTGTGCCGCCCCATCGGCGGCCGCCACTTCGCGATCCCACCCGGCAACGAACCGAAGTTCCGCAAGGCACTGTTGAAACTCGGCTATGTACTGCCGGAGCAGTACACGAGCTGATCGGAAGTCCGCAGAGCAGTCGGAGTTCGACGAACTCGGCTCCACTGACGAATGGTGTGGATTCAAGCCCGGAATCCGGGCCCCAATCCACATAGTTTGTCGTACGGGGCAGGGCGTCCTTTCCGTATGGTGGGTACCCGTGCCTTCCACCCTCGATCGCCTGACCACCCAGCAGCGACAAGTGCTGCAGTGCTGGTTCCCGACCTTCGATGTCGTCGCCGACATGAGCTGGAATCTCGTCGAGACCACCGTGCTGCACATCGACTACCCCGACGGCCAATTCGTCGTCAAAGCCGGGGGTAACGCCGATCACCACATCGCCCGCGAGATTCGCGCACACGAGCGATGGACGCACCCGTGGGTGTCGACGGGCCGCGCGACCCGAATGATCCATTCGGACCGCGACGCCAAGCTCGTCGTCACCGAGTATCTACCCGGCCGCCTCGTGCAGGATGACACCGCGATGTCGAACCTCGACACGTACGACCAGGCCGGCCGCCTCCTCGCCGCGTTGCATGCGCAATACCACGTCGTCGACGATGACTACGAGCGACGCGCCAACGACAAGTCCCTGCGCTGGCTCGAACAACCACATCGCATCGACGACGGTGTCGCCGCCCGGCTACGCGCAATGATCGAAGGGTGGCCCACCCCGACCGCGACGCTGGTACCCACTCACGGCGACTGGCAGAGCCGCAACTGGATCATCGACAGCGACGGGATCGTCCGGGTGATCGACTTCGGGCGAGCAGATCTCCGTCCCGCCCCCGAAGACTTCGAGCGACTCGCAGCGCGCGAGTTCGCCCGTATCCCGGGATCCGAAGGCGCGTTTCTGGGCGGTTACGGCACCGACCCGCGCGAACCGGACGCCTGGGTACGGCAACGTATTCGCGCCGCGATCGGCACGGCAACGTGGGCGTTTCAGGTGGGCGACGACGTCTTCGAGGCCGAAGGGCACCGGATGCTCGCCGATCTGACGAGGGTCCCGTCGAAAACGGGTGGACCGATCTGTGGGTCGATGGAATGGTGAGGTTCATGCGCTCATTCGATGTCGCCGCCGCACTCTCCCTGGCCGCCGCGCACGGCCTGCGGTTGTCTGCCGAGAACATCACGGTGAGCGAGGCAGGTCTGGACTACCGCGTGGTGATGGCCTCCGACAGCACCGGGCAGCGTTGGGTACTGCGCTTACCACGCCGCGAGGACGTCTCGGCGGGCATGGCTGCCGAGGTGCGTATCCTCGACCTGGTCGGGCCGGTGTTGACCGAGGACGGCATCGCGGTCCCGCAGTGGCAGATCCGTGCCCGGGAATTGATCGCCTACCCCGCTCTGCCCGGCGCCCCGGGCCTGACCCTCACCGACGCCGGGGAACCCGATTGGCACATGAACCCCGACAGCCTCGACTACGCCGAACGCCTGGGACGTCTGCTCGCGCGCCTGCACTCGATCGGCGCGGAGCAGGCCGGCGCTGCCGGTGTCGAAGTCCGCACCCCCGCCCAAGTACGTCGATCATGGCGAGACGATGTCGTCAAGGTGTGCGAGAGCTTCACCGTCGCACCGGCTCTGCGCGACGCGTGGAGCGCATGGCTCGACGACGACACCTGCTGGCCCGACGCCACGGTCATGACGCACGGCGAGATCTACCCCGCGCACGTCCTGTTCGACCACGACGGCACGATCACCGGGGTCCTGGACTGGACGACCGCCCGTGTCGACGACCCGGCCCGCGACCTGTCCGCACAGTACGGCGCCGCTGGCGAGGAGATGCTGCAGGTCACCAGCGCCGCCTACGCTGCCGCCGGAGGGCACGTCCATCCCGGTCTGGCGGCACAGGCGAAGCACCTGTGGGACGCCTCCCCGATCGGGTACGCCAGGCATGCAGGCTGATTTGGTGGCTTCGACCGCGGTATACGCTGTTGAGACCACCAAACTGAGCGCTACTTACCCCGCCGCGTTCTCGACCTCCTTCGCCGCCTCACGCACGCGGAGTTCGCCGGATAGTTGCCCCGGAGGTCATCAAGATCGAACCTGCCGTATACAGTTTCGCCGAACTGTTGATCAGACCTCCTTCGCTAATCGATCTTGCTATCGATCCGATTGGTGGTACGTCGAGAGTAGTGACGTCAGTAGGTGTCGCCCAAGGAAGATCGCCGTCCCAATCTTCCTTCGTCAACCGCGCGATCTTCTCTTCGATCGGCTCGCCGTCGTCCTCCAAAGGTGCTGCGCCGCACATACCGCCCCGGCGTCAGCGCGCAGTCGGCTTCCTTGATCTCGGCCAACGACGCCGAATAGCAGAAGCCCGGCTCGTCGACATACTCGACGCCCTTCGCGGATTCTGTTCCCCGCCACGCATGGAGGAAGGTGCCGGCGATCTTCGCGATGTCGTCGTCGGAGAGCGCCCGCTCCGCGCGATCAACCGTGTAGCCGAGGTTGCGGGCGTCGATAAGGAGCACCTGCCCGCGCCGGTCGATCGAACCCTTGTCCCCCGCCGCCTTGTCTTTCGCGAAGAACCCACGAATCGATCGGCACGCTCGGACACGAGCACCGTCCAGCACGATATCCCCCGTTATCACGCGATTCCACACACCCAAACGCAGGTCTGGCGCACGCTCATCGCAGTCGATCACGAGGAGGAACACCAGATGCTCGCCGCCATCCATATCCGTCAGATCCACGTCGGCTCCAATTCCCTGACCTGTGCGGTTCTCGCCACCGACACCGCCGTCACCGTGTTCACCAGAGAAGGCAAGGATGATGCCGCCCGCTACCTCGCCGGCCTGGATGCGTTCGCTGCCCTGTACGGGCAACTCGACGACTCAACGGCCCGGCTCCACCTCTCGGATTCCGGCCTCCGCAAGAACTTGACGGCCGTCTCGGAGTCGTTTCCCGCCGTCGAGTTCGTCGACATTCCGATCGGCCGGTTCGGGGCCCTGCTGCAGCAGGCGTCCGACACCATCGACACGCACGTCCGCGCACTCCTCGCCGACGAGAACGCCAGGCGCGAAGCCGCCCGTGCTGCGCTGCCGCCGCTTGTGGTCGCCACCGATGCGTCGAAGGCCAGAAGCCTGCGTGGGGCCGGCCTCGGGTGCATCGCCGAAACCGGTGCGCACCGCATGCTGATGGCCCCCGACGCGCGCTCGATCCTCGAAGGCGAATTGCTCGCCATCGAGCTGGCCACCACCAAGTTCACCGACCGCGATCTGTACATCCTCACCGACAGCCGTCTCGCGATCGCATGCCTCCACGGCGCCTACCAGGGTCGCCCCGGAATCTCAGCTGTCGTCGACCGCATCCACCGCTCCACGCTCGGCCGGACGGTGCAATTCGAGTGGGTGCGCGGCCACGACGGCCACCCGCTCAACGAAGCCGCACATCGTCTTGCTGTGGCGGCGCGGCGGTGCGACGACGCGAAGGTCTCGCCGGCGGTTGCCGCAGAGATCGCGGACAACATCGTTGCATCGATCGACGAATCACCCTCGGCGACAGCGTAAACGACAAATAATCCATCCCCGGACAGATCCCGGAGGACGCACCGATGAACATCGACACCGGACTCCGATGACGCGTGGAACCCACGGAACCCTCATGGATAGCGACGCAATCAGCCCCGACCGCCATCCGTTGACAAAAATAGTTGTCTAGTGGATGGTGGGGGATATGCACGAGGTGAGCATCATCGAGGACCCGGCCGCCGCGGAGGCATCGTTGGATCCCCTGCGGCGTCGAATCCTGGCGGACCTGGTCGAGCCGGGGTCAGCTTCCACCCTCGCCGCCCGGCTCGGAATCCCCCGCCAAAAGGTGAACTACCATCTGAAGGTCCTCGAACAGCACGGCCTGGTCGAGCTCGTGGCAGAGCGGCGTCGCGGGAACTTCACAGAGCGGATGCTGCAGGCCACGTCCGCCTCCTACGTGATCTCGCCCGGCACGCTAGGGCGAATCCAACCCGACCCGGGCCGGTCTCCAGACCGATTGTCGGCGCGCTGGTTGCTCGCCGTGGCCTCCCGGCTGGTGCGTGACGTGGGAATTCTGCTCACGGGGGCACAACGGGCGCGTCGGCCGGTGGCGACCTTCGCGATCGACGGCCAGATCCGCTTCGCTTCCGCGGCTGATCGGGCCGCCTTCACCGAGGAGCTCTCCGCCGCTGTGACCGAGCTGATAGCCAAACACCACACGGACAAGCAAGCGGGGACGGCAGGGACGGGCAAACTCAACCGCCTGGTCATCGCTCTGCATCCCGCGGTTCCGGACGACCCCGGCGGCGCGCAGCCCACGGCGCAGGCGCACCCGACCGAACCGGACACTGCCGAATCGTCCGGAATCACCACGTCCGAACCGCCGACCAAGAAACCACCCCGAGCCGCCGGGTCCGCCCCACACGATCGTTGAGGAGCACCGTCATGTCCAAACACTTCGAGATCCGCAAGACCATCGTCCTGGAGGCCACCGCCGAACAGGTGTGGCGGGCGATCGCCACCCCGGAGGGGCAGGCCGCCTGGTCCCCGGACCCCTACCAGCCGATGGAGGGGATGGACGTCGAGGCCACCGAGAACGAACGTCTGTCCGTGCGCACCCCGGAGGCCGAGAACGGTGGCTTCCACGCGTTCGAGTACCTCATATCGGCCGGTGGCGACAGCACCACCACCCTCACCTTCGTTCACAGCGGCTACCTCGGCGACGACTGGGACGCTGAGTTCGATTTCGGCGAGATGACCGGCTACGGCTGGGACATGTACCTACACACCCTGGCCCAATACTTCGAGTACTTCGCTGGCCGGCCCGCCCACTTCGTCACCGCCCAGGGACCTGTGTCCTCGGCAACCCCGGACTCGTGGGCGACCCTCGAGAAGGCCCTGGGCGTCGAGGGGCCGTTCGAGCAGGGACAGCACGTGCGCCTGACTCCGCAGGGCCTGCCCGCGCTCGAGGGCGTTGTCGACTTCTCCTACCCTGAGTTCGTCAACTTCCTCGCGTTGCGCACCGACGACGGTCTCTACCGCTTCCACGACAACTCGGTGATGGGCATGCCCCAGGCGGTGGGCCACTACATCTACGCCGACATCGATCGAGAGGCCACCGAGCAGGCCTGGTCGACGTGGCTTGCACGCGTGTTCGCCTGACGTCGCAGGGTCTCGACCGCACGAAGCCGGGCGCACCGTGTCCACGTGATTCCGACAAGCTGCGGCTCGCTGTCCCAACGGTTTTCGACCTGAACTGCCTCGACTCGCTCAGCGGAAGCTGGGCAGGACGAACTCGCGCTCGGTCGTATCCGCCCGAATCTCCCGAGCACTACGGCCGAGGTCCCCCCCCCTGAACGGTGGACACATCCGCGCGGCGCGAGGATTCAGTAGGGCTGCTCGGCCGGCTTGTTGCGCGACACCGACTTGTAGAACTCGGTGAGTTGGAGGCGCGATGCGGCGGCCTCGTCGATCACCACGGTCGCGTGCGGATGCAGTTGGAGCACAGACGCTGGGCACATTGCCGCCAGCGGTCCTTCCACCGCGGCGGCGATCGCGGGTGCCTTGTGTTCACCCGTCGCGATGAGAACCAGGTGCCGCGCCTCGCAGATCGTTCCCAATCCTTGTGTGATCACGTGCCGCGGTACCGCATCCGGGCTCTCGAAGAATCGTGCGTTGTCGTTCCGCGTCTGTTCGGTCAGGGTCTTGACTCGCGTTCGCGACCTGAGCGACGAGGTGGGTTCGTTGAACCCGATGTGACCGTTGACGCCGATCCCGAGCAACTGCACGTCGACGGGCCCCTTCGCTGCGATCGCGCGGTCGTATGCCACGGCCGCCGCGAAGGGATCCTGCGCGGTCCCGTCCGGGCCGAACACCCCGTCAGATTCCAAGTCCACGTGGTCGACCAGTTCCTTACGGATCACCTGGGCGTACGACTCGGGGTGTTCCGCGGGAAGCCCCACATACTCGTCGAGGAGGAACGCCTGCAAACCGGCGAAGCTCAACCCTTCGTCGCGATGACGCCGGGCCAGCTCGCGGTACACCGTCAGCGGAGACGAACCCGTAGCAAGCCCCAGAGTGTGTGCGCCCGAACGCACCGCGTGCTCGACGATGTCCGCGACTACCGCCCCGGCCGCGTCGGCGCTGTCGGCAATGACGATTTCCATTGGTTCTGCCTTTCACCTTTCCGTGGTGTTCGTGAGCCAACGACCCGCGGCCATGACAGCGCGGGTATCGAGTTCGGGGCCGGTGACGATCAGGTCGGCGCGGCAACCCGGTAGGAGATCACCGACGACTCCGGTCAGACCCATGAGCGCCGCGGGAGTGGCCGTGGCTGCGGTCACTGCCGACAATAGATCCACCCCGGCATGGCGCACTACGCGACGGACGATGTCCATCAATCGACTCGTCCCGCCCGCGATGGCGGCGTCGCCCTGTTCGGCGAGCCGTGCGATTCCGTCGACCACCTCGACATCGAGCGGGCCGAGTGGGTAGCGGCCGTCGGGCATACCCGCGGCAGCCATCGCGTCGGACACCAGGGCGATCTGGTGCGGGCCGACGAGATCGAAGACCATCGCGACCGTGGCGTCGGCGAGATGCACTCCGTCACCGATCAACTCGACCACCATCTGCCCACGGGCAGCGGCCGCCAAGCACGCCGATACCGCTCCGGGGTCGCGGTGATGCATCGGGGCCATGCCGTTGAAGAGATGCGTCGCACTCAGCGGTGCAGACGAGGAGTGCGCGATCGAACGGGTCGCGAGGGGGCTGGATGCATCGGTGTGTCCGATACTCACCACCGCTCCATGCTGCTCGAGCATACCGGCGAGTTCGTCGAAGTGCGGTGTTTCGGGAGCGATGGTCATCGAACGAATGTGACCGCGACCGGCCTCCAGCAGCGATTCGAGCAGCGCGGGATCGCCGTCACGAATGCTGGCCGGGTCTTGCGCACCGCAGCGCAAAACCGACAGGAACGGGCCTTCGAGATGAATTCCCGCGAGTGTGCCCGAGTCCACCAGCGTCGCCATCAGCTCGATCCGGGCGTGCAGAATCTCGGGAGGTGCCGACACCAACGATCCGAACACCGAGGTGGTTCCGCCCAGTCGATGATGATCGGCAGCTGCCGTAGACCCGGCTCCGTCGGCTTCCGGGAACCCGAATCCGCCGCCGCCGTGACAATGGACGTCCACCAGGCCGGGGAGGATCGTCGTCGACGACGGGTCGGGTATCGGGTCGGTCCGTTCGGAAGCGGGCCCGGCCCACACGACACGATCACCGGCCGTCTCCACGATGCCGTCGGGCAGCACACGCCCGCCCGCGATGAGTCGGCCGCGCAGAATCACGACGGCATCCGAGGTGCGTCCGACACCGCCGTTGCGAACGAGGATGTGATGAACGAGGGGTCGGTGATGGCGGTGCCGACCACCACCGAGTCTGCACCGAGGGCAATCGCACGCGCCGCGTCAGCGGGGGTGTGGTACCGGCCCTCGGCGATGAGCACCGCGGAAGGAAGAGCGCGTCGCAGTTCGGAAATCAGCTCCAGATCGGGTCCGGCGAGACGCCGGCTGTTCTCGGTGTATCCGGCCAGCGTGCTCGAAATGATGTCTGCACCTGCCTCGGCCGCAGCGATACCGTCTTCGGCGGTTCCACAGTCTGCCATCACGAGAACGCCGCGGGCATGGACGGCCTCGACCGTATCGGCAAATGTCAGTCCGTCCGGGCGCGGACGCACTGTGGCGTCTGCGGCGACGATCTGCGCACCGGCGTCCACCACTGCCAGCGCCGACTCCCGGGTCGGCGTGATGAACACCCCGGCAGCGCCGATCTTGGTCAGTCCGATCACCGGCACGTCCACCGCCGCGACCACCGCGGCAACGTCAGCGGTTCCGCCGACTCCGCCGCACCGGATCGCCGCGGCACCTCCAGCGACCGCCGCCCGGGCCATGCGCACGATGGTCGGGGTGTCGCGCAGCGGATGATCCGCCCCGGCCTGGCAGGAGACGATCAGCTTCCCGGCGATGGTCGTCATCAACTCGTCGATAATCATCCCACTACCTCGATTCGTGATTCGGCGGCCAGGAGTGCGGCGCCGATGAGCGGTGCGTCGGTCCGCAACCGTGCCGGAAGGATATCTGTGTCGGCAACGGGCCCCAGGGCTTCGCCGCGAAAAGCGGTGGTCAGTGGGGAGAGCAGATCGGGTCCGATCTGTGCCGCACCCCCGCCGATGACGATCACCTGCGGATCGAACGCGGTGGCGACACCTGCGAGGACACGACCCAGCAGTGCCCCGGCACCGGTGATCACCGCACGGGCGATCGGATCACCGGCGCGCATCGTCGCGACCACCTGCTGCAACGGCGGAACAGCTACCTGCGCACGCGCGGCATACTCGGCTGCCATTGCCGGTCCGGAGACCGCTGCCTCGAGATGATCGAAGCGTCCGCAGCCGCACGTGATCGCACCACGGCCCGGGATCACCAGGTGGGCGAGTTCGCCGGCTGCTCCGTGGGCACCGCGATGCAGATGGCCGCCCAGGGAGAACGCACCGCCGATTCCGGTGCCGATCGAGACGAACAATGCGGAGCCGGCAGTTCGACCGGCGCCGAGCCGGTTCTCACCGTGCGCCATCACCCGTACGTCGTTGTCCACCGTCACCGGAAGCCGCGTGTGCACTTCGAGTGCGGCACGCACCTCGGCACCGGCCCATCCGGACAGGATGTCGGAGGCGAAGGTCACTCGTCCGCGCTCCCGGTCGACGATCCCGGGGGCACCGACTCCGATTCCGTTCACCTCGTGATCGGCTCTGAGTCGGTCGATCAGCCCGGCAGCTGTGGCAAGTACTGCCGCGCTTCCCGCTGTGGGCGTCGCCTCGCGAACCGTGTCGATCACATCCCCGGTGGAGGTGACGACCGCGGCGGCCACTTTGGTGCCTCCGATGTCGACGCCGATCCATCGCTCCTGCCCGGATACCATGTCAGAGCAGTCCCGTCCGTTCGAGAACGGCCTTGACCGTCGCTGTTTCGGACTCGTCGAGGGAAAGCATCGGGGCGCACATGGTGTTGCCCGTGATCACACCGCGCAGCGCCAGCGCCGTCTTGAATGCACCGAGGCCCGCGGCGCCGGCGCTGACACGGCCCGGGGCGGGCGCGTCGACGATGGTGAAGAGATCGGCGAGGCGGTCTTGCTCGGCCTTGGCGGTGGCCCAGTCACCTGCCCGAGCAGCTCGCCACAGCCGTACGTAGCCGTGAGGGTCGACGTTGGCCAGGCCCGGGACCGCGCCCGCGGCACCCATGAGCAGGCATCCGTCGACCACTACCTCGTGGCCGGTGAAGACTGCGAAGTTCTCGAGATCGGCCGACCGGCGCAGCAGCATCCGGAAGCTGACATCGTCACCGCTCGAATCCTTGACGCCTGCTATGACGCCTTCACGACCGAGAGCCACCAGCATTGCGGTGTCGAGCTTGCTGTGTACGCGGACGGGTACGTCGTAGGCGAACAACGGAAGGTCCACTGCCGCATGGATGGTACGGAAGTGCGTTGCCGTTTCGGCCTCATCGGTGAGTGCGTAGAACGGTGCGGTAGCGACGATCGCGTCTGCTCCGGCCTCGCGTGCCTGTTCGGCGACGGCAACGACCCGGTTGGTGGTCATGTCGTTCACACCGACGAGGACCGGCACCTGCCCGCCGACGTGCCCGATAGCGGTCTGGACGATCTGTGCGCGCTGGGCATCGGTGAGATAGCCGACCTCACCGGAGGAGCCGAGGATGAACAGTCCGTCGACGCCGGCGTCGATCTGCAGCGACAGCAGACGTTCGAGCGATGCGGTGTCCACGTCGCCGTCGAGGGTCAGTGGTGTGACGATCGGTGGCACGATTCCGCTGAAGGTGGTCATGGGCTCTCCTGGTGCTGTTGTCGGGTTCGGGGTGTGGGGCGCGCTACGACAGGGACTCCGGTTGCCCGGACGCGGCAGAGCGGTACGCGGCGTCGATGACGCGCATCGATGCTCGCGCGTCGGACATCGTGTAGTCCGGCCGAGTGCGGGTAGGGAGACGATCGAGCAGGTGCGAGAGGAAGCTGGACACGGCGTTGTCGGAGCCGTAGCCACCGATGGGGAGGGCGTGCACGTTCCCGGAGGTACCGAAATGGGTCACCGCGGGTTTGTCGTCGTCGCTGCTTGCGTACCCGTGCGAGCCGAGCACTCTAACTGTTGCGGCATTGGCACCGAAACCCGGTGCTGCAGGGATCCTTCCGACAGTGACGGTAGCTGTGACTCCGTGTTCGAGCGCAAGCGAGATCAGCGCGGTGTCTTCGACGCCGTACTGTGCGTGTGCGCCACCGTAGAGAGTGCTCGTCTCGGCGTGGACTTCGGTGACGTCGAGACCGGTGAGGTAGCGCAGATAGTCGGCTGCGTAGCCGGCGAAGTTCATTACTTCGCCCCCACCGGAGAGCGCGGGATCGACCACCAGTTCGGGACGCTCGACCGACGTGGCAAAATGTGTTCCGCTTGCCAGGAATTCGATGTCCACATGGCGCGGCAGACCCAGATTCCCCGCGTCGATCCAGCGACGCAGACGCCGCAGGGCCGGGGAATGCGTGCGGTTCACCACCGTGCAGATTCGCCCGTTCGCCTCGGCGGCGTGCTCAACGGCTGCCGCTTCGGCCTCGTCGACCCCCACCGGCTTGTCCACGAGGACATCGAGTCCCGCGTTCAATGCCGCAACTGCAAGGCGGGCGTGCCGGGTCGGTTCGCTGCAGATGATCGCCAGGTCGATCCGCTCGGGATCGAGCAGATCGGCGAGGTCGTCGATCCAGGGAATGCCGGCGGCGGCCGCCATCGCTGCGCCGTCGTCGCGTACCCAGCCGGGAGCCGAGGGTTCATCGGCAACCGCGACGAGTTCCACGTGCGGGTCCGAGCGCAGCAGTTCCGCATAGGAACCGGCGTGCCGCACTCCGCTGGCGAATCCGATCCGGATGACCGTCATGGCTGCCTTTCGATCGTGATAGCGCGGCCGGTCTCGAGTGATTCCTGGGCGGCGACCGCTGCAGCGAGAGCTGCCCGCACTTGCCAGTTCTCCACAATCGGGGTCGCGGAACCGTCGAGAGTGCCGATCCAGTGGCGCATCTGGTGCGTCATCGCATCTTCGATCGAGGACGGCGGGGCCGTGACAGTGTCGGTCATCAGACCGGGGTCGTCGCCGGTGTCGTGTGCGAGCGTTCCGTTCGTCCCCGAGACGACGATCCGTCGCACCATTTTTCCCGACTGCGGTAGTGCGTAGGCCAATTCGATCATTGCCAGGGAATCGTCCTCGAACCGGACGGTGAGATGAAAGCTGTCGTGGACAGGCATGCCCGCCGCGAAAGTCGGGAAGCTACGGGCGAAGACCCGGACCGGGCGGCGGCCGATCAACCAGGTCACGAGATCGAGAGCGTGGGTTCCGTTGTGTACCGGGTGCCCTCCCGAGCGGGCCTTGTCGTGTTGCCAGCCGCGCCAGCCGCCCGGCCACACGTGCCCGGTGTACCAGCTGAGATGGATCAGACGGGGATCACCGACGACGCCCCGGCCGACCGATTCGCCGATCGAGGTGATCGACGGCTGGAAACGCACCGTTTGCCCGACCATCAGCGAGGTGCCTGCGGTGGCGTCGACCATGGTGTCGAAGTCGGCAACCGTCAAAGCGGCCGGCTTCTCCACATGCACATGCTTTCCGGCGCGTCCGGCCGCGATGGTGACGGGTGCGTGGTCGGGAGTGGCGCCCACGACGTCGACGGCATGGATCGACGGGTCGGCGAGGATGCTGCCGAGATCGACGCTTGCCTTCGCCCCCGGGGCCAGCGCGGCAACCGATGCCGCGCGGGCGAGGTCACTTCCGTAGACGTAGGCGACCTCGGCGGAGGGGATCGCGGCGAGGGCGCTCACGTGGTCGCGGGCGATGCCACCGCTTCCGATCACGGCAACCCGCACGGTCATCGGACGCCCGCTGACAGTGCACCGACCGACAGAGCGGCCGGTTCTCCACCTCCGCGTCGTACCTGATCGGCGACGACGAGGGCGCGTTCACGGGCCTGCATCAACGGCGAGTCGGCCGCGACTGCTCCATCGAGGACTTCCGCTATTTCCTCGAGTTCGTGGCGGATGGCTGCCTGCATCCAGAGCGAGCTTCCCCCACTGCCCGAGTTGTACTTCTGTGTTCGGGTGGCGGACTCGATCAAGGACTCGTTCTCGGCGGCCACGTCGAAGATCGGCCACGTGTCTTCGACCTGACCACCCCGCAGTCGGGTGACCTGCCCGGTGTGGAAATCGGCGTGCAGCGCCCCTGCTGCGGCGTTGATCGTCAGCTCCCAGGTGGACACGTGCGACCGTGTCGAGATCGTATGCCGGCCGAGTGCGCCCCCGGCGAAGGAGACGAGGGTATCCCGGAAGCCGTCGTCAGCGGTGGCGATGCTCGCCACCGCGCTCACCTCGCCGCCGAGCCAGCACACGAGGTCGAGTTCGTGGATTTCATGGGTCAGCTCCCCGCCGGTGCGACTCTTGTCGAGCTTCCACCAGTGCGGGTCGGCTCCGTCGGTGTCGATCCAGCGGGAGCGGGAGGCGTCGATGGCAGCAACGGCGCCCAGGTCCCCTGAGCGAACGAGGTCTGCCATGCGTCGGACGCCCGGCATCATGCGCATGATGTGCCCGACCATCAACGGCACCCTGTTGACGTCGGCGGCCGCGAGCATTGCGCGGGCATCGGCGAGGTCCACCGCGAGGGGTTTCTCCACGAACACGGCCTTCCCGCGCGCCAAGGCAGCGAGGGCCGGTTCGGTGTGGGCGTGATTGGGTGTCGCGACGACGACCAGGTCCAGGTCCGGGTGGGTCGCCACCTCGTTGTGGTCCTCGGTCGGGGTTGCGGAGAACTCGGCTGCGACTTCCCGCGCCCTACCGGCGTCCTGGTCGCACAGCATCGTCAGTTCGAACCGTGGATGTGCAGCAAACTCGCGGGCAAGGGAGCTACCGAAGAATCCGCAACCGATCACACCGACGTCGTATCGGCTCATGAAGTCTCCATAGATTGGATAAGGGATGTCCTATGTTATACGTTCAGCGAGGCCGGTCGTCAATCCAGCTCCGGTAGCATGGTCGTCATTTTCGCAGGTCAATAGCCCGATCTCCGGCTGGAACACCGGGAGGGCCCGGTCCGGCGAACCTCGAGTTCGCACGATTCTCTAGACGAGCACCGTTCCGAGATGTAAGTTACGCAACATCGGACGTCGAACGTAGGACATCCCCCGTCTACCGTGGATTCACCCGGTCCTGCTCCCCCGCCTTGGAGGCCGCCTTGAAGAACGAACGCCCACTGAGCTCCGCGTTCACCCGTCGCGACCTGTTCAGATACACCGGCCTGCTGGGAGCTGCGGCAGGCATCACTGCAACGCTCGCAGCCTGCGGGGGCGGCCCGTCGTCGACCTCCACGGTCGGTGGCGCGTCGAGCACCGGCGATCTCACCACCGCGATCGGCTACGGAAACGACCAAAGCTTCGATCCGACACAGACCGCGTCGGGATTCCTCATGGCCGCGATCAACCATGTCTACGAGGGCCTGCTCGAGAACGACCCGGTGACCGGTGAGACGTACGCAGCGCTCGCCCAGACCGTACCCACCGACACCACTGCCTCCAACTGGACGATGACGCTCCGAGATGGCGCCACCTGGCACGACGGCACGCCGGTGACAGCCGACGACGTCGTCTTCACCTTCGAGCGCATTCTCGACCCCCAGGAGAACGTGCTGATCCGCTCGTTCTTCTCCCCGTGGTTGCAGTCGGTCACCAAGGTCGACGATCAGACCGTGACACTGAACTTCCACTACCCGTTCAGTGCTGCCGCCCAGCGACTTTCGATTGCCAAGATCATGCCCAAGCATGTCTTCGACGGACACTGGGAAGACGCCAAGTCCGGCACCCTCGTCGTCGGCTCCGGTCCGTACAAGCTCACGAGTCACACTCCCAAGAGCAACACGGCGTTCGAAGCCTACGACGCGTACAACGGCCCGCGGCCCGCCAACTTCTCGACGATGAACTGGCTGTCGATCGTCGATACCTCGTCGCGGATCGCACGGATTTCGGGCGCCAGCGCCGGCGCACAACTCGCCGACAACATTCCCGTCGCGAACGTCTCCACCCTCACCTCCGGTGGACGCACCGTCGAGGGCAATCAGGGCATGAACTTGATGTACCTGCTGTTCGACACCACCCAAGCCCCGTTCGACGACGTCCGCGTCCGGCAGGCGATGTTCTACGCGATCAACACCCCGAGAATGATCGAGATCGCCCTCGGAGGCAGGGCCGCTCCCGCTACCAGCTACCTCTACGAAAGCAACCCCGACTACGCCCGAGCCTCGACGGTGTACTCCTACGATCCGGACAAGGCTCGCGCGCTTCTCGCAGAGGCCGGCGTCGACGGTATGGACGTGACCCTGCTGTCCACGAACGTCAGCTGGCTCGCCGACTGCCTGCCGACCATCAAAGAGTCCTGGGATGCGGTCGGGCTCAACACAACCCTGGAACCGCAGGACACCAGCGCGATGATCAGCAAGCTCAACAGCGGCCAGAAGTTCCAGGTAGCGACGGGCACGTCCAACCCGCAGGCATTCGGTAGCGACGTCGACCTGCTGGTCCGCTATACGTACAGCAGTGGTGGCCTGTGGACCAAGACCTACGCCAAGTGGGACGACAGCCCCGAGGCGCAGCGGATCTACGCGACCATGGACGAGGCGACCCGCGAAACCGACCCCGCCAAGCGCAGTACCCTCGTGCAGTCCTACCTCGATCAGATCGCCGAAAATGCGGTCTACTACCCCGTCCTGCACCAAGAACTGCTGACAGCGTGGGATCCGCAGAAGGTCTCGAACGTCACGCCTCTGCCGTACCCCGGCGTCAACCTGCTCCAGACGACGCCCGCCTAGCGCCGGCGCGCGCGGCACATCTTCCGACAACTGAGAGATCCTCCGATGGCCAGAGTCCTCCCGATGTTGATCAAACGGGTGCTGATACTGATTCCCCTGATACTCGGGATCATCGCGTTCGTGTTCATCGTGATGCAGTTCGCCCCCACCGATCCCGCAACCGCGGCGTTCAACGGCGGCAATCCGACCGCAGAGCAGTTGCAGCAGTTCAAGGAGCAGAACGGACTTCTCGATCCGCTGCCGCTGCAGTACGTGCACTTCGTGACCGATCTACTCGGTGGCGACATGGGCGACAGCCTGATTTCCGGTGCACCGGTGTGGGATTCGATCTCCACTGCGTTGCCGTTGACCGTTCAGCTGACGGTTCTCGGGCTGATCATCGCCATCGTGATCTCGCTGATCCTCGGTGTCACCAGTGCGTTGTACCGCGACCGCTGGCCCGACCAGGTGATCCGCGTGATCTCGCTCGGCGGGGTGGCTGCACCCTCGTTCTGGCTGGCGCTGCTGATGATCCAGTATCTCGCGGTGCAACTCGGCTGGTTTCCCACCGGCGGTTATGTCAATCCGAACGACTCGGTGAGCCAGTGGCTGCTCTACATGGCACTGCCCGCGCTGTCACTGTCGCTGCCGGTGTCTGCGCAGCTCACTCGTATCATCCGCACCTCCATGGTCGAAGAACTGGACAAGGACTACGTGCGCACGGCGATCGGCAGCGGATTGCCGTACCCCGTGGTGATCGGCCGAAACGTCCTGCGCAACGCCCTGATCAACCCGCTCACCGTGCTGGGTCTGCGAATCGGCTACCTCCTCGGCGGCGCCGTGGTCATCGAGCAGATCTTCGGGCTACCCGGCATGGGCCAGCTCATGATCAACGGAGTCACCAACGGTGACCCGGCTGTGGTGCAGGGAGTCGTCATCGTCATCGCGGTCGGCTTCGTCGTCGTCAACCTCGCGGTCGACATCCTGTACCTGCTCGTCAATCCACGACTCCGGAGCGCAGCATGATCAGAAGAAGACTCACCGAGAAGCTGTCGCGTCCCGGAACCAGCTTCACCCGCTTCTCGCTGTCGGCCTGGCTGTCGATAGCAGTGCTGGGCATCATCGTGCTCGCGTGCCTGTTCGCGCCGGTGATCGTCCAGTACAGCCCGCTCGAGCAGGCGGTGGGCACCGCAGGCCCCAGCAGCGAACACTGGTTCGGTCAGGACAGCCTCGGACGAGACCTGTTCAGCCGATTGCTGTATGGCGGACGGTGGTCGCTGACCATCGGTCTCGGCTCCACCTTCCTCGCGTTGTGCGCCGGCGCACTCATCGGCTCGATTGCGGCGACCAGCCGGAAAGCCATCGACGAAGCCATCATGCGGATGCTCGACGTGGTCATGGCATTCCCCGGTATCGCACTCGCTGCCGTTCTCGTCGCGGCGTTCGGCGGTTCGATCCCCGTTCTGATCGTCACCATCGCGTTCCTCTACACCCCGATGGTTGCCCGCGTCGTCCGCGCGAATGTGCTCGCCCAGTACGGCGAGGACTACGTTGCGGCCGAGAAGGTCATCGGTGCGCGAACATCGCACATCGTCATCAAGCACGTCGTGGCGAACTGCGCGGCCCCGGTGCTCGTGTTCTGCACCGTCATGGTCGCCGACGCCATCGTGCTCGAAGCCAGCCTGTCGTTCATCGGCGCCGGTGTCAGCCCGCCGGATCCGTCCTGGGGATCGGTGATTGCCGACGGGAAGAACATGGTCTTCCTCGGAGGCTGGTGGGCAACGGTGTTCCCCGGTCTGCTGATCCTGGCGACGGTGCTCGCTCTCAACGTCCTCGCCGAAGGTCTCACCGACGCGATGGCCGATCCGCGTCTGAAGAAGAGCAAGCGGTCGGCGTCGGCGCTCGAAGCAGCACAGACCGCTGCCGCGGAGGAGACCTCCAACGAACTGCTCCTCGAAGACGAAGCTGCGGCTATTCCGGCGGATGCGTCGACGTTGATCGACGAGGACGTCACCAGTGTCGTGCCGGACGTGCTGAACGACACCGCAGACCCGACGCCCCTCGAAGCCCACTTGAAGATTCTCGCCGACACCGAACGGAGCCGTTCCGATCGGCTGGTCTACAGCGGCGATGCCGAGCCCCTTCTCGAGGTTCGTAACCTCACGATCCGGTTCCCGGAACGTTACGGCGACACGGCGATCGTCGACAACGTGAGCTTCACCGTCCGCCCGCACGAGACGATGGCCCTCGTCGGCGAATCCGGCTGCGGCAAATCGCTCACCTCGCTGGCGATCATGGGGTTGCTGCCCAAGACCGCGGTGGTTACCGGTGAAATCCTGTTCGACGGCGTCAATGTCCTCGATCTCGGCAGCCGCGAGCGCAACCGGCTGCGCGGGCACGACATGGCGATGATCTACCAGGACGCGCTCAGCTCCCTCAATCCGGCCATGCTGATCCGCACGCAGTTCAAGCAGCTCACCAAACGCGGCGGCACGCGCACAGCGACGGACCTGCTCGAACTCGTCGGGCTCGATCCCGTCCGCACGCTCGCCAGCTACCCGCACGAGTTGTCCGGTGGGCAACGTCAGCGCGTGCTCATTGCCATGGCCCTTACCCGCAGCCCGCGGTTGATCGTCGCCGACGAACCGACGACAGCGCTCGATGTCACCGTTCAGGCCCAGGTTGTGGACTTGCTCAACGACCTGCGCCACAAGCTCGGGTTCGCGATGGTGTTCGTGAGCCACGACCTGGCCTTGGTTGCGTCGCTGGCACACAAGATCACTGTGATGTATGCCGGTCAGGTCGTGGAGTCGGCACCCACCAGCGATCTACTCGCCGATCCTCGCCACGAGTACACCCAGGGCCTTCTCGGAGCCGTGCTGTCGATCGAAGACGAGGCGCCGCGACTTCATCAGATTCAGGGAACCGTGCCCTCACCCGGTAATTTCGCTCCGGGCGACCGATTCGCGGAGCGTTCGACGCGCCCGGATGCGGATCCGAATCGGAAGCCCCAGATGGTTCGTGTCGACGGTACCGAACACTGGTTCGCGAACCAGTCCGCCTCGTCCGAACTCGCCCGACCGGAATTGGAGACAGTGCCGTGATATCAGTCGGTCAGCAGGTCGAGGAACCACCGATCCTGGAACTGAAGAACATTCATGTGATCCACAAGACGCGCTCGGGATCGCTGTTCCGGCCCGGAACCGTGCATGCCGTCAACGATGTCAGCATCGCTGTCGAGCGGGGCACGACGATCGGTATCGTCGGCGAATCCGGGTGCGGAAAATCCACACTGGCGAAAGTCATGGTGGGACTCCAGAAGCCAACGTCCGGGGATGTGCTCTTCCGTGGCCGCAGTGCACTGGTTCGGACGGCAGCCGTACGGAAGGAGTTCGGGCGCGCAATCTCGATCGTCTTCCAAGACCCGGCCACCGCGCTCAACTCGCGGATGACGGTTGCCGACATCCTCACCGATCCCCTCGACGTCCACGGCATCGGTACGCGTGCGGCCCGAGCCGCCCGAGTGCGCGAGTTGGTGGGTCTCGTCGGGCTACCGCTGTCGGCTCTGGAAGTCATCCCCAGCCAGATTTCCGGTGGTCAGCGTCAGCGTGTGGCCATTGCCCGCGCATTGGCGCTCGAACCCGATGTGATCGTTGCGGACGAGCCGACCTCGGCGCTCGATGTGTCGGTGCGTGCGCAGATCCTGAACCTGCTCAGCGACATCAAGGCCAGGCTCGGCCTCGGGATGGTCTTCATCTCGCACGATATCCAGACGGTGCGGTACGTATCCGACACGATCGTCGTGATGAACGCCGGGCGCATCGTGGAGCAGGGAACCGCCGAGGAAGTCTTCGACAATCCCTCGGACGCGTACACCGCGAAGCTGCTGGGCGCGGCACCGAGTCTGCTGCAACGTACCGCCGAAGTGGGGTGATCCGGTGGAGAGCACGACCGGACATAGGATGGTTGACACTCGTCTCGGAAAAGGGGAATCGATGTCTGTACGCACTGGCTCACATGGCGCTCGTTACGGCGCACAGAACCGCATGCGAGCACTTCAGACGGACATCATGAACCTCATCCTCGAACGACGGCTCGTTCCCGGCGATCCGATGCCCACGGAGGCGGAGCTCTCCGACGAACTGGGCGTCGGCCGAAACACGCTGCGGGAGGCCCTGAAGGTGTTGCAGGCCCTGGGCGTGGTGGAGATTCGTCACGGATTCGGAATGTTCGTGGCTCCCAGCAATTTCGATGCTCTCGCCGACGGGTTGACGTTCCGTGGTCGATTGTCGCTCCAAGGCACCGGCCGCGAGGCAATGGAACTCGCCGATATCCGTCAGGCTCTCGAGACCGGCCTGATCGGTGCGGCCATGACGGAGATGACCGCCGCCGATCACGCGGATCTCGACGAACTGGTGACCGGAATGGAGATTCGTGCTGCGGCGGGAGAGCTCTTCTCCGACATCGACGCGGCCTTCCACAGCCGCCTGTACGCGCCATTGGACAACAAGGTGCTCGCCCAGCTCATGGGTGTCTTCTGGCAGGTGTACAGCGAAATTCAACAAGCCATCGGACATTCGGAAACCCCGCTCGTCGACATTGCGTCCAAGCACCGCGCCATTCTCGATGCGATCAAGACCGGCGATGCCGTCGAGGCAGCGCATATGCTGGAAGTCCACTTCCGTGGGCTTCGCGACCGGATTCGGGTGATGCACCCGTAGGCAGTCACCCAGGAGGCTGCCGGAGCCGAGCCGACGTGAGAACTCCGGCAGCCGGGCGGTCACACGCGTGCGATGGGTTCCTGGAGTTCGGTCACCCATCTGCCGGCATCCGTATCCCATACCAAGGTGACATCCCGGCTGGGTCCCGCTGTGCGATAGCCGTTGTCCTCGATCCATTGCGCGAGGTCCTGGTGCGGTTCGAGCTCGCCTTCCATCTCACCGCTGTAGACCTGTGTTGCCGCCAACGGCATCTCGGGAAGGTCGACGACGGTGAACTCATCCGAGGCGCAGAGATCGACGCGCACCGTCATTCCCGCGTGCGCCACCACCGAGCCGTCGGGCCGCTGGTCGTAGTAGCAGACCGCCGGCATGGTGCACTCGATCCGTTCCCGATCCAGTGCGACGCCCAGTTCCTCGAACAGTTGCCCCACTGCCGGGCCGATCGTCTCCGGTGCGAAGTCGGCGACGACGGTGCTACGCTCGGCGATCCGCATCGCCGGAACAGCTTTCACCACGATCTCATCGGTAGGCATTGCGCCCTCCCTTTCGATTACCCGGAGTCTCGCCTCGACCCGCGCGAGCCGATCCCGATCTGCGGTTATCCGCTGCTCGAGTTCAGCGCGGCGCAACGTCAGCATGCCGCGCATGTCGGTGCTGGTGACCGCGTCGTCCAGTACCCGGCCCACCTGGTCCAGCGTGAACCCAAGCTCTTTCAACGCGACGATCCGATTCAGCCGCGCCAATTGACCGACCTCGTAGAAGCGGTACCCGCTGACGGGGTCGACCCGATCGGGCACCAGCAGCCCGAGCAGATCGTAGTGGCGCAGCATCCGAACCGACACTCGTCCGTGCCTGGCGAAATCTCCGATACTCAACATGACGCCACCCGTTCTACGGCCTCACACCGTGGCAGGGTCAAACAAACCGGACAGGGGCAACGACCGTTCGTCCTCTCACAACTTTTCACATTCTCCACACCCGGAACGAAGCGTCACCTTCAGCCCGCTTTGACCTGTCAAAATTTTTTTGACGACTGTTGTACGCTTCGCAGCGTGACAGACCCGGTAAGCCTCGAGGAAGCACTCCTTCGTACGTGGATCGGCCGACAGCATCCACCACAGCCAGACAACGTCGATCGCGCAGCATTGATCCGGTCGGCACTCGACATCGCGAACCGTGGTGACTCCGAACTGTCCCTCGAGGTGCTCAGCGCCGCCGCGATAATGCTGCAGGGAGCCCGCAGCGAATTGGACCGGCTGGAACTCGATCTGATGCGGGCAGCCAGCGACAGCGGACACAACTGGAGCCTGATCGCGCAGGTATTCGGCTACCGCTCCAAACAGGCCGCCCACGCCCGCGCGAGCTCGCTGTTCCATCGACTCGAAGTCCGTACCCGATCCGCAGGAGACGAGCGATGAAACTACGACTCACGCGGAACACGCTGGCCAGCTCGTTGGCGGGCATCGAGCACAGTGTCCCGAACCGCCCTCCGGTACCGGCACTCGCCGGTGTCGTCATTCATGCCGATCCCGACTCCCTGACACTCTCGGCGTTCGACTACGAAGTCTCCGCACGCTCTGCGATCACCGCGACCACCGTCTCCGAACCCGGCTCGGTTCTCGTGTCCGGCAAGCTCCTCAGCGAGATCACCCGCTCCCTTCCCGCTGCACGACCGATCGACCTGTGCGCCGACGACACCGATCTGCATATCGTCTGCGACGACATCCGATTCACGCTCCCTCTCATGCCGATCGACGACTACCCCGCCCTTCCCGACACACCCCCGATTGCCGGCACCACCACACTCGATGACTTCGCAGAAGCGGTCGCGCAAGTCGTCGTCGCCGCCGGGCGCGACGACACCTTGCCGATGCTCACCGGCATCAAGATCGAACGCCACCCCGCATTCCTCAGGCTTGTCGCGACCGACCGGTTCCGCATCGCCATCCGCGACATCGGTTGGGTTCCGGCCTCTGACATCGACGACCACTCACATCGATCCGGCCTGGTCGTGGCCGCCAGAACGCTGGCCGACGCAGCAAAGGCATTCACCGGCACCGACATCCACATCGCTGCCGGATCGGGACACAGCGCACTCGGACTGCGCACCGCCGGTCAGCACTGCACGTTGGCCCTTCTGGACCTCGACTTCGTCCCGTACCAGCGCTACCTCGACAACACCGGCACCACCACAGCCACCATCGACACCGCCGCGTTCGTCAACGCAGTCAAGCGAGTGTCGTTGCTGTCACCGCGCGGAACCCAGATTCTGCTCAGCTTCACCACGTCCAGAGCGCAGCTCAGCGCTGGCGCCGACTCGAACGGACGCGCCGAGGAATCGCTCGCATGCCAGATCACCGGAGACCCGGGCCCGATCGCGTTCAACCCGCGCTACCTGCTCGACGGACTCGGGGCGGTCCACGCCGACACCGTCACGATCACAATGAACGGCCCCACCAAGGCCGCGACCATCCGATCAGCGGACGACGACACCGTCGGGTTGCGCTATGTCGTGATGCCGGTCCGGCCACCGAGCTGATGAGGACGCCACCCGCGCCAGGCGTCGCGAAGGCCGCGGCGCTCACTGGAGGATGCCCCGGATCAGGATGTCGAAGCGCACGTCACTGCGGGCATGCTCGGGATCGTGGCCATCGGCCCAGGCCAACGCGTTGGCCATCACGAACACGTCCTCGCCGGCGACCTCCGCGCGTACCCGCCCCAGTACCCGCGCTCGCGCCACCAGATCGTCGGTGAGCGTCTCCAGACTGCGGCAGATGTGCGCGAGCGGCCCTTCGCTGTCCGGTCCCGCGGCGAGCACGGAATCGGGCAGGCCCGCATATGTGCTCGCGTAATCGGCCAGCAGTCGGATCCAGCGCAGCAACGCGTCGACCGGGTCCTCCGCCGCATGCAGGTGATGTGCGTCGGCGCGCAGTTCCGCGACGTGATCGGCGACGGCAGCGGCCACCAGGTCCGATCGGGTGGGAAAGTGCCGGTACAGCGTGCCGGGGCCGACCCCCGCCGCTCGAGCGATCTCCTCGAGGGGTGCCTCGACCCCTCGGTCCGCGAAGGCCGCACGAGCCGCGGCGACCACAGCCGCGCGGTTGCGCGCGGCGTCGACGCGCAGCGCTCTCCCGGTCGATGTGGCCATATGTTTGCTCCTCCCTTGACTTATCCGGACGCACCCTCCGTATACTGAACGGATAGATCCTCCGATTACTGACCGGAGGACGCATCCAGACATGAGGAGTGTCCCATGAACGGCTCCGCACCCACCACCAGCGCCGGACACCCAGCTCGGTGGCGCGCCGGCTGTGCGGGTGCCTGGTGAGAGAGGAAGACACGCATGAACAAGAAGCCGCCACTCGGCTACCTGATCAAATCCGTCGACAACGCCCTGCACCGCTACGTCGACGGGATTCTGCGTAAGACACACGGCGTCGGCCGGGGTCACTGGCAGGCGCTGCGCACCGCGCAGGACGACCCAAATCTGACCCTGGAGCAGTTCTCCGCGGAAGCGACCGCCTTCTACACCTCCGGCCAAATCGACGAACTGCTCACCTCGCTGACCGACAAGGGTTGGTTGCTCCTGGAGCCGACCGAGTCGGGCACCACCACCATGCTGATCACCGATGCCGGCCGCGAACTGCTCGCGCAGATGAGTCGCACGCAGGCACGCACCGCGCAAATCTTGTCCAAGGACGTTTCCGCCGAGGACTACGAGACCGTGCTACGGACGCTGGCCACGATGCGCGAGAACCTCGAAGCGGTGACGCCGCGAGCCGAAGGGAAAACGACCGCGCTCTGAGCGGGCGGGCCGACGCGTGATGCGACGCAGTCGCGACCACCGTCGACACTGCGCAACGCGGGGAGCGCCGACACGTCGTACCGGAATTCGCCATCGTAGTCGTCTTCTATCACCAGGGTGCCCGCCGCGTGCGCCCGCGCGACAAGTTCGGCCCGTCGCGCGACAGGCATCCGCGCGCCCATCGGATATTGGTGCGTAGGAGTGCAATACACTGCCGAATCGGTGTCTGCCAGCAGGTGCGGCGGCAACCCGTCTCCGTCGATCGCGACGGGCCGGATGCGAGCGCCCTCGGTAACCAGCGCGCTCCCGGCTCGACGATATTCGGGGTCTTCGAAGGCGACATCTCGGCCATCGAGTCCAGCCGCCACAGCACGAACACGCACGGCAGCAGCAACGCCTGGAAATATCACCAAATCATCTGATGTAGCATCGATTCCGCGATTTGTTCGAAGATGCGCTGCGAGGGCAGAACGCAATTCGGGGTGAGCCCGCAGATCAGCCCCTCCTGCCGTCGGTGCAGTATGTGCGGCACGACGCCACGCAGATTCGGCGATGAGAGTGGCATCGGGGCGTCCGGGGCGAAGGTCGAACGCGACCGCGTCCGGGCGGGGTCGCTGACGCTCCGGTGTGTCCGCGGCCGGCGGTGCGGGAGGTTGTCCACACGCCGGAAGCGGCTGCTCCACGTAACGTCGTTGTTCGCCGTCGACACAACCGCACTTCCACTCCCGACAACCCGCCGGCCCGCGGCCGACCGCCGCGAATGCCTTCGACCCCACCACCTAACGTTTGCAGTTATAAGTGAAAGTAGCTACGGTTACAGCGTCGGACCCGCAGCAATCGTCAAGGAGGTCGAGTCCATGAGCGCCCAGCACATCGCGCGAGAAGACCGGACCGTTCTGTCTTTGACCGCGGAGGAGATCGCACAAGCTCGCGCTTTCAACGACCGGATCCACGGGACCGGCGACACGTCGTCGAGCCGCGGTGAATACACGATCACATTCTCCACACCGAACACCGATGCCCTCCCGCTCCCCATGGAGCTGACCGGCGTACTCGGTCAGGTACTCGACATAGTCAGCCGCGGCGGGACAGTGACGGTAGGAAGCATTCCCACTGAAATCACCACCACGACCGCAGCGAAGATTCTGGGAATATCCCGACCCACACTGATGAAGCTCGTGCGAGACGAAGCACTGCCCGCGCACAGGCGCGGATCGCATACTCGCCTACTCAGCGAGGATGTGCTCGCCTACAGAAGCGCTCAGCAGAATCTGCAGGACGAGGCATTCGACCGATTGCGCGCGCTCGAAGACGAGCTCGACATCGACGACTGACTCGACTCGCCCGCACACCCGCCCCCGGGAACTTGCATCATCGTCCGAATGAGTTGCGGGCAGGGGGTCAAGCGTCATGATTGGCGCGAATGCGCTCTATTCACGAGTCCCATCCACGCCCTTGCCACCACCAGAAAGGAAGCTTAGACTCCCCTAAGTTATGGGGTTCAACTCAAGGGATCGGGGTAGTGAGCAGGTGGCTCGGCTGGGCACACGCACGCGCAGGATCGATATCGACGACATCGTTCGCGTCGGTCGCAGCATCGGCATGCGCCACCTGAGCCTGAGCGCGGTCGCAACCGAACTCGGGGTGTCCACCACCGCCCTGTACCGGTACGTCGACGGCCGCTGGGGGCTCGAACGAGTCGTCGGCGAAAGCCTGCTGGGCGATCTCGTCCTGCACGACGACCCGACCCACGACCCGACACAGCACCTGTTGTCGTTCGGGATGCAACTGCGGGCATACGTCCTCGCCCACCCCGGACTCGGCACCTACATGCAGACCCTCTTCCCGCGCGGAGAAGCAGGGCGTCGCCTGATGACACACGAGGTTGTCGCGTTGAGTCGGCGAGGGTACACACCCGACGTGGCCATCGCACTGTCCAGCGCGGTCGCCGGAAATGCCATCAACTACTCGGTAGCCGACGAGAATCAACAGACGAGATCGGACGGGCTCGAGGATCAGCGCCGCGACGTCACGAACCAACTGGCCGTCGACACCGAATTGGGCGCAACCCATCGTGAACTGCCGATATTCACCCACGACGAGTACGTGAAACTTGTTCTCACAGCGACAATTCGAGGTCTTGTGGCGGTCGCCCCACCGGGTCGGCCGTTGGAGCAGGTGGTGGCCGATCTGACCACCACCGGAATGGGGATCTGATGGCCAAACGGGGATTTCAGGGAGCAGTGATGCGCGGGTTCGGAGCCCGTGACCACACCGCTGTCGTCACCGACACCGAATACCTTGCACCACACTTCCTGCGCATACGGTTCACGTCCCCGACCCTGTTCGGCGATGCGGATCCCGGGCCGACCGCGTATCTACGATTCTGGATGCCCGACCCGGATGATCCCGATACGGAACATCAACGGGGGTATACGTTCGCCGAAGCCGATCCCGACGCCGGCACCTTCGCTGTGGACTTCGTGCTGCACGAGCCGGCGGGCCCGGCATCTGCGTGGGCGAAACGCGCAGAAGCCGGCGACGTCGTCAGCATCACCTCGTTCGGCTCCAAACCGTTCAGCGTGCCCGACGAACTTCCCGCCGGTTATCTGCTGATCGGGGATTCCGCCGCGATCCCCGCGATCAGCAGCATCATCGCGGTGCTCCCCCAGGATGTCGCAGTCGAGGTGTACCTCGAACAGCACGACGACGCCGATCTTCTCATCCCGATGCCCGACCATCCGTTGATGACCACACATTGGGTTCCGCGGCTCAGCCCCACCTCGCTGGCAGCGGCGATCGAAGACCGTGACTGGTCCAATTGGAAAGTCTGGGCAGGAACCGAATCCAAAGCGCTCAAACACCTGCGGACGCGGCTCCGCGACGATTTCGGATTCCCGAAATCCGAGGTATACGCGCAGGCCTACTGGTATCACGGGCGCGCGATGGGCACATTCCGCTCGAACGAACCTGCCGAGCAGGAAGCGCCCGTCGAGGACACACCGTCGACTCCCGAACCCGTGCGCAGCAGCCGCGGTTCGTGGCAGGCACAGTCCGCGGGCAGGCTGATCGACCCCCTTCGTCGCACCCTCGCCGGCGCAGGCGTGCTGCAAGCCCTGATCACGCTTGTTCAACTCGCCCCATTCGTCCTGCTCACCGAATTGGCTCGTCGCATACTCGACGGCGCTCCTGAATCCCAGCTGTGGACGGTCGGTGTCTGGGCAGTCGCCCTGATGGGTGCCGGAACACTCCTCGCCGCGACGCTGTCGTTCTGGTTGCACACTGTCGACGCTCGGTTCGAACGTAGCCTGCGGCAACAACTTCTGAGCAAGCTGGCGAAGCTGCCGCTCGGCTGGTTCAGCGCCCGAGATTCCGGGCAGGTGAAGCGCCTCGTACAGGACGACACCCTGTCATTGCACTACCTGGTGACACATGCTGTGACCGACGCTGTTGCTGCGGTGGTAGCCCCCATTGCAGTGCTGATCTACCTGTTCACGGTGGATTGGCGGCTGGCACTTCTGATGTTCGTGCCGATCCTCGTCTATATCGTGACGATGAGCATCATGTTGGTTCAGTCCGGTAACAAGACCGGGCAGGCGATGCGCTGGGCCGATCGCATGAGTTCCGAGGCCGGTGCCTACCTCGAGGGGCAACCGGTGATCCGCGTGTTCGGCGGAGCAGCCGCCTCCACGTTCCGTGCAAGACTGCGGGAGTACATCGAATTCCTCGACGGCTGGCAACGCCCGTTCAGCGGCAAGAAGTCGCTCATGGACCTGTCGACCAGACCCGCAACCTTCCTGCTGCTCATCACCGCCGCCGGCACTGTCCTCATCACCTCCGGCAGTATGCCACCCACCGCGTTGCTACCGTTCCTGTTCTTGGGTACCACGTTCGGGGCCCGGCTTCTCGGCCTCGGCTACGGTGTCGGCGGACTCCGTGACGGAATGCTCGCCGCCCGCAGGGTCGGCACCGCCCTCGACGAGCCCGAACTGTGCACCCACGAGAACTCCTCCGCGGTGTCGGGCCACCCCACCGCCGCAGTCGACTTCGACAGTGTCCGCTTCTCCTATCGGCCTGGGGTACCCGTGATCGACGGCGTCTCACTCACGCTCGAAGCCGGAACGATCACCGCGCTCGTCGGCCAGTCCGGCTCCGGCAAGTCCACCATGGCGTCGCTGCTGGCCCGATTCCACGACATCGACGACGGCACCATCCGCGTCTTCGGTCGCGACATCCGCGAGTTCGACGCCGATGCGCTCTATCAACATGTCGGGTTCGTCTTCCAGGACACCCAGCTCGTGCAAGGTACGGTGCGCGAGAACATTGCACTAGCAGTACCGGACGCTACCGATGAGCAGATCGAGTCTGCGGCGCGGGCCGCGCACATCCACGACCGCGTCCTGCAACTACCCAACGGGTACGGAACTGTGCTCGACGCAAATCCACAGTTGTCCGGCGGCGAACGGCAACGCATCACAATCGCACGTGCCATCCTCGCCGACACCCCAATCCTCGTCCTCGACGAAGCCACCGCCTTCGCCGACCCCGAATCGGAGTACTTCGTCCAGCAGGCGTTGAGCCGGCTCACTGCCGGGCGCACCGTGCTGGTGATCGCACACCGGTTGCACACCATCGTCGACGTCGACCGGATCGTGGTGCTCGACCACGGCCGCATCGCCGAAACCGGTACCCACAGCGAGCTGCTCTCAGCCGGAGGCCGCTACAAGAAGATGTGGGATGCAGGATCCTTCACGTCGAACGAACTCGTCCACGCCGACGCAGACCAGGAGCCGGCCCGATGATCCGCACACTGCTCACACTGCTGCCACCCGGCAGCCGCCGCGCTGTCACCACCCATGTGTTTCTCACCGTCGTCAGCGTCGTGCTTCGCGCTGCCGGTGTGGTGCTGCTGGTGCCGCTCGTCGGCGCCCTGTTCGGTTCCGCGCCATCCGAGGCGTGGCCGTGGCTGGGTGCGCTCACCGGCGTCACAGTCGCCGGCTGGATCGTCGACACGATCGTGTCCCGGCTCGGATTCGATCTGGGCTTCGGGCTGCTCAACCATGCCCAGAACGAAATAGCCGAGCGCACTGCACGAATCCGGCTGACGTGGTTCACCGGCGAGAACACCGCCACCAACCGCCAAGCCATCGCGGCCACCGGGCCGGATCTCGTCGGACTCATCGTGTATCTGGTCACCCCGATTCTGAGCGCGATACTGCTACCCCTCGCGATCGCGATCGCGTTGCTACCGATCAACTGGATACTCGGGGTCGCTGCGCTCGCCGGTGTGCCCATCCTGCTGGGTGCCTTCCTGCTCTCGGCCCGGTTCGGTCGTAGTGCCGACCGTGCCGCAGCCGACGCCAATGCTGTACTCACCGAACGGATCGTCGAGTTCGCCCGCACCCAGCCGGCCCTGCGCGCGGCACGCCGCACCGAACCCAACCGCAGCCACGCGGGCGAGGCACTGGACCGTCAGCATTCCGCGACCGTACGACTGCTGCTCATGCAGATCCCGGGACAAATCCTCTTCAGCGTCGCCACCCAACTCGCGCTCGTGATCCTGGCCGGCACGGCGGCAGTGCTCACGGTGCGCGGCGACCTCGACGTCGCCGAGGCGATCGCATTGATCGTCGTCATCGTCCGCTATCTCGACCCGTTCACCACCCTGAGCGATCTCACGAGCGGTGTCGAATCGTCGTTGACCACTCTGCGCCGCATACGTGCCGTCCTCGACGCCCCCGTCACCGACGACGACGGCACCTGCACCATCACCGGAAGGGCACCCCGAATCAAGCTGCAGGACATTCGATTCTGGTACAACAGCGAGGAGCGGCCCGTACTCGACGGCATCGACCTCACCTTCGAGGCCGGCACCACCACCGCGATCGTCGGGCCGTCCGGCTCCGGTAAGAGCACCATCCTCTCGCTTCTCGCCGGTCTACACGAGCCCCGCACGGGACGGATACTCGTCGACGGTGTCGACGCCGACACTCTGGATCCGATCTCACGGAGCACTCTGGCCGGCGTGGTATTCCAGCATCCCTATCTGTTCGACGGCACGATCCGCGAGAACATCCGTGTCGGCGACCCGAACGCCGACGACGCCGCGCTCAGCGCAGCTGTCGCGCTTGCGCAGGTCGACGACGTGATTGCGCGCTCCCCCGACGGATGGAGCACCCGCGTCGGTGAGGGCGGCGGTGCGCTGTCGGGCGGCGAGAAGCAACGCGTGTCCATCGCGCGTGCCCTGCTCAAGCCGTCGCCGCTCCTACTCGTCGACGAGGCCACCAGCGCACTGGACACCGAGAACGAAACCGCGATCGTGCGGGCGTTGACGGACGACCCGACCCCGCGCACCCGCGTGATCGTCGCGCACCGTCTGGCGAGTATTCGCACCGCCGATCGCGTCGTGTTCCTCGAGCAGGGCCGCGTGGTCGAGGAGGGCACGGTCGACGATCTACTCGCTTCTGGCGGCCGGTTCGCCGAGTTCTGGCGCCAGCGTGACGAGGCGTCGGGGTGGCAACTCGAGGCGTCGGGCAGCCGAAGGTGACTGCGGATCAGACGAGATCTGCGGAGGAGTTGTCGTCCGGAGCGGCGTAGTCGAAACCGGAGACGTCGATGTGATCATCGGCGACGCCGTCACCGTCGTAGTCGACCGCACCGCTGTGCAGATCCACGACCGCGTCCACTTCACCGTCGCCGTCCACATCGAAAGCAGCGGCGTCGAACCGACCGTCTCCGTCTAGATCACCGGCAACCGCATCGATGTAACCGTCACCATCTGTGTCGGTGGCAATCAGATCGATCTGGCCGTCACCGTCGGTGTCCTCGACCTGGGTTTCGAAAGTACCGTCGCCGTCGGTGTCGAGTGCCGACAGGTCGACTCCGCCGTCGCCGTCGGTATCGACGTCCACAACCCGGGTGCCGTCCTCGAGCGTGTACTCGTCGAGGATCACGGGATCGCTGCCGGATGTGGAAGACCCACTTGTCATCGCACTGCTCTCTTTCGCCGTTGGTGTGTCGCGAAGATGAGAGGGTCCGAGTCCATGGAAAGTTGCACGGATCGCCCCGGAATTGTTCACAGCTCGCGCAAGCCTGAGATAACGGCAGTTCACAGGCTCGGTAGGCGAGCGCATGTGACTGTTGTCACACCGACTGGAGGGTTCGTGAGGTCCGGCTGACACTGCTGCCGTCGCGGACCGACGGATCCAGCTTGTTCGCGCGCTCCACCTCCTCGTCCAATTCCGCGCGGTAGCGTTCAGCTGCGACGCGTTGATTCTCCGCACGGTTGCCCAGACGTTCCGCTTCTGCGGCCGATGCATGGGGCTTCGACCAGAACTCCGACAGTTGGAACCCTCACGAATCTGAAACCATGCCTCGGGCATGGCCCAGTTCAGAGGATTTCGGTGAGTCCACAGAACACTTTGTCGTTGTGGGTACCGTGGAATTCACTGCGACCCAGAATCTTCTGAACAACCGCACGGATCACCTCAGGTGTCGGTGAGTGGGCGTTGATGAAAGCCGAAACCATCGGCACATCCACGAGATGGTTCGGTAGCCCAAGCGAGACGAAGACGGTCGGGACCTCGACCGCATACCAGGGCATCTCGGGACCGAACGGCATGGACCACGCGAGACGGACGGACGCCTGTCTGCCGATGCCATGGAACCCGGCCACGACGATCGCAGCGTCGCAGGACTGCGCGAACTCGCTGTTGACGGCACCGACGTGGTCGAGCAGCTCCTCGAACGACGTCGGCAAGGGTTGCGGGTAGTCCTCCACTTCGAAGCCTGCTGCCTCGAGTTCCGATCGCATGGTCTCCCGATAGGCGGGCGGCGCACCGTAGCGCAGGAGATCCGGGGGGAAGATCAGCCTGACGCGGCGGTGGGTCGTCGTATCGAGCGGCAGCACGCCGGTATCTCGGACCAGCGTCACTGTTCGGTCTGCGACGTCGGCCGCAATCTTGCGGTGCGCGGCGCAACCGATAACGGCGTGCGCGTCGTCATCGGGGACCAGGGTGCCCGCGGCTCGAGCACGGTGGAGCCCGAGTGACGCCTTGAGTCCCAGGATCCGCTGCAACGCGACGTCGAGCCGCCGGGCACTGATCACCCCCGTCTGCACCGCCGTTCGCACTATCTCGAGGTCTTCCAGCGGATCCCGAAAGAAGAGCAGCATGTCGCAACCCGCGTTGATCGCAGCGGGAAGCAGCTCGTGCCGGGGCAGCGCGGACGTGAACCCGATCATGTGCGTGGCGTCGGTGAGAACGAGGCCATTGAATCCCAGCTCGCCGCGAAGTAGGTCGTCGGTCAGCTCCGGAGCAATGGTCGCCGGCCGGATCCGATCGATACCGGGCCGCAGTTTGCGCGAGTACTCAGGCAGCGCGATGTGTCCGATCATGATCGAAGCGATGCCGTTGTCGATCATGGTGCGATAGATGTTGCCGAAACCGGCTTCCCACTCGGGCACCGTCATGGTGTTGACGGAGGTTACCATGTGCTGATCCCGCTCATCCACCCCGTCTCCCGGGAAGTGCTTGGCGCACAGTGCCATCGGACGCCCTCCCACGCCTTCGCGTATGCCGGCTGCGTAGGCCTGCGCGTGTTCGACAACCACGGCGGGATCGTCCCCGAAAGCGCGGGAGGCGACTACCGTGCTCCGCCAGTTGTAGTGCACATCGACGACCGGGGCGAAAGACCAATTACACCCCACTGCAACCGATTCTGATCCTCCAACCGAAGCCATACGGCGCGTTGCGCTCAGGTCCGGGGACGACGCGCACTGCAGGGCAGTGCCGACGCGGGTGCCCTCGGTCACTGTCGCATCGCCACCGGCTTCGATGTTCGCCGCGACCAACAGCGGAACCTTCGTCCGCTGCTGCACTCGCCGCACCGCCGTAGCCACCTCGACCGCGGATGCGGTGTGGTGCCGAATTCCACCTACGTGGAACTCGTCGACCAGACGGTCGAGGGCCGCCTGGTCGAGGTGTGCACTGTGGCTGACGAAGAGCTGCCCGATCTTCTCGGGCAGGCTCATCGAATCGATCGTAGCGTGCACCCATTCCACGTCGTCGGCACCGAGGTGGAACGGCGCTGCGGTCAGGTCCACCGACAGCGACGACGGCCTCACACTCGCGGTCATCGGTTGTCCCCCACGATGTGCTGGTACCACCGGTACGAGGTCTTCGGGGTCCGCACCAGGGTCTCTGTGTCCACGTGCACCAGCCCGAACCGCTGGGTGTAGCCGGCGTTCCACTGGAGGTTATCCATCAAGGACCAGATATAGAAGCCGCGCACGTCGATACCCGACGCGATGACGTCCGCCAGATCGTCGAGCACCGCATCGACATGTTCTACGCGCACAATGTCGTCGAACGGACCGTCCGGGCCGCCCCCATCCACCAATCCGAGCCCATTCTCCCCGATGATCAGCGGCGGATGCTGCGGATAGTGGCCGTCGATCCAGCGCAGCAGGCGCCCAAGTCCGCCCGGAGTGATCTGGCGGTGGCTGCCGCCCCACGCGCGCCCCGGAATCGGTACGACAGCGAACCCGAAACGTTCGAGGTCCGGGTTCGACGACATGAAGACCCGGGCAGCCTCCGGCACGTTCTCGGTGTACCGGTGCGCATTACGTGGTGCGACGGCACCCATCGTCGCATACCAGTTGACACCGAGGAAGTCCAGGTGTGACGAGATGGTCTCCATGTCGCCGTCTTTCACCACATTCTGCGCGCGCAGCTCCCTGTCGAGTTCCGAGATGTGGCGACCGTGCAGCAGCGGGTCGAGAAAGAGGGACTCTCCGAAGTGCGCCGCCCTGCGTGCGGCCTCCACATCATCGGCGCCGTCACTGGCCGCCTCGACTCCCGACAGCGACAGCGTAGTGCCGACCTGACCTACCACCGATCCGGCTCGGAGAGTCTCGACTGCCTGTCCGTGCGCGAGCAACATGTGGTGGATACTGGCCAGCCCTTCACGGCCCAGCTTCTGGTGCGGCGGCAACGCCCCGATCACGTAACCGGCCAGCGTCGGCACCATAGGCTCGTTGAGAGTGATCCACTGCGCTACACGGTCTCCGAGACGGTCGGCGAGGACACCGGCGTAGTCGGCGAACCACTCTGCGACGTCGCGATTCATCCATCCGCCGCAGGCTTGTAGTGCGCTGGGCAGGTCCCAGTGATACAGGGTCGGTGCCGCACGCACACCACGTTCGGCCAGTCCGTCGACCAGACGGTCGTAGAAGTCCAGTCCGGCCGCGTTCACCTTCCCTGTGCCCTCCGGCAGCACCCGCGACCACGAGATCGAGAACCGGTAGATCTTGGCGCCGAGATCGCCGATCAGGTCGAGATCCTCGGCGAGGTAGTGGTAGTGACCCGACGCGGTATCCCCGTCGGTACCGTCCGGAGTCCGCATGCCGTTGTGTGCGTGGTCGTCCCAGATCGACGGCCCCTTGCCGTCCGCGTTCCAGGCTCCCTCGATCTGGTATGCAGAGGTCGCTGTACCCCAGAGGAAATCAGGTCCGAAGTTGCGTTCGTTCATCGTATGCCTTCTTTGAGAATCAAGGTTCGATCAGCGGACTGTGACATGCCACTCGACGACCGGGAACGATCTCGCGCAACTGCGGAACTTCAGAAGCGCAACGTGAGTGGGCACGGAGGCAACGAGTGCGGAATGCGCAACCGGATGGTGGATCGAGTGGGGACGGGGGTTCCGCCTCCGACAAACCGAGTTCGCCGAGGGCCGCGCCCGGCTCCGGGACCGCGGCCCGCAGCGCGGCTGTATACGGGTGCGCGGGCGCCGACAGAACGCTCTCGGTCGATCCGGTCTCACACACGCGACCGAGGTAGAGGACGGCGAGATCGTCGCACAGTGCCCGGACCACACCGAGATCATGAGAAATGAACAAGATCGACAGCTCCAGTCGATCGGTGAGGCCGCGCAGCAGATTGAGCACACTCGCCTGCACCGACACGTCGAGTCCCGAAACTGGTTCGTCCGCAACAAGAACCGTCGGTTCTGCGGCCACAGCCCTGGCGATGGCCACCCGTTGTGCCTGCCCACCCGAGATCTCGCGGGGCAGCCGGTCGCCGTACACCGCCGGGTCGAGGCACATCTCGGTGAGCAGTTCCGCAGCACGCGCCCGCCGACCGGTACGGTTGACCTTACGCACCACAAGTGGCTCGGCCACGGCATCGATGATCCGTCGACGTGGATTCAGCGATGCCGCAGGGTCCTGGAACACCATCTGCATCTGCCGCCGGTCGGCTCGCGCCCGTCGCTCACGCAACGGGGCCTGCGAGCGTCCTTCGTAGAATACATCGCCTCCGGTGCGTGGAATCAGACCCAGGACAGCCCGCGCAACGGTCGATTTGCCCGAGCCGGATTCACCGACCAGGGCCAGGATCCGACCGCGGTGCAGGGTCAGATCGACGTCCGATACCGCGCGCAACGTGCCCCGCGGCGTCTCGAAGCTGACGGACAGCCCGTCCGTCCGCAGCACAGGTGTGTACGCACGTCCGGGGGCCGAGGCCGCCCCCTCGGCATGATCTTCCAACAGACTCGGTTGCATCGTCATGCTGCTTTCCTTTCTGCCAGAGTCCAGCACGCGGCCTCATGGCCGGGTTCGATGGTGACCATCGGCGGACGCTCAGTTGTGCAGACAGGCATCGCGACCGAGCATCGCGGCGCGAACGGACATCCACTCCGGGGCGCGGCCATCGATGGCAACGATCCCTCGATGGCCGGCAGTTCACGACGCAGCGGCCCACTCACGCGCGGAATGGCGGCGAGCAGCCCCCGCGTGTACGGGTGGGCGGGCGCGGTGGTCACCGCCAGCGTCGGGCCGGTCTCCATCACACGTCCGGCATAGAGCACCGCGGTCCGCTCCGCCCGACCGGTCAACAGGCCCAGGTCGTGTGTGACGAGCAGCATGGCCATCCCCTGGTCCCGCCGCAGGCCGTCCAGCAGGTCCAGTACCTTCCGCTGGATCGTGACGTCCAAGGCCGTGGTCGGCTCGTCTGCAACAAGCAGCCGGGGCTTCCCGGCGACAGCCGCAGCGATTCCCACGCGCTGACGCATTCCTCCGGAGAACTCGGACGGATACCCGTCAACCCGTCGCTCCGGATCTGGAACACCCACTGCGCGAAGCAGGTCGACGGCACCGTCACGCTCGGCCTGCCTACTGATCCGCTTCCGGTTCGTGATCGACTCCATCAGCTGCCTTCGGACCCGGACAACCGGGTTGAGCGACATCATCGGGTCCTGAAAGATCATCGCGATGTCGGTACCGGCGAGTGCCGCTCGGGCCTTCGCCCCGAGCCGAGTCAGATCTCTATCGGCGAAATGGATCGAACCCTGAACCCGGGCCTGACTCCGGCCCGACTCTACGCCGAGAATCATCCGCCCGAGGACCGACTTCCCGGAACCGGACTCCCCGACGATTCCGAGGGCCTCACCGGCCCCCAGGTTCAACGAAACATTCTCCAGCACATATGTTGTTCCCGTCGGGGTCACATACTGCACGGACAGATCCTCGACCCGCAACAGCGGGCGCCCGGCTACGTCCGGTCCGGTCATCGAAGCTTCTCCTTGACTTTCTCACCGACGACGTTGATCGCCAATACGGTCACGCACAACGCGATCGCCGGTGCAAGCGTCACCCACGGCGCGGTCGCGAGCAGACTCCGGCCGTCGGCAATGATGCCTCCCCACGACGGGGTGGGCGGTACCAGTCCGAATCCCAGGAAGCTCAACGAACCCTCCGCGACAATGGCTGCTGTCATCGCCGTGAAGGAGAAAGTGATGGCAGCAGGAGCCACGTTGGGGACGATGTCGCCCCACAGAATGCGCCACCGGGGGGTGTCCATCAGTCGCGCGGCCTGGACGTACTCTCGCTCGCGCACGCTCAAGGTGGCCGCCCGGGTGATGCGGGCGAACGTCGGGATCGTCAGGATCCCGATGACCGTCCCTATCGTCGCAAGGCTCGGACCGCGGAACGACACAACGATCATCACGAGAATCAGCGACGGGAAGGCCATCAGCGTATCGAGAATCAGCCCGGTTACCCGATCTGTCCACCCTCGTAGGTACCCGGCGAGAACTCCGACTACACTGCCTCCGATCATGCCTACTGCCAGCGTGATCAGTGCGACGATGAACGAAGATTTGGCGCCGGAGACCGTGCGTGCGAAGACATCCCGTCCGGTCGAATCGGTTCCGAACCAGTGCTCGGCACTCGGTGCCTGCCGAGTCGCCTTGAAGTCGGCGACGAACGGGTCCATCTGATCGGTGAAGCCGGCGACGAGAATGACGACGGCGAGCAGCAGCAACCAGATCGACGCGAGCATCAACCCCGGCGCGCGCCACACCCGATTCCAGGTGTTGCCCAGATAGCTCCAACCAGCATCGACCCTGGCAATAGATTCAGTGCTCACTGGCAATCCTCGGGTCGATCAGTCGATAGGCGAGATCGACGAGAATGGTGGCGACGACCACCGCCAGTCCGGCGATGATCACGACACTCTCGATGATCGGGAAGTCGCGTCCTGCGATGGCTGATTGCACAAGCCGCCCGATTCCGGGTACGGCGTACAGTGTTTCCACGACTACCGCGCCACCGAAGGCTCCGCCCACGGCGATTCCCACCATCGTCATCAACGGCAGCGCCGACGGCCGCAGCGCACGCGAGCACAGCAGTCGCCAGGTTCCCATCCCACGGCTACGCGCAGCGTGGATGTATGTCTGGTCCAGCGTGCCCATGACGTCCGAACGCAGCGTCCGCGTGTAAATCGCGGCCTCGGTCAACCCCAAGGTGAGGGCGGGAAGGATCAGGAATCGCAGGTTGCCGACGGGGTCGTCCGTGAAACTGACCCAGCCGGTCGCGGGCAGCCAATCCCCCCAGACAGCGAAGAGGTAGATCAGCAATATACCCAGTACGAAGCCGGGCATCGACAACGTCACATAGCTCAGTACCGTCGCGATTCGGTCGAACACCGACCCGGGCCGCCAGGCCGCCCGCAGTGCAACCGGAACAGCGATTCCCAGAGCAATGATCTGACTCGCCAGAACCAGTTCCAATGTGACGGGCAGCCGGTCGAGCAGTTCCCCACCCACGGAGTTCTGCGTGATGATCGACGTTCCCAGATCCCCTGACATGGCGGAGGTCAGCCAGTTCCAGTAACGCGTGAACACTCCGTCGTCCAGGCGATACATGCTGTTGAACGCCGTAATCTGTTCCTCACTCGCGTCCGGCCCCAGCACCGTGATGGCCGGAGAACCGGGAAGGAGTGAGGGCAGAGTCATCGTGACCATCCCGAGGAGGGCAAGCACGAGGAGCGCCCGCCCCCCTCGAATCGCGGTAGTCCGAATCACTGCTGGACTGCCCAGAACTCGCTCGGACGAACCGAGATGATCGAGCGGGTGGAGACGTCGGGTACCCCACCTACACGATCGGACAGGATGTAGCCGTCGACGTTCTGGGTGTAGAAGACGGCAGGGGCATCCACGAAAACCTTCGCCGCGATGTCGTTGAGCAGATCTCCCCGACGGCTGTGGTCCTGCTCTACGAGAACCGCTTCGATGAGTGCGTCGACCTCGGTGTCGGAGTACATGGAATAGTTCGAGGATCCGGTGGAGGCGAAGAACTTGGTCGTGCCGGAGTCTGCATCGCCGAAGAGGCTGGTGGTGACATCGGTCATCTGGAAGTCGCCCTTGCTCAGAACGGCACCCCAGGTGGTGGTGTCGACCGGGTTGAGCGTCATCTCGATTCCGACCTCCGCAAGCATCTGCTTGATGACCGTCGCACGTTGCTGTGACTGTGGGCGATTGTCCGAGGTGTAGGTGAACGAAATCGGTTCTCCGTACTCGGCGACGAGCGTGCGCGCACGATCCTGGTCGAATGCCGGATACTCGGCCGTCCGCTCATACGATGATGTCGACGGAATCGGGCCGTGGCTGACGTCACCGGTCCCCTCGTTGACGACGTCACGCAGGACATCCCGATCAATCGCTGCCTGCACCGCCTGCCGGACGACGGGGTCGTCGAATGGCGCTGCCTCGGTGTTGAACACACCCGTGGACATGCCGGTGTCCGCAGACGACACCGCGAATCCATCGGTGGGGGCCTGCAGGAACTGGGTGGAACTCTCCGACCAGATCAGGTCGACATCCCCGGACACCAGAGACTGGTAGCGAGAATCGCTGTCCGGGAGGATCCTGAAGTCGAGCGTGTCGGCATGCGCGCCTTCACCCCAGTACGTGGGATTTCGATCCATCGTGATCGAGGTCCCGGCCTGGTTGCCGGTGAGGACATAGGGCCCGGAACCGAGTGGCACCCCGAACTCGTCCTCGGTCGGCGACGTCACGTAACCGAGCTGGCGGGTGAACAGATTCTGGAACGAAGAGTTGGGGCTGTCGAGGGTGAAATCGACCGTCGTCGGATCGACGGCCGTCATCGCGACGATGGACTTCGCGTCCCCCGCACAGGAACATGCGGTATCAGGATCCGCCAGCCTGCTGATGTGATCGACGACAGCCTGGGCGTCCAACGGACTGCCGTCGCTGAACGTGACGCCGGGAGCAATCTTCATCACCCATTCCTTCTGGGTGACATCGCCTTCGAGGCTTCGTGCCAGATGAGGCACTACCGCACCGTCGTCACCGTAGGTGAACAGCGGGTCGAACAGCGCGTTTGCGACAATGAATGTCGGCTGCTGTGTGATGGCACCCTTCGCCGGATCCAACGACACGATCTCGCGGTCCATTCCGATGGTGACGGTGCCTCCGTCGACCGGCTCACCCGAGGCGTTCGAGGCGCCGGTCGACGAACAGGCGGCCAGCGTCGAGGCGATAACGAACGTCGCAACGACGGTTGTGACGCGTCGTGAGGTCTTCATGAGAATTCTCCCGGGAACTGTATTCAATGTGAATTTCGCTTGTTTACTGAATGAATCGGGTCTGTAGGCGTTCGAGATCTTTCGGAGACAGTCCGGCGGCAATGAGGTAGGACTGCGCGCCTCCGCGCTCGTCCAGGTGATCGAGTAGCTGCTCGATGTCCCGGGCCTGGCACGTCAGATCGAACTCTTTCGGAATCATCGGTAGTCGCTCCACCAGGACGTCGAGGGCGTCGTTGGTTCGGAGATAGTCGGCGACGACCTGCCTTCGTGACGCGCCGGCCAACAGCAGCAACAAGGCGCTGACAACGCCCGTCCGATCGCGGCCGACCTGACATGTGACGAGTACCGGGCCGGTCGCGCGTGCAACGACGCTGACGGCCTCCACGAGTGCGGCAGACGAGTGTTCGATCAACTGTAAGTACAACTGACCGAAGGTGACAGTTCCGTCGACCAGTTGATGGATCAGCGAGTTCCCGGTACCGAGTGCCAGCCCCCCAGCAGGATGCGCGTTCACTCGTTCGATGATCCACCCGCGGGGCAGACGCGGTCCGGCATCCGCGGACTGTTCCTCCGGGGTACGCAGGTCGAGCCACGTCAGGTCCCTCGGCAACGAGGCAACCTCGCTGGGAGTCGCCAAACTCGCCGCGGCCGAACGGTACACGCAGTGCGACGATTCGGCCCTGCCTATCAGCACGCGGCCGTTGGGCAGTCCGAACGATGACGCAGTGGTGGCGGTGACGGTCATGCCCCAATGGTCAGGAAGTGGCACGACTGCCAGTTGGCGTTGATGCCACAATTGCCGGTCGAACAGGTGAACATTGAGGTTCGGGGCCCCTAGACACCGGACGATGAGCCAAGATGCCTCTATGACAGCCGCCGAAGAGACAGCACCCAAGGGTCGTCGCGAGCGAAAGAAGGACTCCACACGACGCACGATTCGCAAGAACGCCGTCGAACTCTTTATTCGCCATGGCTTTACAGAGACCACCGTCGAGCAGATAGCCGACGCGGCACAGGTCGCTCCGCGCACGTTCTTCCGATACTTCCGCACCAAGGAAGCGACGCTCTTCTCCCTGGAGTCGTTCGACATGATTCTCGCCGACTATCGGTTGGCGCCCCCCGAGATGGATCCGCTGACCGCCCTCGTCACTGCGCTCGAACATTCCACCGGTCGCGAATTACTTCCCGAGACGGCGATGCGACGAGACCTGCGTCGATCGCTGCTCAGCGTCCCGGCCGTCTCCCGGTACGTCTCCGAGATGGCCGACTGTGCCTCCATCCGGATCCGATCGGACACCAAACTCCGACTGGGGATTCCCGAGGAGTGCTTCGACTACCGAGCCGAGGTGATGGTGGGATTGATCCGATCGATCATTCACAGCCACATTTTCCAGACCGGCGCGGGAATCGAACATGCCAGCGAGTGGCGCGCAGCGATAGTAGACCTCGCAGACCTCGCCCGCGGTCACACCACATCAGTGAACGGGTAGGCCGACCTATCCCACGGTCGCCGGCCAGACCGGGGCGGCGCTCCACGGGTGTGTTGCCTCGAGCTGGGAGGCGACCCGAAACAGCATGTCCTCCCGGCCGTGCGTGGCTACGAGTTGCGCGCCGAGCGGTAGCCCGGTCGAATCCTCGCCCAGCGGAAGGGATATCGCGGGCTGGCCGCCGGTGTTGAACGGGCCGGTCAGGGCACCGTAGATGCCGCCGTGCTTCCACATCGCGTCGACGTCCATGGCGTCGAGCAGTCCCAGCGGGGGCGTGGGGCTGCCGAGGGTCGGGGTGAGCAGCACGTCGTACTCGACGAAGAACTGCCCAATTTCCCGCGCGGCCCGATCGAGTTCCGAGTAGGCGAAGGACAGGTCGGTGACGGACTGCGACTTGCAGCGCTCGTACTGCACGCGCGGCAGCGTCTCGAGGTCGTTGTCACTCAGGTCACGGCCGAGTTCGGCGAGGCGGTGGTCGATCTCCACGGACATGGGAGCGGCCATCATATACTGCATTGCAGCCAGTAGGGCGTCCTGCGGGAACAGGAGATTCGCGGCCTCGACGCGGTGACCCAGCTTCTCGAGCATCACGCTGGCGTCGGACGTCACCGCAGCGCAATCAGGATGTACCGCTTCACCGTTCGGCATCGTCGTGACAATGCCGATCCGGAGGGTGCCGGGATCGGCGCCGATCTCGTCGACGTAGGGGCGCACCGGCGGTGCGATGCCGAAGGAGGCTCCCACCGCGGGGCCGGAGGTCAGGTCGAGCAGTAGCGCGGAGTCCCGTACGGTCCGGGTGATCGCGTGTTCGACCCCCAACGGCGCGGCCAGTGGCGCGCGGGCGGGCATCCGCCCGCGGGACGGCTTGAGACCGACGAGCCCGTTGGCGGATGCCGGGATTCGGATCGAGCCGCCGCCATCGCTGGCATGCGCGGCCGGGGTGATACCGACCGCGACCGCGGCCGCCGAGCCTCCCGACGAACCACCCACCCCGTGGGTGAGGCGGCGTGGGTTGCGGGTCGGCCCGAACAGTACCGGTTCGGTGCTGGCGTTCTGACCGAATTCGGGGGTGTTGGTCTTTCCGATGATGACGAGCCCGGCTCGTCTGTATCGAGACACCAGTTCGCTGTCGTGCTGCGCGACTCGGCCGGAGAACAGTCGCGAACCGTTGGTGGTCGGCATGCCCGCGACGTCCGCGTGCAGATCCTTGATCAGAAACGGGATTCCGCGCAGCGGGCCGTCGGGCAGCCCTGCATCGACTTCCGCGAGCGCCTCCTCGGCGCGCGTGGCGACGACGGCATTGACGGCCGGATTGCGTTCGTCCAGGCGTGCCAGAGAGAACTCGACGACCTCTCGGGCCGACACGTCACCGCGACCGATCGCGGCGGCCAGACCGGTCATGTCGTTGTTGTCGAACAGGGAATCCATGCGGGTCTCCTCGGAGATGGGTTCGGGACCGGAATCAAACGTGGTGACAGGCGACGAAGTGGTTCGCACCGACCTCCCGCAGCTGCGGCTCCTCGACCGCGCAGCGGTCGGTAACGAGGGGGCACCGCGTCCGGAACCGGCAGCCCGACGGCGGATTCAGCGGCGACGGTAAGTCGCCCTCGATCTGCTCGATGTCCGTCGCGTCACCACGATGCCGTTCGGGGTCGGGGATCGACGCCAGCAGCAGTCGCGAGTACGGGTGCCGCGCCGCAGTCTCCATGTTCGACGAGGGCGACACTTCACAGACCTTGCCCAGGTACATCACCATCACCCGGTCGCTGATGTTCTTCACGACCGCCATGTTGTGCGCGATGAAGATCATCGTCAGTTCGAACTCGGTCTTCGTCTGTTCGAGCAGGTTGAGAATCTGCGCCTGAACCGACACGTCGAGGCTGGACACCGGTTCGTCGCAGATGAGCACCTTGGGCTCGAGCATCATCGCGCGGGCGATGCACACGCGCTGACACTGACCGCCCGACAGCTCACCGGGCATCCGATCCCACACGACGTCGGGGTCCAACCCGACCGCCCGCAGCAGGTTCCGGCCGAGTTCGTCGAGCCGTTCCTTGTTGTGCTTCCCCCACATCCGGGCACCCTCGGTCACCAGATGCTTGACCTTGCGGCGCGGATTCAACGACGAGATCGGGTCCTGCATGATCATCTGCATCTTCGCCCGAATCGACCGCAGCGCGGACGGGCTCAGTGTCGTCAGCTCGATGCCGTCGATCTCCACACTGCCCGACTTCGGGGCAGGCAACTGCAGCACGGCGCGCCCGGTGGTGGACTTGCCGCAGCCGGACTCGCCGACGATGCCGAGGGTCTCACCAGCGAGCAGGTCGAAGCTGATGTCGGACACCGCGTGCACCGTCTGCCCCCGCCCGGCCGGGAACTCCACGACCAGGTTCTCTACGGACAGCACAGGCTTGTTGTCCCTGCGCAGGTGCGCAACCCCACTACCGGCCATCAGATGCCCTCCACTTCCAGCTCACGTGCGTGGGCGCCCCCGGTGCGGGGCATTCCGAGTTCGGCGGCGCCGCCATCGTCCAACGGGAAATGGCAGGCCACCTCGTGGGGGTGGCGCGCATCACCGGCGTCCGCGGCGGGGGTCAGAGACGGCGTCACCTGCCGGCATCCGGGTTGCACATATTCGCAGCGCGACGCGAACGAGCACCCCTTCTGAGGCTTCGTCATGTCCGGCAAGCCACCTTCGATGGATTCGAGGGGCGAATGCGGTTCCTGTTCGAGCCGCGGGACCGCCGACAGCAGGGCCTGTGTGTACGGGTGCTTGGGGCCGGCGAACAGCTGACGGGTCGGCGCAGATTCGACGATCCGTCCCGCGTACATCACGGACACCCGATCAGTCTGCCCCGCAACGACACCCAGGTCGTGGCTGACGAGGATGCCAGCCATGCCCGTCTCGGTTCGCAGAGAGTCGAGGAGTCCGAGGATCTGCTTCTGCACAGTGACGTCCAGTGCGGTCGTCGGCTCGTCGGCGATGATCAGCTTGGGATCGCACGCCAGTGCCATCGCGATCACCACACGCTGACGCATGCCACCGGACAGTTCGTGCGGATACTGATCGATCCGCCGCGTCGGTTCTGGGATCCGGACTTTGCGCAGCAGTTCGATCGCGCGTTCACGCGCCGGGACCTTGGCCAGGTCGAGGTGGGCGCGCAAGGATTCCGTGATGTGCGTCCCGATCCGCTTGAACGGATTGAGCGCCGACATGGGGTCCTGGAACACCATCGCGATGTCGTTGCCCCACAGCTGCTGCTGCTGTTTCCGGGTCAACGCCTGCATATCGTGACCCATGAACCGCACCTTGCCGGTGACGGTGGTGCCGTCGTCATGCGACGCCAGACCCATGATGGTCTGCCCCAGAACGGATTTTCCGGATCCTGATTCGCCTACCAGGCCGAGGGTCTCGCCGGCGTCGAGCTGGAGGGAAACCTCGTCGACGGCGCGGAGTTGCCCCCGCTTCGTGCGGAACCTCGTGGACACCGCGTCCACCGTCAGGAGGGGTTCGTTGCTGGTCACAGTTTCACCTCGCGGGTTCCGCCGGTGCGCTTCTGCGCCTTCTCACCGACCATGTTGAACGAGAAGACAGTCAAGAACAGGAACACACCGGGCACCAACACGATGTACGGGTGCTTCTCGAAGACGTTGCCTTGACCCTCCGAGATCATGTTCCCCCACGTCGGGGTCGGCGGCGCGATGCCGAGCCCGAGGAAGCTCAGTGACGCCTCCGCGACGATCATCACCGAGATCATCACCATGCCGAGCGACGCGAGCGGCAGTGCGACGTTGGGCGCGATCTCCCGCGCCATCACCCGCCACTTGGTGGCCCCCATTGCTCGTGCCGCCAAGACGAACTCGCGTTGCGAAAACACCAGCGTGTTGGCTCTGGCGATACGGAGCATGCTCGGAATCGCGAGGATCGACAGCGCGAAGGAGATGTTCCGCAGGTTCGGCTCGAGAACCGAGGCGAGCGCGATCAACAGGATCAGCGCCGGAATCGCGAGCAGCGAGTTCGTCAGGACCCCGACGACCCGGTCGATCTTGCCACCGAAGTAGCCGGCGATGATGCCGAGCGCACCGCCCACGATCATGCCGATCAGCACGGCCGCCACCGCGACGATGAGCGAAGATCGGGCACCGTAGATCGACCGCGCAAGTATGTCGAGGCCGAAGTTGTTGGTACCCAATGGATGATCGGAGAACAAGCGTGGTGCGGCATAGCTCTCCGCTCCGAGGGTCTTGGTGGTGTCCTCGTGCTCGGCCAACGGCAACAGCGGGGCCAGCAGGGCCGCGGCGATCAACACCGCCAGCCACCCGCAGGACAGGATGAATGTCAGGTCGAAGTCGGAGCCGAACCGGGCCAGCCCCACCCGCCGCACGCCCATGTAGAGCGCGATCAGGCCGATGAGGAAAATGACGATCCGTGCCCCCATGACCAACATGGGCGCCACGCCCACGCCGATGGCGATCAGGCCGACGGCGGTGAGGATCGCGCCGATCCTGTACAGGTTGCGACGTTCGGCAAGATCCGATGCGTTCGCCTGCTTCTCTGCGTTCGCGTCGTCGAGCACGCGGCCGGTAATGGCAGGCATCTCGACGTCGGCGGTCGTCCCGGAGGTGGTCAACTCAGACATGGGCTCGTCGGCTCCTTGGGTCGAGGTATCCGTAGGAGAGATCGATGACGCTGTTCGCCACGACGTAGATGACGGCGATGACCAGGACCGCGCCCTGCACCATCGGCATGTCGCCCTGCTGCGCCGAACGGACGATCAGTGAACCCATGCCGGGCAACGAGAAGAGGGTCTCGACGATGACGGTGCTGCCGATCATCGACCCGATCGCGATGCCGAGCATCGTGATCAGGGAGAACGACGACGGGCGCAGCGCATCGCTGAACAGCAGCCTGGCGTTCGACATACCCTTTGCCTTCGCGACGAGGATGAAGTTCTCCTTCATCGTTGTCACCAGGTCACTGCGCAGGATCCGGGTGAACATCGCCATCTCGAGCAAGCTGATGACGATCGCAGGCAGGATCGCATGATAGAGGTTCTGCCCCAACCCCTCGGAGATCCGCACCCACTGCGAGCGCGGGAACCACCCGAGGTAGTTGACCATGACCATGATCAGCAGCAGGCCCGACAGGAAGCTGGGGATGGACAGCACACCGAAAGTGCCGGCGCTGATCACGCGATCGATCCAGCCGCCCTGGTGTCGCGCCGAGTACATGGCCAGCGGCACCGCAACGACCAGCGCGATCACCAGGCCCATGACCGCCAACTGCACACTCACCGGCAGGGCTGCGCCGATGCTGTCGATCACCGGCCCCTGCGGCGGGACCATCGACTGGCCCAGATCACCGCGTAGGGCACCCGACAGCCAGTCCCAGTAGCGCGTCAGGAAGGGGTCGTCGAGCCCCATCTCCACGCGAGCCTGCGCGTATTCCTCCGGTGTGCGCCCTTCGCCCAACATCGCGACAGACGGATCGCCAGGAATCAACGATACGAGGGTGAACGTGCCGAGACTGACGACGAAGAGCACGACAATCAGTTCGACAACCTTGTCGATCACTGTTCTGGTCATCGTCGCACCGCCTCCTTCCTGAGATCCGGTCGGACATCGCTGCCCGAGCCCGACTGAACGGGGTGCTACGACGAGTTGTTCGGGTCGATCCACGCATCGCCGAACAGCATGATGCCGTCGGCACTCGGAGTGACGCCACTCACACTTTCACTCCATGGGACGAAGTACTTCCCGGAGCCGACCACCACCATCGGCGCGCTGGCGTTCACCAGCGACTGGATCTCGTCGACGACGTCGAGACGGGTCTCATCCGTCGGTGCGGTCTGCAACCGAATCAGCAGATCGTCCATTTCCGGGTTTGCGTAGCCGAGAACATTCGAGCTGGAGGCGCTACTGAGGTTGCCGTACATGCGGATGAACGGCGACTCGTCCAGAACGTTGAACCCGGAGTATCCGATGTCGTAGTCGTGCTGGACGTACATTCGTTTCACGAGGTCGTTGATGCTGTTGGCGTAGACGATGTCGACGGTGAACCCGACGGCCTCGAGCATCGACTGGAATGCCAGAGCGGATTGCTGCGCCCCGGGCTCGTTCAGCCCGGTGTAGGTGAGTTTGCCGTCGTACCCGTCCGCTTTGGCTTCTGCGAGATAGCGTTTGGCGGCTTCGGGGTCGTAGCCAGAACCGGCCACGTCGCCGTGCCACCGCGACCAGTTCGCAAACATGTCGCTGCCGGGTCTACCGTAGCCACCCTCGACACGCTCATTGAAGATGTTCGGATCGAACGCCGTGACGATTGCCTTCCGCACCCGCTCGTCGGACGCGGCCCGCCCCTCCCGCTGGTTGATGTTGCCGACACCGCCCATGCTGACGGTGTAGACGAATCCGCTGTTCCCGGCCGCGAGCGCATTGTCGACGACCTCGGCGTTGCGAAGGTACGCGGCCTGAACGTCGCCGCTGCGCAAGGCATCCAACTTCGGCTGCTCCCCGACGATAGCGGGGAACCGCAACGTGTCCAGATGCGGCGCACCGCCCCAGTAATTCGGGTTCGCAGCCAGCACGAGCTCGTCCTGTGACGCGAAGCTCTCCACAGTGAAAGGTCCGGCGCCGATCGGCGTGAACGTGCCGGACGCCATCGACGACGGCGCCACGATCATGCCCGGTCCGGTGGTCAACAGGATCGGAAACTCGTTCCACGGCCGCTGCAACGTGAACACCACCGTCGACGGATCCGGCGAGACGACGTCGGCGACCGACATGTTCCACACCTGACTGTGGGCACCGTTCTTCGCCAGGTAGTGGTCGATGCTCCACTGCACTGCCGCCGCGGTGACGGGGGTGCCGTCGCTGAATTCGGCTCCGTCACGCAGCTTCAGGGTCCAGACGGTGTTGTCCCCGTTCGGTGTCAACGACTGCGCCAGCTGCGGCTGGTACTCCATCGTCACCGGATCGTAGCGCATCAACAAGTCGTAGATGGCGGCCATCTCGCTGCCACCGGTCGCGCCGCCGTCCTGGCGGTCCGCCGGATCGAGACTGCTCACCGCGTTGTACGTCGCGAAGGACAGAGTGCCGCCGGATGTTGGCTCCCCGCCGTCGGACTGCTCACCGACCAGTCCGGTGGTGACCTCCGACGCGTCGGTCGCGGTGGTGGATCCGCCCGCACACCCGGCCATCAGAACCGCCGCGGCGGTGAACGCGGTGAACAGTCGGGTGGTACGGGCAAGTGAAGTAGCTGTCATCGCATTCCCTCGTTGTTGTCGGACGGGGTGGACAAGGGGTCGTCGTCTGCGGAGAACACCACGCGGCCGCCGACGACGGTCGTCAGGACGGTGATGTCTTTGATCCTGGTCGGCTGCACCGTCAGCGGATCCGCGTCGAGGACGACGAAATCGGCCAGCAGACCGGGCGCGATCACACCCACCTCGTCGGTCTCGTCGCCGAGTCGTGCGGCCGACGAGGTGTACCCGGAGAGCGCCGCTTCCGCGCCGATACGTTCGTCGGGCCCGAGGACGTCACCACTGCGGGTGATGCGGTTGACCGCGGTGTGGATGGTGAACAGCGGATCGACCGGGGTCACCGGGCTGTCGCAATGCAGTGCGTACGGCACCCCGGCTTCGACGATCGAGGCGAGCGGGCTGATCCGACTGCCTCGCTCGGGACCGAGGAACCGGTCCCGGTGACGGTCGCCCCAGTAGTAGACGTGGTTGACGAACACCGACGCGCTGACGCGGAGATCACGCATCCTGGCGAGCTGGTCGTCTCGCAGTGTCTGCACATGTTCCAGGCGGTGCTGCAGATTTCCCGGCAGGACAACGCCACTCGACGCGGTGACCGCCTTCTCGATCGCGTCCAGCGCGAGGTCGATCGCACGGTCACCGTTGGTGTGGATCGCCACCTGTCGGCCCGCCGCGTGGCAGCGGGCCACCATCTCGTCCAGATCTGCTGACGGAATGGCCATCTCGCCGCAGTGACAGTCACCGAGATCGTGATAAGGCTCGGTCAGTGCGCCGGTGTGGAGCTGTATCGACCCGTCCGAGATCAGCTTGACCCCGCCGATCGTCAGGTGGGTGCCCTCGCGCCGACCCGCCTCGGGTGCGACCGTGAATCCGTCGACGGTGTCGAACCCCTCGTACAGGCGACCACGGAGGATCAAATCGCCCGAAGCGAGCAACCGCCGGTACGAGTCGACCATGGCGGGGGCGACGAACATGTCGTGGAAGCTCGTTACACCGACCGCAGCCATCCGCCGCAGCGCCGACCGCAACGCGTCGTCGAGCGCGGGGCCCGAGGGAATCGACTCCTCCGGCGACACCACCAGACGCATCGCGGGAATCTCACGGAACTCGCCGGTCGGGTCACCCGAGAGATACCGGACGATGACACCGCCCTCGGGGCCCTCGGTCTCGCGCCCGATTCCCCTGCTCCGAAGGACGAACGAGTTGACGTAGACGCCGTGGCCGGAGAGGTGCCGGACGACCACCGCCCGGTCGTCCGAGACACGGTCGAGGTCCGCCACCGTCAGTCCCCGATCGTCCGACACCAAAGTGTCGTCGAATCCCGTGGCAACCAGAGGTTGTGCTGGATCGGTCGCGGCGGCGCGGTCGGACAGCGCCGCAACCAGTGAATCGATGTCCGGACAGGCATCGACGCCTGCATCGACCGACGTGGTGTTCATTCCCGACATGTGCGGGTGCACGTGGGTTTCGATGAAGCCGGGAACCACGGTGCGGCCACGGAGGTCCACCTCCACCGATCCCGGTGCCGCCCCCTCCCGCACCGCGGCGTCCGAGCCGACCGCGACGAAGCGTCCGGCCGAGACCGCGAAGGCGGTGGCGTCGCGCACACCCGACATCGTGCGTACGCGACCTCCCACGTAGATGCGGTCACCGCGGGTATCGAACGAGGCCGCAGCGGGCACCGATTCATCCTCGGACACTTGCCCCCCTGTCTGAGTTGCGAATCAACCATCAGAACAGGTTGACCGACAATATAATTGACGCTGATTGATTGCGTGTCCCTAACCCGCAGCGGTATGGCCACCGAGCGTGGTCACGATGCGATAGCGATCCGACGGAAGGGTGTGCACACCGACAGCTTCGAGGCTTCCGTCGGAGTCGAAGTGCCGATGGGTGACAACCAGTGCGGCGGAACCCTTTACCGCGTGCAGTTCGTGCGCCATCTCCGCGGCGAGTACAGTCGCACCGACTTCTTGCTCGATGCGCTGCCGAATGAGATTGGCTATGCCGAAGTCGCCGGCCAACATCATGCGCCGATGGGGGAGGTCCGCTCGCAAATACAGTTCACTCCAGCAGATCGGCACCGACTCGGTGCCGCGAACCACCCGAGGACCTTCGATGCGGAACCACCGGGACCCAACAGAGACGCCGATCCGATCGGACAATTCCGCATCTGCCACAACCTCGCTCGCACTGGGTTCGGAAATCCTGGTACGTCGAACGAAGGCGAGCAGGCCGACTCGGCTCGTGACGAACACCTCGTGCCCGTCCATCTGCGGTGGTGACGCCACGGTGGTCCCCGCTCCGCGGCGCCTGGTGATCAGTCCCGCGTCCTCGAGGTGCCGCAGCGCCTGCCGCACCGTGCCCCGCGCGAGTGAGTGCGACTCACACAACTCGAGTTCGGTGGGCAGCCTGTCTCCGACCCCGAACTCACCGGATTGGATTCGCTCGATCAGGTCTTGTGCGAGCAGCACGTGCTGCGGGTCGGTCACCCGCCGGATTCTGACCGTGCCTGCACGAACATCGCGAATTCAGTGGCTGCATGGTGCATCGAGAACTCTCCCGCCTCACCTCGAGTGCGTCCGTCGTATGGAATCCCGAGCCGGGATCATCAAACTACCGGGGCACTTTGTCTATACAAAACACTTCCACCAAGTTAGGGCCCAGTCTCGGTTTCCACAAGGTTTTTCGCGAATTCATACCGATCTGCTTCGCTGCCGCCATTCCTCCACGCGCAGTCATCTACCACACGAATAGGCTGGGAGAGTGTGGATTCCATCCACCGGGCAATTCCTTGTGCACCCCGCGTCCAGACGCTACAGTGCATCCGCACCGGACCCGTCACAGCCGTCGGGTCTTGGTGGTACCTCATGGCCAGATGCATTGCCCCGCCGCACACCAGATTCATCGTCGATGGAGCAGACATATCGCCCCGGCCGAACCGGCCGGATGCGCGTCACCCCACAGTCTGGAGGCATACAGTTGAGAAAGCATTCGAGACGACTCGGCCGCACTCTGGCTCTCACAGTCGCTGGAGCAGTTGCGCTGGTCGGTTGTGCGAGTTCCGAGAGTTCCAGCGATGACGTTGGTACCGCAGCGCCCGCGGCCTCCGGCGTTCTGGGCAACCAGGACGACGGCGGCACTCCGATTCAGGGTGGCACGCTGAGCTACGCGACCTACGCACCGGTCGCCAGCCTGGACCCAGCCCGGACCCAGCCGGCGGCGGCGACCGGTGGTACCGAGATGTCCGCGGTATACGACGTGCTCATGCGCTACGACTTCGAGTCGGAAAGCTTCGAACCCCAGCTCGCGCAATCACTGCAGGAGAGCGCCGACCAACTGACCTGGACGCTGCAGCTGCGTGACGACGTCACGTTCAGTGACGGCACAACGCTCGACGCCAACGCGGTCGTCGCCAGCATCGAGCGCTACAACCAGCACAGCGGCGCCAACTCACAGCTGTACGAGTACATGGTGCAGAGCACGGTGGCGCAGGGCCCGGACACGGTGGTATTCACCTTGATGCAGCCGTGGCGCACCTTCCCCGTGATGCTCTCCTATGGGCACGGCATGATCGTCGCACCCAGCTCACAGCAAGGCGACCAGTTCACCCCGATCGGCGCCGGCCCGTTCACCGTCGTGGAGCTCGCGCCGCAGCAGGAGCTCGAGCTGAAGGCCCGCCCCGACTACTGGAACGGCGCCCCGAACCTGGACGGCCTGAAGTTCGTCGCGATCGCCGGTGAGCAGCCCAAGATCGACGCGCTCGCCAGTGGCGGCATCGACATGGCGTACCTGCGCAACGCCGAGACGGTGACTGCTGCGAAGGAGACCTTCCCCGGCTTCATCGACACCACAAGCCTGTCGATGGTCGGCCAGCTCAACAGTGCGCCCGGCCGCCCGGGGGCAGACCCGCGGGTGCGGCAGGCGATCGCACTTGCGATCGACACCGACGTCATCAACCAGCGGGTGCGCGGCGGCGAGGGCATGACCGGTACCGACATGTTCCAGTCCTGGTCCTTGTGGCACGGTGACGTCGCCGGCACCAGCCCCGACACCGCCGAGGCCGAGGAGCTGCTCGACCAGGCGAAGGCCGACGGGTACAACGGCAAGCTCACGTACGTCGGCGTGAACGATCCCGACGCACAGAACTTGGCGCTCGCGGTCCAGGCGCAGCTGAACGCCATCGGTTTCGACGTGGTACTCGAGTACACCAGCAGCATCACCGACATGGTCCAGCGGCTGTACGTCGATCGCGACTTCGACATGAGCTACGCCGCCTACAGCATCTCTGACGTCGCACCGGAACTGCGCCTGTTCAGTTCCCTGTACAGCACCTCGACGAACAACATCCTCGGATACAACTCCCCGGAGATGGACGGGTTGCTCGCCAAGGTGCTTACGGCACCCGACGACACCGCGAAGCGGGACGCCATCACGGACATACAGTCCCTGGTAAACACCGACCAGCCTTTCCTCGCGTGGGGTGCCGGTGAGGCGTACACAGCGTGGGCGCCGAACACCTACGGCATCATCCCGACTATCGACGGAATACTCCTGTTCGACAAGGCATTCAAGAAGAGGTGACCGATCGCCGGTCTTCGTAGGCACACCCGTAGGTCATGAATACCGCCCTGCCTGAATCATATTCACAATCAGAATAATCTGAGAACTCGGCCCGACGCGACCGACTGTTCGATGTGTCGGCCGCGTCCCAAGCCGCGAGATCCATGATCCGGCGGTCCGGGCCGCGCGGGCGGCCTCGGTGACGGCAGCGCACGAATGCCTCGTCGCCAGCGACCTCGGCCTCTCAGTAGGCGGCGGCGACTGGCGGTACGACCTCAACCTCGGCCGGTACAACGGCGACCATCTGCTGCGTGCAGTCGTGGCCTTGAACGCGCTCGGCGCACTCACCGCAGACGAGGCGACCTACGCGAACGTCGGCAGTGGTGCCGTCGGTCCGGCGGGTCTGACTCGATCGTGATCGGGGTGGTCGGGGCTACCGCAGACGACCACACCGGCGCCGCAGGGTCGATCTACTCGGTCGACGCGCAGTCGGCTGTCACCATCGGCGAGAATGAGGTACCGGATCCCGGTGTCACCGGCCACAGGTGAGGGAGTGCCATGACGTCGTTGTCGGCCCGCACGTCCGAGGCCCTGCGTAACCTCCGCAGGGCATAGCCGTTGCTGATCTCGACGGCTGCTGCGAGGTCCTCGGGGCCGTCCACCAGGGTGCGCCCGAGCAGCCACACATGGTCGGTCGGGGCACGGAGAACCTGAGGAGTGTCGGCGTCGGCGTCGGTGTCGGCGGGGGCCTCGGCGTCCGGGCCGATCAGCACGTAGATCCCGCCGTCGGAGGCGGTTGTCCGGCTGCCGACGTAGGACCAGGTGTTCGTGTGCGCGTCCATGAACTGGAAGCTGTGGTACCGGGACACCGGCGGAACAGTGAGCGTCACCGGGCCGTTCGCAAGGTTCAGCCACGCCCAGGAGTACAGGGTGTCGTTGTTCGGTTTGACGATGATGTGCTCGCGGTGGTCATAGAGCTCGGTGCTGTGCGAGAAGGTGTTCGGCGGGAACGAGTCGCTGAGTGTGGGGTCGGTGGCGTAGTTCCTGGTCCGGGCGGTGATCACCGGCGGATACCCCACAGGTAGGCCCCAGTCGTCGCGGTGTGAAGCCCTGCGTGACACCGGTGTGGAGTACGCCCGCGGGGGTCTGATGTGCGTCCGCCGTCGACCGGCGGCGCCGGGCGTGCTCCCGGCGGCACCAGTAGTCAGCAGGCCCCTCGCCACCTATCATTGATTTACACGCGTTAGTTGACGAAAGGATGGTGGTGTCGGTGAGTGATGCAGCGACCACGGAAGCCCGCTACCTACGTGGTGACCTCGACTTCGAGGACGCGCTGCGGGAGGTGACCGGCACCGACATCGGCCGCGGCGAACTCGTGCAGATTCTGCGCGGCCTGCACTCCCACGGCACAGCCACACCCGATCTGTCCGAGCACGACGCGCAGATACTGGCCGACGCCGGGTTCACGGCCGACCCTGCCGCGGCGGCCTCCGCACGCGTGGACCGCGACATCCGGATGGCGAACCTCGTTGCGACCTCCTTCTCGGTCGCCGAGGCTGCGGACCGTCTCGGCGTCACCCCAGCCCGGGTGCGGCAGCGCATCGGCGACGGCACCCTGTGGGCGTTCGACTCCGGGCGGAGCCGGTTGCTGCCTCCTGCGCAGTTCACGGCGACAGGTGGAGTCCCGCATCTGGAGAAGGTGCTGCCCCGAGTACCGAAGCTGCAGCACCCGCTGACTTTCCAGGCCCTACTCATTCGCCCGCAGCAGGCGCTGCTCGTCGACGGCGTACCGGTGTCGATCGTGGCGTGGCTGACCGGAAGCGACGGCAGCACCCACGACATCGACCAGATCCTGGACGTGATCGCGGCGGCCGAGTGGGAATCGGCGTAGATGGCGGCGATGCTGTCCGCTCCGCCGTCGATCATGGAGCTCCGCGCGGCGGGCCTGCGCCCCGAGGAGATCGTCGACTGGCCTGCAACAGAGATCGTATGGCGAGTGCACCGCACCACCAGCGGCCACACCCTGCCGTGGAACGGGCTGCGTGAGTTCGGCCCGATCCTGCGATTCGATCACCACCCGCCGCCGCGCGATGAACACCCTGGCTACGGCGTCTGGTACGGCGCATCGAGCCCACGAGGCGGTCTCGCCGAAGCTTTCCAAACGACCCGGGTGATCGACCGCCATTACGGCGACCCGTACCTCACCGGCGTCCGCTTCACGAGACCCCCACGCCTGCTCGACGTCGCCGGATACGGCGGCGGCGCGTGGGCGACCCGCGTCGGCGGCAACCACGCCCTCGACACCGCGGTCCACCGGCTGTCGCAGCACTGGGCACGTTCGATCCACCGCGCCCACACCGACATCGAGGGCATCACCTATCGAGGCCGGTTCGCCGGCGCCGCCTCCATCGCCGTATTCGAGCGTGCCACCGACGCCTTCCCCGCCCGACCGGTCCTGTCGCTACCCCTCGCACACCCCGCGCTGGCAGACGCGATCGGCACTGCGGCCCACCAGCTCGGCTACACGATCGTCTGAGCGAAAGACAGAACCCGCACCTGCCGAGGGCAGGCGCAGGTTCTGTGGTGGGTGATGCGGTCGGCTCGTCGGCGGCGTGACGATCCGCACCGATCGGGCGGGGATCCCATGTTTGCCTTCGATCAACCCGCATTCGAAGGTCTCCTGCGTGATCGAGTGGCCGGATTCGAATCGGTGACGCCGCACACATGACTCCACCGTTCATGGCGCAAGGCCGGTCGCTCCAAGTCGGCCGCCGCCTTGAAAGACGAACGACTCGCTCGCGGCCGGTGCACGCCGTCAGACGGAGAAAGACAAACGTTGAGGCCCTGACGAGACCCTCGACCCGGACGAGCGCGATCGTACGCTGCACCGTCGGCTTCCTGAATTCAAGTGGCGTGACGACCGAGAAAGCGTTCACAGAGATCGCGTCCTCGTTACCCGTATCGCGGGAAATACGCTGGCTCCCAGTGCGATCACTAACGACACCGCGCCCACCGACGCGACTGCGCTCCACCGCACCACCGGCGACACCGGCTGACCGAGATCGGATGCCAGACCCGCAGCGACCCCTGCCAGAGCGGGCCAGGCGAGAACCGCACCGACCACCACACCGATCACCGCGACCACCGTCGCCTCCGCCGCGACCACACCGAGAATCTGCCTGCGTGTCGCGCCGATCCGCTGCAACAGGGTGAACGCTGCGCGCCGGTCAGTGGTGGCCATCGACATCGTGTTCGCCACAGCGAGGGCCGCAAACGTGAGCGACAGACCGACGAGCGCGCGCTCGAACAGGCGCAACAGACGTTCGTCCTCCTCGTTGCCCGCGCTCGTGTACTGCCGTGGTGTCTCGATACGCGCACCCGTACCGGCCAGTGCCGCCGTCAGGGCATCCTGGTCGGCAGAGTCGGCGTACAGCAGCGGGGTCGTCGCTGTCCGATCGTGAGCGAGCGCGGTGCCGCGGTCCACGAAGGCGAACACCGGTGCACCGGAAACGATACCGGTCACCTCGAGTGGACGACGCTTCCCGTCGGCGAAGACCGTGTCGACCGTCGCACCGACCCGCACACCCACCCGCTCAGCAGTATCCCGGTCCAGTATCACCGCGCCGGCCTCCAGTCCGTCCGCCGAGCCGTCGTCCACAGAGAGCCCCAGCGCGCGCATCGCTGCGGGATCGATTCCCCAGACGCCGACTGCGCGTTCGCCGAAGATCATGCTGGTCGCGACGGGCGCACTCACCCGGCTGCCACCATACGCATGCACGGTCTCGACAACGTCGTTCGGCAGTGTCGGTGCCCCCTCGGCTGGCGACACGACGAGGTCCGTCGGGACAGCCGCGGAGGCATTGCTGTCGAATGCGTCGTCCATCGTGTCGATCATCCCGGTGAGCATCACTGCGAACCCCATCAACACGAGAATCGGCGACAACACCGACGACACCCGTCGTACACCGTGTGCAGATTCAGCTCTGAGCAGTTCCGCCGTGGGCCCCGAGCCTCGAACCAGACATTTCATCAGTTTCGGCAGATAGACTGGGCCCAGTGCCGTGACCCCGATGATCGCCGACATGACCGCGGTGACGGCGAACGTCGCGCTCGATCCACCACTGCTTGCCGCACCCGCCGCCGCGAATGCGCACGCACCTGTCACGCCGCACACGCCTGCGAGCCATCGCGACCGTGTCATCGGCGAACGCTCCACCTCGGACACCCTCAGCGACTCCATCGGCCGCACACGCGCGGCCCTACGGGACGCAAACCATACACCCGTCACGGCAACTCCGACCCCGGTGACGACTGCGGCGAGCACCGGAGTCACCGTGATCGACGGTTCCCATCCGGCCGGCAAGATCGCCGCGTCGCGCATCCACCCACCGAGCACGGGCGCGACGGAGCAACCCATCATCGATCCTGCGATGCCCGCCACCACGCCGATCGCGCAGGCCTCGACCAGCAACAGACGACGTATCTGCCCCGGGGTCGCGCCGACGGCGCGGAGCAGCCCGAGTTCCTGCCGTCGTTGTGTCACAGCGAAAGCGAATGTGGTGGCGACGATGAACACCGTGATCATCGCGGCGAGCACACCCATCGCACCGAGCAACTGCGACCCGATGTTGCGGGCACCGCGATCGGCCGACGTCTCGATGTCCGCGAGGTCGGCTCCCGCGAGCACCGATCCGTCGACAATGTCCTCGAAGGCAATGTCCTCGAATTCATTTCGCACAGCGGTGATGTCTGCGCCCTCGTCGAGTATCACCCCCACGGTGGTGGCACCCCTGGACAACGACCGCGCCGTCACATCATCGACATACACCGAGCGCCCGTCCGCGATACCCGACACCGTGACGCTCGTGCGCCCGGTAGGTGTGACCAGCGTGGTCGTGTCACCGGGGTTCAATCCGCTCGACGCGGGTGCGACCACCTGACCGGGGCCGGACGGCGCCGCGCCGGAGATCACCCGGTTGCTCCCCAGGTCCGACGACGAAATGTTGTGCCCTAGCGGATCATCGCGGTCGGTTGGTGTGAGTATCCGTTCCCCGTCCGCGAGCTGTGCCGGGAAAACCAGATCCGGTACGACGCGTGCGACACCGTCGACGTTCGTCAGTTGCGTGACGAGGATGCGCTCCCGCTCCGCGTCCAGTGGGCGACGGAGCGGGGTGCTGTTGTACGTCTCGCCGAGTGTCTCGGTGGCGATGACGAGGTCCGCGTCGGCGTAATGTGCGGGTGGGCGGGGTTGTGCCGAGGCGATGACGAGCAGCGTTGCCGAGAGCAGACCGATTCCGCAGGCCAGCGCGACGGCACTACCCAGCAGACTCCGCCACTGATGCCGCGCGGAAGACAATGCAAGCGAGAACATCAGGCCTCCCATTCAGCCATGCGAGCGGCGATCTGCTGCGCCGTCGATTTCGATTCGAACTCGTCGACGACCCGTCCGTCTGCCAAGAACAGCACACGATCGGCGGCGGCCGCGACCACCGGGTCGTGGGTGACCGCCACGACCGTCTGCCCGTGTTCGTCGACGAGCCTGCGCAATTGGGCCAGCACAGTTCGCGACGACGCGATGTCGAGTGCACCGGTCGGCTCATCGGCGAACAGCACCGAGGGCCGGCAGATCAGTGCCCGGGCAATCGCGACACGCTGCTGCTGACCGCCGGACAACTCGGACGGCAGATGTGCCGCACGGTCGCTCAGCCCGACGAGGGAGAGCACCGCCCCCACTTCCGCGGCCGTCGGGCGTTGTCCGTCGAGTCGAAGTGGCAACGCCACATTCTGTGCGGCGCTGAGCGACGGGACGAGATTGAACGATTGGAACACGAACCCGATGTGACGGCGCCGAAACCTCGTCAGCGCATTCTCGCCGAGTTCCGTCATGTCGATGTCACCGATCCGGACGGCCCCGTCGTCGGGCCGGTCGAGACCGGCAGCGCAGTGCATGAGTGTGGATTTGCCGGAACCCGACGGCCCCATGATCGCGGTGAATGTTCCCGGCGCGAACTCGACCGACACTGCGTCGAGGGCTGTCACCCGCTGGTCAGCGAGCCGATAGCTGCGCGAGACACCACTCAACGTGACATATCCGCGCGCCGTGGCCTGAATCGTTGTGGTCATGGTTCGACCAAACCGGATTTCTCCTGTCGCGTCGGTCTCCCAGAGGTGACTGTTGCAGGTAGCGTCTGCACTACTGTGCAGCCCCGCCGAACGCGATAACGTGCTTCGGTGTGGGACCATCTGCACTTCGTACCGGCGACGTGGAACCTTCCACGCTTCGGACCGCGGTGACACGGTCGCCGCGACGGTTCCTGTTGTCGTGGTGGCCGTGGCGCGCTGTCGTGTTTCTGGTGACGGGCGCGGCGTTGGGCGCACTGACGGCCGCCACAGTCGCGATGGCGGCGCTGTTGTCGGTCTACGTCGTGGGGTTGCTGCTACTCGCGGCATGCCTGCTCATGGGGATTCCCATCGCCCGCTGGGAACGCACACGGCTCCGATTGGTCGACGAAGAACCGACCGTCGACCCGCACACTCGCGTCTCCGAACCGGGATGGCGAGCCTGGCTCCGGGTTCGGTTGCGCGAACGCGTGACGTGGCGGGAATTGGGCTACGCGGTGATCAACGCGTCGGTACTGTGCTGGATCGACGCGGTGGTGGTCGCCCTGTGTCTGGGGGTGGTGGGTTTCGGACTGCAGGTCTCGCTGACAGAAGTCGGTGTGCCGCCGGCCTATCGGGCTCTCGGCGTCGTTGTGTCACTGGCCCTGCTGCCGATCGCTGCCTACATCATCGCAGCGTGGGCCGCCGGCCGCGCCGAGATCGCGCGGGCCGTGCTGTCGCCCCGCGACGCCGAACTCGACCGGATGCTCAACGAGGTCACCCTCTCGCGCAGTGCTCTCGCCGCCGCGTTCGACGCAGAACGTCGTCGCATCGAACGGGATCTGCACGACGGCGCACAACAGCGCCTCGTCGCACTGTCGATGTCGCTCGGCCTGGCCAAGCTAGACCTGCCCGCCGATTCCGCGGCGGCCGAACAGGTCGGCGAAGCCCAGCAGCAGGCCCGGCTGGCACTGCAGGACCTTCGCGATCTCATCCGAGGCATCCAACCGCAGGTGCTGTCGGAGCGCGGACTCGGCGCTGCGATCGACGATGTCGCCGCGCGCTCACCGACACCTGTGGACGTGCGACTCGACATTCCGCGCCTGGCCGCAGACGTCGAATCCACCGCGTATTTCGCGGTGTGCGAGGCGCTCGCGAATGTCGCGCGGCACGCCCGCGCGTCCTACGTGCGGGTCGACGGCCGCCTGACTGATTCGACGTTGTTCCTCGAGGTCACCGACGACGGTTCCGGAGGTGCCGACCCGACCGCCGGAACCGGACTCACCGGACTCGATCACCGGATTGCCGTACTCGGTGGCACGATGTCGCTGGACAGCCCCGCGGACGGGGGCACCCGACTGCGAATGGAGATTCCGTGCCGGCACTCCGCATAGTCTTCGCCGAGGATTCCCTCCTCGTCCGGGAGGGTGTCGTCGGGATCCTCGGGCGGTTCGGCCACGACGTGGTCGCAGCCGTCACCGACGCCGATGCGCTCCACGACGTCGTGGCGTCTCACAGTCCGGATATCGCGATCACCGATGTCCGGATGCCCCCGACACACACCGATGAGGGACTCGTCGCGGCAATGACGTTGCGTCGCGACCATCCCGGTCTTCCGGTTCTTGTTCTCAGCCAGTACATTCAGCCCACCTATGCGGCCGAACTCATCGACTTCGACGCCGGAGGTGTCGGGTACCTGCTCAAAGACCGTGTCGGCGAGGTCGAGCAGTTCGTCGCCGATGTCGAACGGGTCGCGGCGGGCAGTACGGTGATCGATCCGGAAGTGGTCCGTACCCTCCTCGCCACGAATCGAAATCCTCTGTCGCGGTTGAGTAGCCGTGAGCTCGAAGTGCTCGCACTGATGGCAGAAGGGGATTCGAACGCCACGATCGCGTCGAAACTGGTGGTCACCGATGCCGCGGTCGCGAAGCACGTGCGGTCCATCCTCTTGAAACTCGATCTCCCGCCGGAAGCGGATGGACATCGCCGCGTCCTCGCAGTGCTGAAGTACCTGCAAAGATGAGGGTTCGTCCAGCGTTCTCGACCGTGCACAGAGCGCAGGCGAGAATGTTCCCGACACATGCGTGCGGATGCACGGGCTCTGGTGATGGCTGATGCGTTTGCGACCAACCCGACCCGTTTCAGTGCTCCGCAGCGGCCCTCGAGGACCGCCCGGTCCAGGCTGACAGCTTCATACGTATACAATCGTGGATGTCATGTCTCGTGGAGGTAATGAATCTCTTCTGTCGGCCCTGCCTGATGGCGTCCCGGAACGAAACCCAGCAGTGTTGACATGGGATGATCGGCGGTACGACGGCGTGGCAGCTGCGACGCCCGAAGCGGTGCGCCACGCAGAAGCGGAGTAGATACGTATGGCAACGAGTAGGGACGTTGCGAGGCTCGCAGGGGTGTCCCAGGCCACGGTCTCGCGCGCACTCAGCAATGGAAAGGTCAGCCCCGCCACCCGCAAGAAGATCCTCGATGCGGCAGCATCGGTGGGCTATGTCCCGAATCTCGGGGCGCGGGCAATGAAGACCGGCCGGGTCGAGACGATCGGGGTCGTAGTTGCGGACCTGACCAATCCGTTCTACCCGGAAATTCTCGACGCGCTGACCGAGTACCTGGACAAGGCGGGACAGAAGGTGACGCTGTGGAATTCTGACGGCCCCGGCAACGACGCCGCGTTGGAAGCGATCAACGCCGGATCGATCGACGGCGTCATCTTCACCACGGTGATCGAAGCCTCAGCGCCGCTGCGCGCTGCACTGGCCAAGCACAGTCCCGTCGTGCTGATCAATCGTGTCGTCGAAACGTTGCAGTGTGATCAGGTGGTCAGCGACAACGCGGTCGGGGGCAGCACGATTGCCGATTACTTTCTCGCCAACGGGCACACCAAGATCGCAATGCTCGGAGGACCGTCGAGCGCCAGTACAGCCCGCGACCGGACCCGTGGATTCGCCCAGCGGTTGCTCGAGGCGGGGGTGCCCTTGCGCTCCGAGTGGACGGTGGAAGGTACCTCGTTCAGCCACGACTACGGGTACGCCGCGGCGAGCAAGCTCCTGGCCTCCGCCGACCGACCGACGGCGATCTTCTGCAGCAACGACCTGATCGCATTCGGTGCACTCGACGCCGCGCGTGATGCGAATATAGCTGTGCCGGAGGAACTATGGGTGGTCGGATACGACGACATCTCGATGGGTGCATGGCCCGCCTTCGATCTGACCACGATGCACCAGCCGACGCGGACGATGGCGGAGGCCGGCGCCGAGGCCCTGCTCGAGCGAATCGAGAATCCTGACGCTCCGTACAAGACGCTGACGTTCCGTTCCCATCTGGTACCGCGAAGGTCGACGGCCGTCACACCGATGACCGAATCGGCGCCGTTGCGGACTGCTGAAACCACTCGCCTCGAGGACGACGCTCCGGTGTTCAGCGGGTAACCCGTCGTGCGTATGCCCGACAGATCAGAGATGTCCGGGCCGCGAGATCGCGGCCCGGACATCTCACGCCTGTCTGTGGCGTCACAGGCTACCGGCCTGTAGTCGGATCGTGTTCTTCGCTCCATCCACGGCGAAGCCGCACCCGCGGTGCCGTTTCCGGGGACCAGAGCGCGCCCGCAAAGGTGATGAGCGAGGTCAGCACCATGTAACCGGCGACGAGCCAGTAACGATCGAAGTCGGGTCCAATCAGTGCGGTGGCAAGCAGCGGCGCGAATCCACCGGCCAGCACTGCGGCTACCTGAGGCCCGACCGACGCCCCGGAGTAGCGAAGCTTCGGCTCGAACAACTCCGTGAAATAGGCCGGTTCCACCGAATAGCAAAGGTCACGACCAATATTGCAGGTCAGGATCAGCACCAGCAATACCATCAGGAAGTCACCGGTCTGCACGCCCCAGAAGAACGGGTACGCCATCAGCGCCATGACAACTGCGCCGGCTATCACCGTATAGCGGCGACCCCACCGGTCCGACACCCAACCCCAGAACGGGATGCTGAACAAACCGAGGCCTGCCATGATCATCGTCGCGAGCAGGATGTCGTTCTCGGCAACCAGGATTTCGGGACCGTAGGCGAGCAGGAAGGTGGTGTAGATGTAGTAGTTCGCGTTCTCGGCGAAGCGCATCATGATGACCCGCACGATGGTCAGCGGCCGGGTCTTGATGACCGTCACGACGGGCATCTTTTCGATCTCACCCTTGGCCTTGACCTCCTCGAAGACCGGGGATTCGGCAACCTTGCTGCGGATGTAGAAGGACAACGCTACCAACGCGAGCGAGGACAGGAACGGAATTCGCCAACCCCAGGATTCGAACGCCTCTGTCGGCAACAACCCGACGACCAAGAAGAAGGCTCCGTTCGCGAGCAGGGTGCCGGCCGGCACGCCGATCTGCGGCCACGAGCCAAAGAATCCGCGACGCTTCGGTGGTGCATACTCGGTCGCCATCAGCGCTGCGCCGCCCCATTCGCCGCCGACCCCGAGACCTTGCACGATGCGCAGCAACACCAAGGCGATCGGGGCTGCGATGCCGATCGAAGCATAGCCCGGAAGGCAGCCGATCATGAACGTCCCGAAGCCCATGAGGCCCAGGGTCATCATGAGCATCTGCTTGCGGCCGACCCGGTCTCCGAAGTGCGCAAATATCACTCCACCGATCGGACGCGCTGCAAAGCCGATCGCATAGGTGCTGAACGACAACAGAATCCCCACGAACGGATCGACATTCGGGAAGAACTGGCTGTTGAGGATGATCGCAGCGGCGACCCCGTACACGTAGAAGTCGTACCACTCGATACACGAGCCCAATACCGACGACACCAGCGCCCGCCTACGCATGGCCGGGTCGACGGTCGAGGTTTGGTCCGCAGAACTCGATGGTGGGTTCGTCGACGCATCGACTGACATATGCGCTCCAATACTGGGGGAACGGAGAGTGGCGCAGGTGGCATCGGCTCAAACCTGACGCGAAGAGTACGCAAAGTGTATACGTAATCACTCCAAATGCACAGACCTATTCGAGATTCTCAACTCCCCCTTGTGCGGGATCGCGACGAACCCGTGAGAGATCAGGTGCATGCGCGCTCGCATCCAGAGGAAATGCCGTCGACAGCCGAGCCGCTTCCGCCCAAACGCTTGCGGGTCATAGTGCATACGTATACACTTAGCTTAGTGACCGACACCACGTTCAAGCGGTCACGTGACTTCCGAAGGCGGACGACCGTCCGTCGACCATTCGATGGAGGAGTTCTCAGATGACGATCGCCGCAGTTCACCGTCCCGATATCCACACCCTGGACCTCAAGGCACCTCAGAAGGAGAACGTCGAGCGCGGAAGCACCTCGTCGGTGCGGACAACCGTGGAAAACGTCATCGAGGACATCCGGCAGCGCGGTGATGCCGCAGTGCGGGAGTACTCGGAGAAGTTCGACAACTATTCGGCCGACAGCTACCTGCTCAGCGACGAGAAACTCGACGAGATCGTCGCCCGAGTACCCCGCCAGGTGATCGAGGACATCACCTTCGTGCAGGAACAGGTCCGGGTGATGGCCCAGAAGCAGCTCGAGTCGCTGACCGATTTCGAGATCGAAACCCTACCCGGCGTGCTCCTCGGACAGAAGAACGTGCCGATCCAAGCGGCCGGCGCCTACATTCCCGGTGGAAAGTATCCGCTGCTGGCGAGCGCGCACATGACGATCATCACGGCCAAGGTGGCCGGCGTCGAACGCGTGGCCGCCTGCACGCCGCTGATCCGCGGTGAGGTACCGGATGCAACCATCGCCGCGATGCGCCTGGCCGGGGCAGACGAGATCTACCTACTCGGTGGCATCCAGGCGGTCGCCGCGATGGCAGTCGGAACAGAGACCATCCGTCCGGTCAACATGCTCGCCGGCCCCGGCAATGCCTTTGTCGCCGAGGCCAAGCGGCAGCTGTTCGGCGAGGTCGGCATCGACCTGTTCGCAGGCCCCACCGAGGTGCTCATCGTTGCCGACGAACACGCCGATCCGTTCATCGTCGCAGTGGACCTGCTCTCGCAGGCCGAACACGGTCCCGACTCGCCGGCGGTGCTGATCACCACCAGCGAGGAACTCGGACGCGCGGTGATCGAGCACATCGACACCCTCCTGGTCGACATGCCTACCCGTGACTACGCAGAAACGGCCTGGCGCGACTGGGGTGAGGTCCGGGTCGTGAAGACCTTGGACGAGGCGTACGCGCTGGCTGACGAGTACGCGTCCGAGCACGTGCAGATCCTCACCCAGAAGCCGCGCGAAGCGCTCGACAAGATGCACGACTACGGCGCCCTCTTCCTGGGCGAAGGAACCTGTGTCTCCTACGGGGACAAGGTTATCGGCACCAACCATGTGCTGCCCACCCGCGGCGCGGCCCGCTACACCGGCGGCCTGTGGGTTGGCAAGTACCTGCGCACGGTGACCTACCAGGAAGTGACCAACACCGAGTCCAGCGCGTTCTTCGGCGAACTGTGCGGCCGTGCGGCCCGGGTGGAGTACTTCGAGGGCCACGCCCGCTCCGGCGACGTGCGCGCCGCCAAGTACCGGGGCGAGTCGCTGTCCTGGTCCGATCACCGCTTCACCAAGTAGACAAAGCCGGCCGGCGGAGACCGCCTCCACCGGCCGGGCGCCGCAGTCTGCAACGGGGTCGAGCCCAACACCATCCGATGTGGCTCGACCCCGCCGAACTCTGCTCCCTCCGGAGTCCGAACCCGAAAGTAGAAGCAATGGCCGATCTGGGCAAGATCTCACGGACCAGCGTCGTAGGAACTGGGTACATGGGTGGAGGAATCGCACAGGTCCTCGCCTTGTCCGGGTATCCGGTGACCCTGGCCGACGTCGATGCGGTAACCGCGCAGAAATCACGCGACCGCCTGATCACACAGGCTGCGCACTACGAATCCCTCGGCCTGTTCACCACCGATGCCGCCGCCAAGGTCGCTGACAACCTCAGCGCAGCCCCCTCGATCGAAGACGCAGTCTCGGACGCGGACTACATCACTGAGGCAGTACCCGAGGTAATCGATATCAAACTGGATACGCTGCGGCGGGTGTCGGCCTCTGCGCGGGCGGATGCGATCGTCGGTACCAACACCTCAGCGATCCCGATCGAGGACCTCGCGGAGGTAGTACACCTGCCCTCTCGTTTTCTCGGCGTGCACTGGATGAATCCCGCGCCGTTCATTCCCGGCGTCGAGCTGATTGCCGGCACTGCCACTACTTCGGCAGTCGTCGACGTAGCCGAATCATTCATCCGATCGCTCGGCAAGATCACCGCCAGAGTGGCTGACACACCTGGTTTCGTGGCCAATCGGTTGCAGTTCGCCCTGTACAAGGAGGCCCTGTCGATCGTGGAGGAGGGATCCGCGACACCGGAACAAGTAGACGCCGTCGTGAGCAACACATTCGGCTTCCGGCTCGCCCTCTTCGGGCCGTTCGCCATCGGCGACATGGCGGGGTTGGACGTCTACAAGGGTGCCTACGACACCCTCGAGCAAGCCTACGGACCGCGGTTCGCCGCACCCGGCCTTCTCGTCGAGCTGATCGAACAGGGCCGGCTGGGGATCAAGTCCGGTCGCGGTCTGCTCGACATCGCCGACGCGGACAAGGACGCGCTCGTTGCCTACCGGGAGAACGCCTACGCCCGGTTGTCCGCGCTCCGAGCCGATCTCGGGCCTGCTCCCGGACTCTGACCTCGTCCCCGGCCTGACGACCTGCGATTCCGACCCGCACCACATGGCACTCTCTGCGGGACCCTGACACGCACCGCGGGTCCGCGAAGTGGTCTTCACAACGGTGGTCTTCACAACGATTCGCGGCGAACACGCGCCCAGCTGCAACCAGTCCCGCCTACGTCGGCCGAGCGTAGGCGGGACTCAACGTTCAATTCCACGAACACCGCTGTGCAGCGCGTGGCCTGATCGGGTAGTGGCCGATGGACGGTGCCCGCAGGGAGCCACGCTACCCGGCGGTGCACCGTCCACCTCCCTACTGAGCGGTCCAGCCTCCGTCGACCCGAATGGATGTTCCCGTGATCATGCGGGAACCGTCGCTTGCGAGGAACTCCACGGCCGCGGCGATATCAGCGGGTTGCGCCATCACGCCGAGAGGGATGCTCCCGAGGACGAACTGGCGGAAAGACTCGTCCTCGAAGAACTCCCGAGTCATTTCGGTCTCGACGAATGTCGGGGCAACGGTGTTGACCCTGATGCCCTCGGGTGCGAGCTCGAGCGCGAGCGCACGGGTCATGCCTTCAACTGCCCACTTGGATCCGCAGTACACACTTCTTTTCGGTCCGCCGACATGTCCCATCTGTGACGAGATCATGATGATCGAACCGCGGCGCGCGTCCCTGCGCATGGCGCCCACAGCCTGCTGCGTGACGAAGAACGCCGCCCGCACATTCACATCGAAGACCGTGTCGAAGTCTTCGGCGCGCACCTCATCGAGGTTCTGCGGGATGTTCGTCCCGGCGGAGTTCACCAACACGTCCACGGTCGCATCCTGAAACAGCTCGGTGACGGCGGCGATGTCGTTGACATCCAGCGGATGAATGTCGGGGCGGCGACCCACGGCAGAAGCAACGTCGGTGGCGGCCAGATCGAGCCGGTCAGCATTGCGTCCGATCAAGTGCAGGTGTGCTCCGGCCCGGGCCATCGCGAGAGCGCTGGCCCGGCCGATGTCCCCTCCTCCACCAGTGACCCACGCATGCTTGCCCGCCAGCGAGGTGTCGGCAGGTTGGCCGGACTCCTGGGCGATCACTTGATCGCCTGCGGGTTCAGCGGTGATCCGACGGCGCCCGGAATACGCAAAGGCGGTCCGACCAAGAGGAACTCGTACGTGCCGTCCTCGGCGCAGTCCGCAGCAAGCTCATCGAGCTGCCAAATTTCACCGACGAGCAACCCCATCGAGACCAGCATGATCAGGTGCAGTGGCTGGAACGTATCGGGAAGCTCGTTCGGCCGGACCTCTGCGCCCCAGGTGTCGGTGGCAATCGCAGCAACTTCCTTCTCGTGCAGCCACTTCGCGCAGGTCAAAGACAGTCCTGGGGCATCACCCGCCGAGTAGCCACCCCACGCCGGCAGATTCTTGCGTGCCTGCATGTCGCCGGTGCGGATGAGCACCACGTCGCCGCGCTGCACCTGGACGCCGAGCTTCTCGCACGCTTCGTCGAGGTCTTCGGGGTAGATCGCCTCGCCCGGATCCAGGTGCGTGCGGCCCTTCACCTTCGGAATGTCGAGGAGGACACCGCGCGACACCACGGTCGGGAAGTTCTCGACATCGCCCTTCTTCGCCCCCGTGGATGTGACTTCGCCGGCGCTGAACCCGTTGTACATGACACCGTCACGGAAGATGTGCCCGAGTGCATCCCACTGCGTGCCGCCCTGCAGGAACAAGAAGAGGCTGTCGTCGGCAAAGCCCCACCCGAGGGGGTCGTCGCTGTACGTCTGAGTACGCGCCAGATGGTCGGTTCCGGTCGCGGCCATCTGATGCACCGGGTTCACCCTGCCGAATGCGCCGGTCTGCGGGCCATTGCCGTCGAGCGGGAGTTGCAGCGAAATCGCCTTGCCGGTGCGTACGAGCGAGGCGGCGTTACGGACCACATCGGGGGTGATGTGATTGAGCGTGCCCCGCTCGTCGTCTTCGCCCCATCGGCCCCAGTTGGAGCAGGATTTGTACAGCTGGTGGAACAGATCGAACGTGATCTCGGGATGTGCAGTTGACATCGTCGTCGACTCCTTCGTCTATGGCGGGTGACTAGAACGTGCCCGCGGTTTCGGTGAGTGCGCCTTCAACCGTTGTCCGGACACCCGCCGTATGCTGCAGGTTCTCATCCGCCGTCGCCGACTTGATGTACCGAGTCACGGCCCCTCCTTGGTATGTGATGCACCTATCATCAATGCATACGTATGCTAAGTCAAGATGTTCGGGCATCCGATGGGGACACGGTCCTCGATACGAAGTCGAAGCATCACCGGCAACAAGGAGGCGTCGCACACAAGGCGATGGCATTCAACCCTTGCATCGCCGTGGACCGTATACGTATTCTACTGCGCAGAGCGAAGTCCACGCCCGCGCCATCAGTTGCAACTCCCCACCGCGATTCGACATCGACCCGCCACCGGAAGAGGCCGGAATCCGGACGAAATGCGGCCGATCGAGGCGATCGGCGCACACGAGATGAGATGAGACCGAATCATGTTCGAACTGTTGGATCAGCAACAGCGACTGTCGCGACGGCAGATAACCTTGGCGGTCATCGCCGCGTGGGCCGTGTGCTTGGAGTTCCTCGACTACTTCCTCATCGGGTTCATCCTGACGTTCGTAGCGGGACCGTGGAACTTGAGCTTCGGGCAGAGTTCGATCATTCTGCTGTCCTCTGGCGTCGGCGCGATCCTCGGAGCGATATTCTTCGGTCGCCTGGCTGATCGGATCGGCCGGCGACGAGTCTTCCTGATGACCATCCTGATCTTCACCGCGGCCACGGCAGCCTTGGCGTTCACCCCCGATTCAGCGTCGTTCGGGTGGTTGTATCTGACGTTCTTCCGCGTCATCATCGGGTTCGGGGGCGGCGGGTTGTATGTTGTCGATCTCCCGCTCGTGCAGGAATACATGCCAGCAGCAAAGCGGGGTCGCGTGGCGGGCATAGTCACTGCCTCGGTGCCTCTCGGGTTCCTCGCTGGGTCGCTCATGGTGTGGTTACTCTCCGACGTCATCGGCTGGCGCGGCATCATGATGGTGGCGGCAGCAATGGGGCTCTCGGTGCTCCTACTCCGGCTCTCCATTCCCGAATCTCCACGCTACTTGGCCCGCAACGGCGATCACGAAGGCGCACGCAAGTCGGTTGCGTGGGCGCTTCATCTGCCCGTCGCCGAGGTCCCCACGAGCACTGACACCGCGACCGAAACGGAAAGCGCCCATGCCTCGTTCCGCGATTTGATCCGGTACCCACGCAGTTTCTGGACATCCATACTGGCGAACCTCGGCATGCAGACGGGGTACTACGGGCTCACCCTGTGGACACCCACACTCCTGGTGATCGTCGTTGGCATCTCACCCTCGGAAACCGGGTTCTTCATGGTCTTCGTCACCCTGGGTGCGTTGGGAGGCCGGTTCGCACTCTCCTACCTCTCGGAGCTGATCGGTCGACGCGGCGCAGGTACCCTCGCCGGAGTCGGTGCTGCAATAACCACAGTCCTGGCAGCGTTGGTCGGCGACACCACCTGGCTGGGCGTGTCCGCGTTCTTCGTGATCATGATCGTGGTCTATTTCTTCGGTGAGGGCGGGTTCGCGATCGTCGGCCCGTATTCGGCGGAGGTGTGGCCGAGCAAGCTTCGTACGACAGGGATGGGGTTCTCATACGGGATCGGCGGCCTGGGCAAGATCATCGGCCCACTCGGTCTCGGCCTGATCCTGGGCTCATCCAACGTCATCAAACCCGAGGTTACCGAGCAGGGCCTGCTTCCAGGATTCAGCTACTTCGCGGCCTGGTATCTGCTGTGCGCCGCGATGTTCCTGTTCGTCGGATTCGAGACTCGGGGCAAGTCGATCGAAGCGCTGGACAACGAAATCGAGCAGCAGCGCACCCGCAGACGAAAGGTCACCGCACCCTGACTCGCTGTGCAGGCGCCACCTCAGGACAGGCGATCGCAGACCGGGGCCACCCGACATCGGGGACGCTACTCTGGGGGCATGTCTACCGGCGAGAGAGAGCGTGGTGCGTCTGCTCGCGACCTGCCCGACCATCGAACTCCGGATCACCGAACCTCGGACGCCGCGGTGACGAATCAGACCTTCGCATCCATGCTCGGGAGCGGGTTCGTGCATCCGGTGACGACAGTCGATCATGAATCGAAAGTTCGTGACGTCACCGGGATAGCGATCTACGATCCGAGGTCGGATCTGGTTGCCTCCCATGATGTTCAGCTGTGGTTGAGTCAGCCCGAACATGCCGACGTGACGCTCCTCGTCGCCTCGCTTGCACACTCCACCGTTCCCGGCATCGTTCTCGACCATGTTCCGGATCCGCTCGACGCCACCGCACTTCAGCGTGTGACCGAAGAAACGGGAATCGCCGTCTGGTGCAAGCCGGATGGGGTGCCGTGGGTCCAGGTATTGGACGAGGCGAGGTCTGTCGTCGAGAACGCCGGCGTGCCGACCGACGCGGTCGGCAGCACCGTCGCTCTCGGTGATGTACACCGGCTTGCGGACTCGTTGGCAGACTATCTCGGCGGCGCCGTCATCATCGAGGACGCACGACTGTCGGTGCTCGGCTATTCGATCGACTGGGTCGGCAATGATCCCGGTCGCGACGCAGCCATTCTGATGCGCAGCATGCCCGCCGAGTGGGTGAGCTATCTGGGGACGATAGGGGCGCTGGATCGGCTCCGCACCACAGAAGACGTCATCGAACTCGACGGCGGGCCGTTCCTGGAACGGCAGCGCTATATCGCTCCCGTCCGAGTCGATCGACAGTTCGGAGGAGTCATCTGGCTGGCACGAGGGGACAGCCCGTTGCCGACCGATACCGTGGAGCGGCTGCGTGTTGCAGCGGCTGCAACCGCACCGCATCTGCGCCGCCATATGGAACTCGACGCATCCGAACGAGCCGTGAAGACCAGTCACATACGGGCACTTCTTGCCGGTGAACCGGTGTCACGTTCGGACATCGAGGAGCTCGGCCTTTCTGGAGTATCCACGGTCACGCTCATCGTGATCCGCAACAGCGAGGCGGCCGATCTGGACGATCGCCAGAAGGAGCGGCTGCAGAACGCTGTCGCCCTATCGTGTCGCGCTGCCCAGGTGCGATACGCGGTCTCGGCAATCGGGAATGCCGTCTACTGCATCGCCGCGCCGCAGTCCACAGACGGCAGAAACAGCACTGACCTCGCTGATACCTTGTTTGCGTCCTGTTCTCGCACACTGCATATCCCGCTACACGTGGCAGTGACAGGTGCGGTGGACGGCCTCGACGACCTGTCGTTACTGCGGACCCAAGCCGACTTGATACTCGAATCGCTCCGGCGCCATGAGCCGAAGAGATCCTGTGTGAGGACAGTGGACAAAGCTGCAGCCGCCCTGTTGCTCGATCACTTCGCCGAGGCCGCCCGAGACATGAAGCGGGCGATTCCATACCGCAAAGTGGACGAGCTTCGAGCATACGATCTCGACCACGGTTCCGAGTATGCGCAGACATTGCGGGTGTTCCTCACGAAGAACGGGCGGGTGCCGGAGGCGGCACAGGCGCTCAATTTGCATCCGACCTCTTTGCGGTATCGACTTCGGCGACTCACCGAACTCTTCGACATCGACTTGAGCAGCCCCGATGAGCGGTTGCTGTGCCTCGTCCTCTTACGTTGATCGACGACATACCCGAGACCGCCCCCGAAAAGCTTCCTGCGGAATCTGCGACTACCGACAGGCCTTTCCTCCAAAATGAGGAAGATCCCACTTGATCCTCCTCTACTTCGAGGAATACATTCCAGCCCGCCTGTGATGAACTATTGAGCAACCGATTCTTTGTGATGCAGACCACGCACTCCACCGAATGAAGGTAGTCGACGGTGATCGAAGCAACCTCCCCACTGCGAACTGCAACCACCATCCGCGCTCATGCCCTCGGACCGACACGGCTGGCAATCGTGCTCGCGATCATGGCAACGACGAACATGCTGAACGCGATGGATCGTCAGATCTTCCCCATCCTCCTGCCGCAAATCCAGGGGCACTACGACTTCTCGATGGAGGCAGCCGGACTCCTCAGTACTGTATTCACTCTCGGAATCGGCCTGGCGGGTATACCCGCCGGAATCATCGCGGACAAGTTCGATCGCAAGCATGTGATAGTCGTATCCATCGGCATCTTCTCCGTCGCGACAGGGCTTCAGGCGATTGCGGTCTCGTTCTTCGACATGTTCGCCTATCGCGTACTCACCGGGATCGGCGAGGGAATCCAGAACGCGGCTCTGTTTGCGGTGGCCGGCGCATTCTTCCAACACCGCCGCACCATGTCGCTCGGTGTACTGACGGCCGCATACGGCCTCGGCGCCGCATTGTCGCCGGTGTTCGGCGCCAGCATCATGCAGATCACGGGCCATTGGCAAACACCGCTGATTGCACTTGCACTGTTCGGTGTGGTTGTCATGCTGTTGTGGAAGTTTGTTCCCCACTCGGTCACGCACATGGGGAAGCTCGACGACAGTTCCTCTCCTGCAGAGCAAGAGCAATCCCCAGTCGGAGGAAGCCGGCCGGCGAGCGGGAACATCGTTCGCCTCTGCATCGTCGCGGCAGTGACGGGCTTCATGATCTACGGCTACCTGGGCCTCTATCCCACATACCTCATCACTGTTCGTGATTTCACGACGCAAGACGCGGCGATCGTCATGAGCAGCTTCGGATTCGGCGGACTTACCGCAATCCCACTCGGGGTGCTGGCAGATCGCTGGAAGCAGAAGTGGCTCAACATGATTGCATTGTTCGGATTCATGATCGTGGGCAGCTCGATATTCGTCGTGGCATCCAATGCACTCACCATTCAGATAGTTCTGTCTTTCCTGATGGGTATGTTGTTTACCGGAATCGTCTACCCGAACAGCATGTCCCTACTACAGAAGAACATGGCTGCAAGTCGGGGGGGATTCGCCACCGGCCTCTTCGTCGCCATGCTGTACATCCCGTCGAGCATCTCGGGCTACGGACTGGCATTCCTTGCTACGAAGCTCGGCTGGCAGGCCGCCGGTGCATCGGCAATGGTTTCACTGGCCGTCGTGTCGCTGATCGTCATGCTCACCTACCGCCCCAGTGAGCAACTCTTCCGCTAGGGAACCTCTCCCTCCTCGGGGTACCGCAACGCCACACGCAACAATTACTGGATTGGAATCGACCATGTATCTCATCTCCACTGACACCGGCGGTACCTTCGTCGACACGTCCATCGTCGACGGAGACGGCGAACTCTTCGTCGGCAAGGCACCCAGCACTCCGCACGAGCCGGCCAAGGGACTGTTGGAATCGATCGACGCCGCCGCCAGCCGGTTCGGGGAAAGCGCGAGCGGAGTGCTACGGAAGTGCCGGCTGTTCGTCAACGGTACGACGGTGACAACGAACGCACTCATTCAACGTAAGGGCACGAAGACCGGGTTCATCACCACGGCCGGCTTCGAGGACACCTTGCTCATCGGACGCGTACGTTCCCGCACTGCCGGCCTCGACGCGATGGAGATCACCGACTATCGGCACGCCGAGCGGCCCGAACCCATTGTCCCCCGCGATCTGATCCGAGGCGTCATCGAGCGCGTGGACTATCAGGGCGAGATCATCGCTCCACTGGACGTCGAGCACGCAACCCGGGTCGTGGACGAACTCGCCGCCGAGGGGATCGAGGGTCTGGCCATCTGCCTACTCTGGTCCTTCCGCAACTCGACACACGAGCAGGAACTGAAGAAGATTGTCGCGGAGCGACATCCGCACATCTACGTGACGACGTCCAGCGATCTCGTTCCGGTCATCGGTGAGTACGAGCGAGCCAACACGACGGCGATCAACTCTTTCCTCGGGCCCACGCTGCAGAACTATGTGCGCGGAGTCGAACATGTCGTGTCGAGCACCGGTTACGACCGCGAGATCCTCATCATGCAGTCGATCGGCGGGTTGTCCCCGGCCAGCGAGCTCGCCGAGCGGTCGGTCACGTCTCTCCACAGCGGACCTGTCGGTGGCATCGTCGCGGCGCAGAAGCTCGGGGAACAACTGGGGGAGCCGAACATCATCACCGCCGACATGGGCGGGACCAGTTTCGATGTCGGGCTGATCGTCGAGGGTTCTCCCCAGACAGCGAGCCAGACCGTGGTCGAGAGGAACATTCTGCGCGTGCCCGCGGTGGAAGCCGTGAGCATCGGCGCGGGAGGTGGCAGCGTGGCCTGGCTCGACGAGGTCGGTGCACTCCGCCTCGGTCCCCAGAGTCAGGGGTCGTTCCCCGGTCCGGCATGCTATGGGCGCGGCGGGACGCTCGCCACCGTCACCGACGCCGATGTCGTCCTCGGCTACATCAGCGCAGACTACTTCCTCGGCGGGGCGATGAAGCTCGACCGCGAGAAGGCCATCGAGGTCGTCAACGAGAACATCGCGAAACCGCTGGGCATCTCGGTTGAGGAAGCGGCGTTCGGAATCTACCGAATCGCCAACTCGCACATGGCCGATCTGGTCCGCCAGATGACAATCGAACGCGGCTACGACCCGCGTACCTTCACGCTCGTGAACTTCGGCGGGTGCGGACCGACGCACTGCACCGGGTACGGTCCCGAGGTCGACGTGAAGTCCAGCATCATCCCCGCCGCGGCCACGGTCTTCTCCGCCTTCGGAATCGGGCAATCTGATATCCGGCACTTCTCGAGCCGCTCACTCCGTCCCATGACAATCATCCGTCAGGGCGAACCCGTCGAAGCCTCCGTTGCGGACGAGGTCAACGAGATCGTCCGCGGTCTCTCGAACGACATGCGCGAGCAGCTCCAACGTGACGGTGTCCAGGGAGACGACGGAACATTCGGGATCAACATGGAGCTGCGGTACAAAGGCCAGACAAACGAGCTCACGATCCCCGTCCGCGCCGATCTTCCTATCGGACAGGCACACTTCGATGAGATCGTCGAGAACTTCGAGCGTCAGTACGAGATGCTGTACGGCAAGGGTGCACGCTCGACGCTATCGGCGTTGGAACTCATCACCATCCGTGTCGATGCGACCGTGACCCCTCCCGGTAGTGCGCCGACGATCAGCCGTCCCCGCTACCAGGAGTCAGGCGACCCCCTCGTAGGCGAGCGTCAGGTCTACTGGCCGGATCTCGGGTACACGCCCACACCCGTCTATCGAGGCGAACTGCTCGTACCCGACGAGCCCGTCATCGGACCGGCCGTCATCGACACCTACGGGACCACAATCCCCCTCCATCCCGGTCAAATCCTCGAAGTGGACAAGACCGGCAACTACTTCGTCCGCCACTGAGGATTGGAACAGATCATGAGTTTGGTACGCACTGAAGCGGAACGCTTTACTCCCCGCACCGACCCCATCACCTTCGAGGTGCTGCGCCACCGGCTGTGGCAGATCAACGACGAGCAAGGCAGGACGGTGATCAACGTCTCCGGATCGCCGGTCGCATCGGAGGCGAACGACTTCGGCGTCGCGCTCACTGACGCCGAAGGCAATCTGGTCACGCTCGGCCAGTACCTCATCCATCACACCGCAGCGATCTCCGAGGTGGTGCGGAATGCGATCGAATCGCTGGGGGACGAAGTCGGTGTCGGTGACGTCTATCTCACGAACGATCCGTGGATGGGTGCCCTGCATCAGAACGACGTGTGCTGTGTCGCTCCTGTTCATCACAACGGCACCCTCATCGCGTGGACTGCGTGCATCGTGCATCAGATCGACGTCGGCGGACCGGTTCCCGGCAGCTGGAACCTGGATGCCCACACCGCGTACGAGGAGGCGCCACGATATCGATTCCTGCGGATGATGCGGGACGGGCGGATCCAGAACGACGCTGTGTCGACCTATCTGACCAATTCGCGAACACCCAGTTCTCTCGAACTCGACCTGCGCGCCATGATCGCCTCATCGAACGTGGTCAAGGAGCGACTCGCGGAGACGATCGACCGATACGGCGTCGACGCAGTCTCGGCCACCATGCAGGACTGCATGGATTACACCGAACTCCTGCTGCGCCAGCGACTCGCGTCGATCGCCGACGGGGAGTGGTTCGCAGAGGACTTCATGGATCACAACGGCCATGAGGACGGTGCCTACGGTATCCGGCTGAAGCTGAACAAGGATGACACGACCCTTCACTTCGACTACACAGAGACCGACGATCAGACCGACGGCTCGATCAACAGCACCTATGCAGGGGCGCTTGCCGGCTCGTTGTCTCCTGTCATGACGCAACTATGCGCCAACATCCCGTGGAACCAGGGAGTGATGCGCTGCGTCGAGATCTCGACACGCGAAGGCACCCTCAACCACGCCAGCTTCCCGGCCCCCGTCGGGGGTGCGTCGATCAGCGCGACACACCACACGTCGAACGCAGCGATGTCCGCCGTGGCGCGAATGATCACGGACAGCCCTTCAGCGAGCGTCGAACCGGCAATGGCGAACTGGAGTGGTTCACCGTATGTGTACAACGTGTTCGGCGAGAACCAATACCGCGAGCCGTTCGGCACCATGCTCATCGACTCCCACCTGGGCGGGGGTGGCGCACGGTCGTTCGACGACGGCTACACGGCTGCCGGGATGCTTTCCGTCCCCCAAGCCAACGTTCCCAATGTGGAATCGGTCGAGGGACTCAGCCCATTCGTGTACCTCTACCGTCGGCGCGCGCAGGACTCCGGTGGAGCGGGTGTTCATCGAGGTGGCCTGGCCGTCACGAGCGCGATGGCGCTCCGCGGTACGAGTCAGCTCAACGTCACCGTCAGTACACAAGGCGCACAGCACTCGTGCGCTGCCGGGCTCGACGGCGGCTACCCGGGCGGCGGCGTCAACACCAGCGTCATCCGGCAGCCGGAGGTGCTCGATCGGCTGATCAGTGAACACCGCGGCGACGACCTCAGTGTGTGGGGAGGGGAGATCGAGCTGCTGTCGTCCAAAGCCCGCCTGCGCCTCGAAGCCGGCGACATCCTCGTCACCTCACCACACGGAGGTGGAGGGATCCAAGATCCTCTCCTCCGTGACCCCGCATCCGTCGTTGCAGACGTGACGACGGGCGATGTTTCGGAGCAGGAAGCTCACGACTCCTACGGTGTCGTGATCACGGCGGGCGAGTTCGACGCACCCGCGACACAGGAGCTACGACTCCAGATCAGAACCCAGCGACTCGGCGGTAGCGCCCCGAAGCAGGACTCGATCGCAACGCATCGGTCGGACCCTGCGCTGGTACAGCGCATCGGCCCAGTAGGCGGTGCCGGACCACTCGTCGGACGCAAGTGGGGTGGCGACAGCCCCTTCTTCGAGCTTCATGAGTACATCTGCCCGGAGAGCGGCTACATGGTAGACGTCCAGATCCGCAAGCGCGGCGACACCCGTCGCGAGCTCGGCCCGATTCTCTCCAACGACTAGAGGACACAACAATGCACTACACACGATCGAACGCCAAAGACTATGCACGCAAGAACATGACGGGTGTCTGGGGCGCGATTCCCTACCCGTTCACGTCCGACTTCGAATTGGACGAGGCGGGGCTTCGTAGCAACGTTCGCTACTACGTCGAGAACAACCTGCTCGACGGAATCTTCTGCGGCCACTTCATGAGCGAATTCTGGTCACTGGACCTCGACGAGAGGCGCCGTGCCGCGGAAGCCGTTGTGGAGGAGGTCGCGGGGCGTATCCCCGTCGTGGTCCAGACCGGTCATCACTCGGCGCGGGAGAGCGTGTCGCTGACGCATCATGCTGAACAGATCGGTGCCACGTACGCTGCCTTGGGCAACCCGTACTTCATGGTGTCCCCCACCGAGGGAATCTACGACTACTTCAAGTGGATTTCGGACCGCACCGACATCGGAATCCTGATTTCGAACACGGGGTACACCGGCATCAATTTGTCCCCGGAGATGCTCGACCGGCTCGCCGACCTCGAAAACATTGTGGCGGTGAAGAACCCGCAACCATTGGAACACACTCTCGAAACCGTCCGAGTAGCAGGCGATCGCCTGATCGTCGCAGACCCGGACGAACGAAAGTGGCTGAAGCTGATCACGGAGCACGGATTCCGTCTCTACACGTCATCTCCGGCCCCGTACATCATCCAGTATCCCGGCCACACCCCCATCAAGGACTACACCGCGCTCGCCTTCCAGGGCGACATCGAGGGAGCCAAGGCCATCGCCGACACGCTGGGCACGCAGCGTGACCTCATGGACAAGTGGTTGCACCACCCGTGGGGAGAGTCCAAACTGATGCCGATCACCAACCTCAAGGCGTGGACCGAAGCGCTGGGAATGGCATCGGGCCCCGTTCGCGCGCCACTCACGCAGATAGAGGACTCGGCGCGCGCCGAACTGCACGATGATCTCCGCAGCATCGGCCTACCCCTCGCGCTCCAGCAGGCATAGCAGCTGGAAAGGTTCGGGACGCGGGCACCTCGCTTCCAGCGCGTGCTGGTGGCGAGGCTCCCGCGTTCACCGCCTCGACAATCGTCGTCCGGCGCGCATGGTCTCCGGCGTCATCTACCACGAACCTCCGGGTACGCCGCGGCGACAGCGTCGATCATCGTGGCGACGGCGCGTGCGCAGTCACTCCGGTCGTAGCCGAGCCGCGCGACATCGGCGGGGTCCGGCTCGTACGCCAGGGTGTTGCCGCGCCCCTGGACGATCGCCGCATCCGAGAGCAACGGATGTGATTCGTCTTTCACCGCAATCTCGCGGTCGCCACCGGCGGCGTCGACCATCATCTGGAAGAAACGCTGATAGGTGAGGTTTTCGTCGCCGATGAGATACGCCTTGCCGGACTCGCCGTGGTGCACGGCACCGCGGATCGCCTGCGCAAGCGACTGCGCCGACATGTAATTGGTGCCACCGGGCGGGGCGAAATCAGGGATCTGCGGTTCGTTGCCCGCAGCCCACGACACCAACTTCCGGTAGCGGCGGGTGGAGGATCCGGGCACGACACCGAGGATCGAGGGCGGATTCAGAGTGCACACATCGAACGACTCGTCGGCGAGCGCGCGGGCACCCTCGTCGGCGGCCTTGCGGGCCGCCACGTACGGGTTCGTCTCGGCGATGTCGGGACGCACCTGATGATAATAGCTGCCGACCTGCACGAACCTGCTCACACCGGCGTCCTTGACGAGGTGTGCGAATCGCGGCACACCGACGCTCTGTGTTTTCTCCCAGAACTGCAGTGCGTCGTCGTCGGCGCTCATGTGGCGCGGATCCTGACCGGCGGCGAAGACCACGGCATCGAACCCGGACATCTCTTCTCGGGTGAACGACGGCACCGTGTAGTCGCCGACGAGGAGCGGGAAGTCCGCGACCGGCGACTCGTCGGGAATCGGGCCGCGACCGGCGAGGGTGACGTCGTCGCCGTGTTCACGCAGGACCAGCGCGGTGTGCGTACCGATCATGCCGGTACCACCGATGAGCAGGATCTTCACAAGGAACCTTTCTGTGCATTCTTCACGGATTGCGGGGCCGGTTGGTCCAGCCGCCGTCGTGGCGCGGCACCCAGCCACCCGACGAGTGCGTGCCGCCGTCGACGTGGATGGTGCCGCCGGTGACGAAACGCGCGAGGTCGGAAGCGAGAAACAGAACTACCCCGGCGACGTCCTCGGGTTGTCCAGGACCGCCGAGCGGTGACCACGACGGCCACAGTGCACGGTCCTGCTCGGGCACGAGTTTCTCGTAGGGCACCTGGACGGTTTCGACGAGGTCGGGGGCGACCGCATTGACACGGATCCCAGCGGGTCCGACCTCCGCGGCCAGCGACCGCGTGAACTGCGTCAGGGCCGCCTTGTACGCGGAGTACACAGTGTGCCCCGGGATCGCGCGGTGCGCTTCGACGGTGGTGAGATTGACGACGGAACCGCGTCCGCGTTCGGTCATGCCGGGCAGCAGGGCGTGGGTCAGGCGCATGGCATGCGCGAAGTTGACGTCGTGCAGATCCTCCCACACGGCAGGGTCGTCGTCGGCGAAGGTCTGCGGCGACCGGACGAAATGACCGACGTTGTTGACGAGCACGTCGGGCCGGTGTTCGACCAGTGCATCGGGACACGGTGCCTCGCGCACGTCGCACATGATCGAGTCGATCGAGCCGCCCGCGGCCGGATCGAACTCGAGCACACCGACGGGGTCGACATCGGCGATGAGCACGGCTGCCCCGTGAGCAGCGAGCGCACCGGCAACAGCGGCCCCGATCCCGGCAGCGCCTCCGGTCACCACGGCGCGACGACCGGTGAGCAACGCCCCCGGCCTCATGCACAAGGAATCAGCCATACACGTATTACACCCGCAGATCCACACATCCGGGAACGGTTGTTTCCGGTAAGCGGAAGAACCCGAACTCGGCGCTGTTCGGGCGTGCTACCCATGTGCGAGTGAGGGAAGGAGTGCGATGGACGGGCCGACCGGAACTCTGCAGCGTGCAGCCGTGATCCTCGATGCGTTCGAGGGGGCAGGAAGCATGAACCTGTCGCAGGTCGTGGCAGCCACGGGGCTGCCACGCACGTCGGTGCACCGCGCGCTCGAGCAGCTCGTAGCCCTGCGCTGGGTGCACCGCGGCGGGATGGAATACCGACTGGGCGCGCGCATGATCGAGCTGGGTGCTGCCGCCGCGCAACAGAACGAACTGCGCCGCGCCGCCCTGCCCACCCTGCAGTGGCTGCACCGCGTCAGCGGTTGCGTCGTCCACCTCGGTATTCGGGACGGATCCGAGGCCGTCTATCTCGAGAAGATCGGCGGGGAGAGCGCACCGCATGTGCAGTCGCGAATCGGCGACCGCCTGCCATTGTCGACGTCGACGATCGGCAAGGCGTTACTGTCCGTCGAAGGGGTGTCACCGACGGATCCACCGCAGGTGGTGCGGGCACGTGAGACGCGGATGGTCGCCGACATGGAACGGTGCATGACAGGATTCGGCTGCATGGCGGTGCCAATCGGACGGATCGGGCGTTCCGACGCGGCCGCGCTCTCGGTGTTCGGCCCGACCCCGCGGGTGGGTGACCGACGACTGCTGGCGTCGGCGCAGACGGCGGCCGCGGCGATCCTGCGGCGCATCGAACCGGTCCGGCGTACGCCGGTCAGTCCTTCGGACCACCGGCCACGTAGATGACCTGGCCCGACACGAACCCGGCGCCCTCGGAGACGAGGAACGACGCGGTGTGCGCGATGTCGTCGACCTCACCGATCCGGGCTACCGGGATCTGGCTCGCGAGGTTGTCCCGGAACTCGTCGAAGGTCACGCCGAGGCGCTCGGCGGTTGCCCTCGTCATCTCGGTGGCGATGAAACCGGGGGCGATTGCGTTGGCGGTGACACCGAACTTGCCGAGCTCGATCGACAGGGTCTTGGTGAAGCCCTGCATTCCGGCCTTGGCAGCCGAGTAGTTGACCTGTCCGCGGTTGCCCTGCGCCGACGTGCTCGACAGGTTGACGATGCGGCCGAACCCGTTGTCCACCATGTACTTCTGGGTGGCGCGTGCCATGAGGAACGCGCCGCGCAGGTGGACGTTCATGACGGAATCCCAGTCGTCGGCCGTCATCTTGAACAGCAGGTTGTCGCGCGTGATGCCCGCATTGTTGATCAGCACCGTGGGATCGCCCAATTCCTCGGCGACCTTCTCGACCGCGGAGGCGACGGAGGCTTCGTCGGCGACGTTCGCGCCCACGGCGAGCGCCTTGCCGCCCGCGGCCTCGATGGCGGACACGGTGTCGGTGCAGGCAGCAGCGTCGAGGTCGAGGACGGCGACCTGCATGCCGTCTTCGGCCAGACGCTTGGCGACGGCGGCACCGATACCACGTGCGGCTCCGGTGACAATGGCGGTGCGGACAGTTGAGCTCACTGAAAACCTCCGTGAAGTGGTGCAGTCAGTTGATGGTGAGGCCACCATCAACCGCGATGGTCTGACCGGTGACATACCCGGCCGCCTCTGATACCAGCCACACTACTGTGGCGGCAATTTCCGCCGGGTCGCCGGTGCGGCCCAGGACGATGCGCGGTTTCATGCTGTCGAGATATCCGGGCAGGTATTCGTCGGTCATCTCGGTTTCGAAGAAGCCGGGTGCGATGGCGTTGACGCGAATGCCCTTGCGCGTACCCCACTGCTGTGCGAGGTCTCGGGTGAGCCCGATGATCGCGGCCTTGCTGGCCGCGTATGCAGCCTGTGGCAGGCGCGCGGTGGTCAGGCCGAGGACCGACGAGATGTTGACTATCGAACTGCCGGGCTGCATGACCCGACCGGCCGCCTGCGCCGCCCAGTACGATCCGTTCAGATTGATGTCGATGACCCGCCGGAACTCGTCGGGAGTTTCCTTCACGGCCGGCACCGCCGTCCCGATCCCGGCATTGTTGATGAGGACGTCGACCTTGCCGAGTTGTTCGACTGCCACGTCGACCATGTGCTGCGCCTGATCGGGATCCGCGATGTCGGTTTCGACGGTGACGGCGCGACGCCCCGCGGCGCGGACGAGTTCTGCGGTCCGCTCGAGCCGGTCGGCGCGGCGGGCCGCGAGCACGACGTCGGCGCCTGCTTCGGCGAGGGCCTGCGCGAAGGCGACACCGAGCCCGGACGAAGCACCCGTGACGATCGCGACGCGGTCGTCGAGGCGGAACCTGTCGAGTACAGCCATGCAGCGATCTCCTCATGTGATGGGGGCTACACAGTGTATAGCCCATCTACGTTCTGATTTCAAAAGAAAAGGCTTCCGAAACGCGTTAGGCCGCATGTCTTTTCAGACATGCGGCCTAACGGTGACTTAGCTCGAACCTATGGCCCGGATCAGTTCAGGCGCTCGAGCACCATCGCCATACCCTGGCCGCCGCCGACACACATGGTCTCGACGCCGAACTGCTTGTCCTGGGTTCGGAGGTTGTTCAGAAGGGTATTCGTGATGCGCGCTCCCGTCATGCCGAACGGGTGGCCGAGCGCGATCGCGCCGCCGGAGACGTTGAGCTTGTCCTCGTCGATGCCGAGCTCACGAGCCGAACCGAGCACCTGCACGGCGAACGCCTCGTTGATCTCGAACAGGTCGATGTCGGAGATGCCCATGTTTGCGTGACCCAGGGCCTTCTTGACCGCTTCGATCGGGCCCAGACCCATGATCTCGGGCGACAGACCCGACACTCCGGTCGACACGATGCGTGCGAGCGGTGTCAGGCCGAGAGCCTTGGCCTTGGTGTCGGACATGATCACCAGTGCGGCAGCACCGTCGTTGAGCGGGCACGCGTTACCGGCGGTGATGGTGCCGTCGGGACGAAACACCGGCTTGAGCTGGCTGACCGCCTCGTAGGTGGTACCTGCGCGCGGGCCGTCGTCGGTGGAGACGACCGTGCCGTCGGCGAGCGTGACCGGGGTGATCTCCCGCTCGAAGAAGCCCGACTTGATGGCTTCCTCAGCGCGGTTCTGCGAACGCACGCCCCAGCGATCCTGATCCTCACGCGAGATGCCGGTGAACGAGGCGACGTTCTCCGCGGTCTGCCCCATCGCGAGGTAGACATCGGGGATCAGGCCCTCTGCGCGCGGATCAGTCCACGCGGTGCCGCCCTCGGCGAGCTTGGCGCTGCGCGCCTGCGCGTCGGCGAATAGCGGGTTCTTGGTGTCGGGCAGGCCGTCGGCGTTGCCGGTGACGAAGCTCGATACGGACTCGACACCCGCGGAGATGAACACATCGCCCTCGCCCGCCCGGATCGCGTGCAACGCCATACGGGTGGTCTGCAACGATGAGGAACAGTACCGGTTGACCGTCACGCCGGGCAGGTAGTCGTAGCCCAGCTGCACGGCGACGACGCGAGCGATGTTGAAGCCCGACTGACCGGCCGGCTGACCGCACCCGAGCATGAGGTCGTCGATCTCGGTGGGATCGAGTTCGGGGACCTTCGCGAGTGCGGCGGCCACCATCTGCGTCGCCAGATCATCCGGGCGGACGGTCTTGAGCGAGCCCTTCATGGCGCGCCCGATGGGCGAGCGGACGGCGGACACGATCACAGCTTCGGGCATTACCTGCTCCTCGTTGGTTGTCGTAACCGGTTGATTGTCGCAACCGGGGCTACAAGCCCAGGTCGCGGCCGATCAGTTCTTTCATGATCTCATTGGTCCCCGCCCAGATCTTCGTCACACGGGCATCCTTCCAGGCGCGGGCCACACGATATTCGTTCATGAAACCGTAGCCGCCGTGGATCTGCACGCACGCGTCGAGTACCTCTGACTGGGATTGTGCGCTCCACCACTTCGCCTTCGCGGCATCGACCGCGGTCAGCTCACCATCGGCATGCGCTTCGACCGCCTGGTCGACGTATGCCTCCGCAACCTCGATTTTCGTCACGAGTTCGGCGAGCAGGAACTTGTTGTACTGCATCGTGCCGATGGCCTTGCCGAACGCCTTGCGTTCCTTGGCGTACTCGATGGTCTCGAGCAGGATCTGCTTGGCGTGGTGCACGTTGTTCACTGCGGAGCCGAGGCGTTCCTGAGGCAGCAATCTCATCATCGAGATGAAGCCCATGCCCTCCTCACCGAGCATGTTGGCGTGTGGCACCCGCACGTCCTCGAAGAACAACTCGGCGGTGTCGGCTTCGGGCTGACCCACCTTGTCGAGTTTGCGGCCGTTCTCGAAGCCCGCCATCCCGCGCTCGACCACGAACAGCGAGATACCCTTCGCACCCTTGCTCGGATCGGTGCGGGCCGCCACGACGACGAGATCGCAGTTGTAGCCGTTGGTGATGAACGTCTTCGCGCCGTTGAGGACCCAGTCGTCGCCGTCGCGCACCGCAGTGGTCTTCAGGTTTGCGAGGTCCGATCCGCCGGACGGCTCGGTCATCGCGATCGCGCAGATGAGCTCACCTGTCGCGCACCGAGGGAGCCAGCGTTCGCGCTGCTCGTCGTTGCCCAGATGAACGATGTACGGAACGGTGATGTCGGAGTGGATACCGATCGACGACGACAGCGCCATGTTCGCGCGGGCCATCTCCTCGGCGACGACTGCGTTGAAGCGGTAATCCCCTGCCTCGCTGCCGCCGAATCGCTCGGGTATCTCGAGCCCGAGGATTCCCGCTTTTCCGGCCTCGATCCAGATGTCGCGCGGGATCTCGTGACGCTCGATGAGCTCCTCGGCACGGGTAAGTACGAACCGATTCACGAACTCGCGGGCGGACTCGCGGAACGCTTCGTGGTCGGGGCCGTACAGGGTGCGTCGCATTCAACTGCTCCTCTTAGATAAGCGCACGCTTAGATTCTAAGCGCTCGCTTATTAAACGACGCTGTGGTTTGCTTGTCAACCGGAAAAAGAAAGGAGGCCGGGCACACCGTGAGCGCACCCGAGAACACCGTGATCAGCAGCTCCAAGGCCGCCGCGCGCATGCGGGAGGCCGCGATCGAAGCATTCGCGGAGAACGGCTACGGCAGCACCACTACGCGGCAGATCGCCGCGCGCCTCGACATGAGCCCGGCTGCGATGTACCCGCACTACAAGTCGAAGGAGGAGCTCCTCTACGCCATTGCGTACGAAGGCCATGCCCTTGCGTTGCAGGTCGTGCACGACGCCGACCTCCCGGATGCCGACGCCACCGAGCGCCTGACCGGCATCATTCGCCGCTTCGTGCAGTGGCAAGCCGAGAACCATCGACGCGCCCGGGTCATCCAGTACGAACTGACGGCGCTCGAACCCGACCACTACCGCGTCATCATCGGTCTGCGGCGCGACACCACCAAGGTGGTGCGCGATGTCGTCGATGTCGGCATCGCGTCGGGTGAGTTCACGGTGCCCGACGCCGAAGGAGTCAGCCTCGCCCTCATGTCGCTGTGCGTCGACATCTGTCGCTGGTATCCGTCCGGACGGTACAGCGAGCCCGATACCCTCAGCTCCCTCTACGCCGATCTCGCGTTACGTCTCGTCGGGGCGGTTCACTGACCTTCGGTCGCGGCGACGTAGGCGTCGACTGCACCCTGCAGCCGGTCGAGTGCAGTGCCCAACGTGCGGAAGTCGCCGTCGCGTTGTGCGGATCGCAACTCTTCGAGAGCCACCTGCAGATCCCGCGCGGCTTCTGCCGCTTCCGGGCTTCCTCCCGGTGCGGGTGCCTCTTCCGGCAAGGGCGCTTCTTCGGGCGCGGTCGCAGCGTCCCCGCCCGGCGGCGTCGCTGCGCTACCCGCGCCGCGCCCGAGTACCTGATCGAGGGCTTCCGCCAGCGTCGGGGCATAGCCGACGAGGACCCCACCCGTCTGCGGGTCGCGATAGCTCACCAACACGCGCGCCAATTGTGGAAACGTCGATCCATCGGTGGCTGCGGACATCCGCTCGGTGTACATCGGTTCGACGTAGAGCAACCCGCCGTCGGCGATCGGTAACGTCAGTAGATTGCCGTAGTGGATACGGTTCGACCGCTCCAACAGCGTCCGCTCCGACGCGACACGCGTATCGGAGATCATCGAGTTCTGCGTCTGCTGCGGCCCCTGGGTGAGGCTGTCGGTCGGCAGTTCGAGCACCGTGATCTGCCCGTACTCCTCGGGGTCGGATCTCGCGGAAATATAGGCGGACAAGAATTCTCGATGGAACCCGACCATCGCACCGGCCAGGCGGAACGACGGCTGTGCAGTCTGTTCGTCACCGACGAGCACGTAGTACGGCGGCTGATTCGGATTCTCGTCGACGGTGGGGTCGCTCGGCACCGACCAGAATGCGTTGGTGGTGAAGAACTCCAGCGGATCATCGACGTGATACCGAGCCAGAATATCTCGCTGCACCCGGAAGAGGTCTTCCGGGTAACGGAAGTGTTCACGCAGGTCGTCGGACACATCGCTCTCAGGTCGGACAGTACCGGGGAACACCCGCATCCACGTCTGCAGAACAGGGTCGGCAGAGTCGATTTCGTACAGCGTGACAGTGCCGTCGTAGGCATCGACCGTGGCCTTCACCGAGTTCCGGATGTAGTTGCTCGTAGCGGGACGCAACGCATCCGGCTCGGGAAGTGCGCTGCGCTGAGAGTACGGGTAGCCGTCGATCGTCGTGTAGCCATCGACGATCCACACGATTCGCCCGTCCACCACCGCCGGATACGGATTCGTGTCCGTCTCGAGCCAAGGTGCCACCTTGTGTACCCGTTCGGCGGGGTCTCGGTGGAACAGAATCTTCGATGCCGAGCCGATCTCGTTGGAGAAGATGATGTTGCGTTCGCCGTAGCGAGCCGAGAAAGCGAGCCGATTGAACCAGTTCCCAATCGAGACGCCGCCCTCACCGTCGTAGGTGTACGAGGACGTGTCGGTGTCGTATTCGCGAGGCGCCTCGCCCGGCTCCGCTCCCACGATCACGTACTCCTGCCCGGACTGCCCGAGCACCTCGCCGTAGTACACGCGCGGTTGCTCGACCGGGATCAGCTGCTCCGAGCCCTGCGTCGCGATATCACTCACCGTGTACAGCGGATATCCGCTGTCGCTGCTCGACGCGCCATCGGTCGCATCCCGCACCGCCGCGTTGACCCGGTTGGCCGGCGCCGCGACGAACCCGTTGCCGTGGGTATAGACGGTATGCCGGTTGACCCAGTGAGTCTGGTTCCCGGTCAGTCGCTCGGGCGAGAGTTCGCGTACTCCGACGACGAAGTCCCGCAGTTCCCCGTCGATCCGGTAGCGGTCGAGGTCGAGATTGCGCGGAAACTCGTAGAAGTTCTTCAGCTGCTGCTGCTGCGTGAACGTGCGGGACAGCACGTCGGGGTCGAGCAGCCGAATATTCTCGATGGTCGTGACGTCGGCGGGGATCTCCTGTGGTGGCGTGGTGCCGACACCCCGGTACGGAACGTACTCGACCGTGTCGTCGCCGACCTTGTACGCCGCTCGCGTGGCCTCGATACCCCGTTCGATGTAGGGAGCCTCGCGCGCTGCGGCGTTCGGTCGCACCGAGAGCTGTTCGACTACCAACGGCCACACGCCCCCGACCAGGATCGACGAGAGGAGCAGCAACGCCAGGGCAAGCAGTGGGATCCGCAGGTCACGGAGTTTGATCACCGCGAAACACGCCAGCGCACACAGCAACGCGATGGCACAGAGGATGAACTTCGCGGGAAGGACAGCGTTGATGTCGGTGTACCCGGCTCCGGTGAATGCAGGTTCACGGTGCCCTGACGACACCAACGCATAACGGTCGAGCCAGTATGCGAAGGCCTTGAGCAACACGAAGAGTCCTGCCAGGACGGCCACCTGAATCAGCGCCGGAGACGAGAAGAGATTTCGTATCTTGCCGCCGAGTGTGATCCCGCCGAACAAGTAGCTGGTGGCAACATTGGCAATGCCCGCGAGGAACACCGCAACGAACAACCAGCCCAGCACCCATCGGTAGAACGGCAGGTCGAACACGAAGAAGCCGATGTCGAGCCCGAATTCCGGATCGGCAGAGCCGAACGAACCACCGTGGAAGAACAGCTGGACGGTTGCCCAATTGTTCTGCGCGATCAGGCCCGCCAGCAATCCGATGACCACCGGGATGCCGATAGCGAATATTCGGGCTCGTTTCAGCACTACCCGGCGATACGGTTCGAGCGGGTCGCCGCGCGGCGGCATCAACAGGGGCCTGGTCCGGAAGGCCATCATCATCCCGGCGAAGATCGCACCGCCGACCAGCGCTCCGATAACGAAGAACACTGCCCACCTGGTGAGGAACACCCGGGTCCACACCCCGCGGAACCCGACCCCGCCGAACCACAACCAATCCGTGTACGCCCGCACGATCGGCGGTACGAACGCAAGCAGCACCAGCAATGCCACCGCGACAACGATCGCCGTCCGTGTCCGTGTCCGCATGACCCCTCCCGGCCGGGAGTCGGGCGCCGGGCTCTCGTGCGGCACCCGCGTGCCGTCAGTCTACGGACAACGAGTTCGGTACATCCTCAAAAGAAGTTGACGAGCGCGACGAACGTCAACGTGCCGAGGCCCACGCTGACGAGGGTGCGGCGACCGAATACGAGATGCATGATGATCGTGACGGCCGCCGCTACGGCGGCTTCCCACACGTGGGTGTCGGTACCACCCAGCGCGGCGCCGTACAGCGTCGACATCGCAAAGAACCCCAGGATGCCGACCGGCATCCAGAGTGCCAACGACGTCACGAGTACCGATTCCCGCAGTGGTCCGATCACCGCAAAGGGAAGTGCACGCAATGCGAAGGTGATCGTGAATATGATCCCGAGAACCGCGACGATATACCACGTTTCAGGCATGCTCTCCCCTCCGTTGCGTAGCGGCGTAGCGCACGATGAGAGCAGCCACGAAGAGGACGAGACCGGTGAACATGACGCTGCCGGGCGTCAGCAAAGTCGCGAACGCGAAACTCGCCCCCGCCATGATCAAGGACGGCACCTGTTTTCCGGTGCGGCATGCGTCGAGCGTCAAGGTGAGGAACAGCGCGCAGAGCGCGAACTCCAACCCCACGAGAGGGCCCGGCAGCAGACCGGCGACAGCCAATCCGACAAGCCCTCCGACAACCCAGTAACTGTGGAACGCGAGTTGCATCGACAGAAGTCTCCACGAGGTCCACCCCACGGGCTGAGCGGAAGTGACGGCATACGCCTCGTCGACCAGCGCGAACGCGGAATAGAAGCGGGCGATGGGATTGCGGACCACCCGCAACGGGAACGAGAACGCGTAGAACACGTGCCGGAAGTTCACGAGGAAAGTGGTGAGGGCAATCGGCGCCAGCGGCGTGGCCACCGCCATCATCCCGATCAGGAGCAGTTCGAGCGAGCCGGAGAATCCCACGAGCGACATGGCCGGAGCCACCCACCACGGCAATCCCGACTGAACGACGAGGAGACCGAATGCCACACCGATCGGGAAAATTCCCAAGCCCGCCGCAAGCGAGAGCCGGATACCCGTGCTGATTTCTTGCCGCCGCGAGAGTTCGACCTTTTCACACACCTGCGTCATAGGTACAAGAATCTCATTTAGAGCGCGATATATGATTGCCTATTCTGTCGATAGACGCGCGGGTCATGCAATTATTGCTCATGGATGATTTGGATCGAGCAATAATCGAAGTCCTCCGCCGAGACGCCCGCATACCGAACGTCGCCCTGGCCGAACAAGTGGGGTTGACGCCCGGTCCGTGCCTGCGGCGAGTCCAGAGACTCGAAGCCGAGGGGATCATCGTCGGCTACCGCGCCGTGCTCGCACCGGAAGCTGTCGGTCGTAGCTTCGAGGTGCTCGTCGACATCGAGATGACGAATTTCGATCGACAGAGCATCGACACGTTCGAGTCGACGATGAGCGCGTTCGACGAAGTGCAGGAGCTGTATCGGCTGTTCGGCTCACCCGACTACTTCGTCCGCATCGCGGTGGCCGACCTCACCGCCTACGAACATTTCCTGAGCGAGAAGGTGCAGACCATTCCCGGAATCCAGAAGGTCTCCTCGAGCTTCCCGATGAAGGTCATCAAACCCACGGTGCGGGGAGTGTGAGGGTTCGACGAGAAGCACTCCCCGGCCTCGGCCCGCAGATCGTACGGGTCGGGGCCGGGGATGCGTCTGCGGTCAGCGCCCGGCGGAGCAGGTCGAGTGCCCACCTTCGACGCGGTTCACCAACGTCGGGGCCGGTGCCCAGACACGACCGTGGACCTTCTCGAAATTGCGAATCTTGCCGAGCACGACGTCGAGTCCGACCGTCTCGGCATAATGCATCGGGCCACCCCGCCCCTTGGGAAACCCGTAACCGTTGGTGTAGACGACATCGATGTCCGATGCCCGCTGAGCAATCCCTTCACCGAGCAACGCAGCGCCTTCGTTCACCAGCGCGAGGATGCAACGGTCGACGATCTCCTCGTCGGTGACGGTGCGGCGTTCGATACCATCTTCTTCCGCACATCTACGGATGATCTCGTCGACCTCCGGGTCGGGAATCGGCGTGCGACTCCCCTGCTCGTACAGGTAATAGCCGGATCCCGTCTTCTGCCCGAAGCGTCCCGCCTCGCAGAGCGTATCGGCCACCCGCGAGTAACGGAGATCCTTCGGCCGGCTCGGCGCGAGCCGCTTGCGCGCAGCCCACGAAATATCGTTCCCGGCCAGATCCGCCATGGCGAACGGCCCCATCGCGAGCCCGAACGCCTTCAAAGCTGCATCGACCTGCTGCGGAGTCGCGCCTTCCTCGAGCAGGAAATCGGCTTCACGACGATACGGGGTGAGCATGCGGTTGCCGATGAAACCTTCACAGACCTTCGCGAGCACCGGGACCTTGCCGATCGTCTGCGCAAGCCTCATGGAGGTGACGATGACATCGTCGGCGGTAGCGTCGCCGCGCACGACCTCGACGAGTTTCATCACGTGCGCCGGGCTGAAGAAATGCAACCCGATGACATCGTGCGGGCGGGACGTGCTGCGCGCGATCTCGTCGAGGTCGAGACGGGACGTGTTCGACGCAAGGATCGCCCCGGGTCTGCACAGTGCGTCGATCTTGCCGAACACCTCCTTCTTGACGGCCATGTCCTCGAACACGGCTTCGACGACGAGATCCGCGTCGGAGACTGCCGTGAACTCGAGATGCGGCTCGATCAGCGCCACGCGCTGCTGGGCCTGCTCAGCGGTGATCTTGCCCTTTGCCGCGGACGACTCGTAAGTCTTCCGGACCGTGTTGATCCCCCTGTCGAGTGCCTCGGCGCTCTGCTCGATCAGCGCGACCGACAGCCCTCCGTTGGCGAAGGCCATCGCGATCCCGGAACCCATGGTGCCTGCGCCGATCACAGCGACGCGCTCGACCGGGCGGGGCGTCACCGAATCGGGGATGTCGGCAACCTTCGCGGCGGCCGTCACCGCGTCGGCAAGATACTTCTCGGCGGATTCTGGGCTGTCGGTCGAGGTGGGAGTACTCACGAGCCGCACTTCCTCTGAGAGTCGGGGCACAAGGTGCCGCAATCGGTGGTCACCCAATTGTCCGCCGGATGGATGGTCACCCGAGTGTGATACAGATCCCACTGCACCACACGACCTATAGACGACCGAAATGATGGTTGGCGCCCAATATTTCGATGCACAAACCATCATTTCCGACACCAACATGACACCCGTGTCCGGAACTGCGCTATCATCTGCCCGACCGGACGGATCGGGGGGATCCTTGGCAATGACGTATCCACGTCGTCACAGCGCCGCACGGGTGGGAGCGGCACTCATCACCGCAGGCATCACGCTGAGCGGCTGCACCACCGCGAGCGATGCCCCAATGGCCGCCGCCGAAGACACCACGACAACACCGACGACGCGCGCACCACGACTCACCGACGAGTCGGGCCGACCCGCCATCACGTTCGACCCCTGTCTCGACCTCCCCGACGGCATCCTTGCCGAAGCGGGGTACGACCCCCGCACAAGGGACATAGCCGACTATCTGATGGAGCACTACACCTTCATGGTGTGCACCTACAGAGCACCAGTCGATATGCCGGGAGTGATCCGCGCGTACGGACTCAACATCCTCTCCGGAAATGTCACGATCGACGAAGAACTCGCCAAGGTCGGCGATATCGCCAGCGAAACAACCGTCAACGGACGCCGCGCACTGCTGAAGTACAAGCCAGATCCGAACAACGCATGCGCGATCACCGTGCAGACCGATTTCGGCATCGTCATCTTCAGCAGGCTCTACCACGCCGACCACACCCGCACGCTCACGTATGACGAACGCTGCGGCGGGCTGCACGACACCGTTGCGCTGTTCGAACCGTTCATCGAGAACAATCCCGGAAAGAAGCCGCAGTGAGCGAATTCGTCCGCCTCGAACCACACGTGATCGACGAGATCCTCGCCATCTGCGACACCGTCCTCGCCGAACTCGAGAAGGCAGGCTATATCGCCGAACGACTCAGCGAAGCGCATGGCTTCGGCGAATTCGAGTCCGCCAGACAACTCGCCGCCGGCTTCGCCCGCAAGGGCGTAGGCACACCCGAATCGGCCAAGGAGCGTGTCGACCAGTTCATCGCCGCGTTCACCACGCTGCGCGACGCCTTCGCCTCCGGCGGTGAAGCCTTCCTCGACGCAGAGTTCGACTGGGCCCGCCAGCTCGCCACCATCGAACAGGAGTTGTGACGATGTCCGACACCGACAACCCGATCCACGAACTCCTCACCCCTTTGCTGGGAACCGTTCCACCGGAGTCTGTCGCGCGTCGCCAAGCGCGCCACGACGTACTCGCAGGGCGAGTGGACAGCGGCGTCGACCCCGACTACATCGCGCAGTTCGAGAACTTCCATGGCATGGAACACACAGCCATCTACCAACTCAGCCAGACGATCAGCCCTCTCGCGATGACCACCCTCGCGAATGAATGGAAGAGTCTCGGAACGGTATTCAGCTTCACGGTCTCCATGGCAACCGTCATGATCCGCGACAAGATTGCTCAGCATTGGGAAGGGGGCGCTGCGGAAGCGGCATCATCGGCGACGGAATTGTTCGGTACCTCCGCCCAACGGCTGTGCGACGCGTCGCTCGCGGTGTCGGAGAAACTGCAGATCGCGGCGGACGTGGGTGCGAAAGTGAAGTCGTCGGTCACTCCCCCATCCACCTCGGTCCCGCTGCCGATGGACGCGCTCAGCCCCGTCGCGGCCGCCGACACCGAACGCCGGGAGGAGGCCGCACGGCAGCAGGCGATTCGCGTCATGGAATCGCTCTACAAGCCGTACTACCGCGATTCCGGATCCGCGGTTCCCGTGCTGCCCGCACCTCAGGACACTGCCGGCTCCGCGAGCACGGGCACGCAGGGGTACGGGAGCTCGTCGGTAGGCGGCGGCAACAGTTCAGCATCGTCGTACGGGAGCGCCGGCGCGGGCAGTCACACCTCCGGATCTGCAGCCACCGGGGCTGACGACAATACAACCGGGGGCCATACCACCGGGGGCAATACCACCGACAGTTCCGCGACCGAAGGTTCCCACGACGGGCAACCGAACCCGGCGCGATCCGAGAGCTCCGGCCCAGCAGAAACGGAGTCGGAATCGGAATCGGCCCGCACGTCACCGGCCTCGACAACCCCGACGTCGACTCCCACCGGCAGCGCGACAGGTCAACCGTATGGTTCGTCGCCTACCGGCTTCGGCACCCCCGGAAGTGGAAGCCACGGTGTCGGTGGCGGTGGCGGCTCGACCGGCTCAGGTGGTGGCGGCTCCGCGCTCGGCCCCGGTGCTGTCGGTGGCGTGGGCGCGCCGGTCACGTCGGCACCTGCCGCGTCCCAACCGGGGGCAACGGCGTCCCGCACCGGTTCGATGCGCCCGATGGGCATGTATCCGGGCATGATGGGCGGTCAGCAGCGTGGCAACGACGATGAACAACGGGTCGCGAGCTACCTCGTCACGAACGATCACGGCACCGAACTGATCGGGTCGCTCCCCGACACCGCCCCACCTGTCCTAGGAGTTGATCCGCTGTGAGCTGGAATGTCACGCCCGACCGTTTCCTGTCGCTGTGGACCGCAGCGGGAAGCGACGAATTTCCCTTCCCGCTGCGCTATCGATCGACGTCGATGTGGGAGGACGAACACGACGCCAATCTCCACGCTGCCGACGAGTGGCGGCGGCAACTGGCCGATCCGCGGCTCGACCACGCGATCCGAATCCTGCACGCAGGCGACGTCGCCGTCGAGGTGTACGGTCATGCGGGAACCGCCGACATCCGAGTGCGCGGAGGAGCGGAAGGCGCATTCGCCGTCATCGCACGCCAGCACGCCACCGGCGACATCCAGATCACGCCTGTCCGGTCAGAGGTGTTCGCCCACGCCGTCGTCGCGCACCTCCCGGATACTCCACGTGGACGTGAGCAGGCTCGAACCGCGTCGATACGAGAGCTCATCGAACCCAGCGGCACAACCTCGGTAAGGGAGCAGATCGGCGAGAGTGAACCGCGGGCACTACGCCGTCTCCTCTTCCGGCACCGTTCCGGTGCGGGCAGTATCCGGTTGCTCGCACCGAATGCTCACGGTCGCCTCACGACGGTATCGGATATCGGATGGTTCGATGTCGTCGACGACGGTCGCTACATGTTCGCGCCCGGCTCGGACACACGAGTGATCCCCGCTACCAACGATATTCTGCGCGATGAACTCAGACGCAGAATCGACCGGGTGAGCGCCCGTCAGCGGCGGGACGCACCGACACCCTGGTGACGGGCGCTACCCGCGTGCTGCGCATTCTTCGACGAACGCCACCACACCACGGTGATATTCGGCTGCCGCGAACCCCACGCTCAGGTTGTGTCCGCTGTCGGTCTGCCGATGTTCGACGAACCGGGGAGCTTCGAGGAACGCGGCTTTGATCTCGGCCCGCAGATCATCGTCGGTCTCCCACACCTTTTCGTGCTCGGCATAGGTGAAGCGAACGGGAATGCGGATTTCGGGAGCGAGACGCATGAAGTCGGTCGGCCATTCGGCTGCGACCACCGCCTCGTACCGAGGGGTGATGCACGTGAGACTGCGACCGCCACGCACCTCCGGCGGGTACAGCTCCTCCGGGTGCCACAGCAGATCCCGGATGGCTCCCCGGTTGCGCGTCGTCCGCATCCGCGTGATGATCTCGAGTGCCTCGCGTTGCTTGCGTGTGCCGGTGCCCGCGAGTTCGACACCGAGCAACGACGCACCTCTCGGATGCGCGGCCATCCGGAGACCGAGGTCGCAGCCCGCTGAGTGAGCGAGAAGGAAGACACCGGCTCCGCGTGAACAGCCCTCGAGCAGCGCGTCCACAGCGTTGTACGCGGAGTCGACGCGGGTGGCGGGATCGTCGAACCGCTCCTGGCATTCGAACGAGTCTGCGTAGCCCGGGCGGTCGATCGCGAGTGCGGTGTAGCCGAGCGCCGCCGCCGTGCGGAGCAGCGACAGCTCGGGTCGTCCCTCCAGATCGAAGTATCGCGAGGTCGTGGCGCCGCCGTGCAACGCGACGATGACTCCACGTGGCCGCGCGACGTATGAGCACAGCGCCGAGATCTGCACTCCGTCCACCTCGACGGTGCGAGCGGTCACGGTGAGCTCTCCGACGTCAGCCGCATTCATCGGTCGGCCCTCAGAAGCATGACGCCGCTCGGTGTGAGCCCGCCGCTGCTGACCACAGCGACACGAGCGTCGCGAACCTGACGTTCCCCGCCGTGTCCGCGCATCTGGGTGACCGCCTCGTGCACGAGTCCCATCCCATGGGTGCGTCCGTGCGAGAGCTGTCCTCCGTGGGTGTTCAACGGCAGCCTTCCGTCGAGCGCGATGTTCGTTCCCTTGTCGAGAAAGTCCTTTCCTTCGCCGATGTCGCAGAAGCCCAACGCCTCGATCCATGACAAACAGTTGAAGGTGAACCCGTCGTAGAGTTCGGCGACGTCGACGTCGTCGGGGCGCAGCGTGGTACGGCTCCACATGTGCGCGGCCTGTCCGAGGACCTGAGGTTCGTGGGTGAGGGTGCTCTGATCCCAGTCGAGCCGCTCGAGCATCTGGGTACCGACCGCTTCGACGAACACCGGCGGTTGCGCGAGGTCGCGTGCCGTGTCGCGGGCCGACACGATGACCGCAACCGCACCGTCGCACGGCACGTCGCAGTCGTAGAGACCGAACGGCGTCGTGATCGAGCGGGCACCCAGGTAGTCGTCCATCGTGAGGGGATCGCGGTAGATCGCCTCTGATGTCCGAGCGGCATTCGCCCGTTGATTGAGCGCTATCCAGCCGAGCGTTTCGCGGTCTGTCCCGTATCGATGGGAATGGCGCTGCGCGGTCTGAGCCAGTAGATGCGCCGCCGATACCGCACCGAACGGCGCGAACCACTCGTCCGACAGCGCTCCGCCCGGCGTGACCCGACCCGCGCGCACGAGTTCGCTGTAGGTCGATTCCCACACAGTTCGGAAACACAACACATGCCGCGCGAGGCCCGCTGCCACCGCGAGCATCGCTGCGATCACCGAGCCACCGGGACCGAACGTCTCGGCGGCGCCATTGTGCCACGTCGGTTTCAGTCCGAGTGTCGACTCGACCGCCGTGATCCCGCCTTCGGTGAACGGACCGAGCGACCCCGCACCCGGATAGGTGGACAGTCCGTCGATGTCGTCGACGGTGAGACCGGCGTCGTCGATCGCGGCGCGGCAGGCATCGATGGTCAGCGACAACGGATCGGCCATGAGGCGACGTCCGATGCGCGACATCCCGATTCCGGTGAGCGCGACCGTGTCCTCGAACTTGTCGGGACACGCCATCGGTCGAACCTTGCGACGGATCGAATCGGCGTCCGGGTCGTCGACGGGCAATTCTGTTGCAGCTCCGCCCTCAGCGGGACGGAACAGCGGAAGCCACACCTCTTCTGTCTTCTCGAAGATCACTTCCATCCGCTGACCGAGCGCGAGATCTTCGGGCATACATTCGACCGCGTTGGTCGTGAGACGCACACGTGGATCGTCTTCGAGAGCCACCTGGGCAACGATGTATGGCGGTGGCAGCCCCGGCGGCGCGAAACGATGGTTGACGGTGAAGCCGATGAGCGTCGCGAAACCGGAGACGACGCGAACGCCCATCTCGCTGCCGTGGCAGTGGCGACAGACGGGGCGCGGTGGATGGATCAGTGCCGAGCAGGAGCTGCATTCCTGAATTCGCAGGCTGCCGTCAGCACCGGATGTCCAGAAGAATTCCGTCTCCGGTGAGATCGATGGTGCCAGGCGTGTGGTGGGTGCGCTCACGACACCGTTCCCTCAGTTTCTACCTGTGGCCCCTCAGTTTCTACCTGTGGCCCCTCAGTTTCTACCTGTGGCCCCTCAGTTTCTACCTGTGGCCCCTCAGTTTCTACCTGTGGCACTGCCTGCACCTGTCGCGCTGCCCATCGGTAGTCGGGCTTTCCGTTGCCGAGGCGGTGTATCACGGGGACAAACATGACTTGCTTCGGGATCTTGTACCTCGCCAACGATTCTCCGCATGCACTCTTCAAGTCCTCGGTGGAGCACTGCGCCTCGTCTACCGTATGCACCAGGGCGACAACTTCCTGTCCCCAGCGTTCGCTCGCACGACCGACCACCAGGGCGTCGATCACTGTCGGATGTGCGCGCAGCACTTCCTCGACCTCTTCGACGAAGACCTTCTCACCGCCCGTATTGATCACGAGAGAGTCCCTACCGAGCAGCCTGAGTGACCCGTCGTCCGCGATCCTCACGCGATCGCCCGGTATCGCCATCCGCTGACCGTCGACCACGGGGAATGTGCTTTCGGTGGCCTGCCGGTCGCGGAAGTACCCGAGGGGAACGCGGCCCGCGCGGGCAGCCCATCCGATCTCGTCATCACCCGGCTTCAAGAGCCGGGTGCGGTCGTGTGACACGGCAGCACCCCCGGGCATCGGGGCGAACGTATCGACCTCGGCTCCACGACTGCTACGACCGAACCCCATGCCACCGGTCTCGGTCGATCCGTATCCTTCCACGATCGTCGCGTTCGGGAGCAACTCGAGAAACGCCTTCCGATGGACAGCATTCGTTGCGGCTCCACCGCTCGCGATGACCATCAACGAATCGACGTCGCTCCGGCCCTTGCGCATCTCGTCGACGAGGGGCCCGGCATACGCGTCGCCGACGATAGTCATCAGCAGCACCTTCTCCTTCTCGACGATCTCCAAGGCAGTCCGCGCATCGAAAGCACGTCGATCGTCGTAGAGCACTACGGTCTGGCCTGCCAGCAATCCTGAGAACGCCGTCCACGTACCTGCCGCGTGCGACAGTGGCGACACCGCGAACCAGCTCTGGCCCGTCAACGCGGTGAGGGCCCGTATCGGCTCATCGGACTCGTGGTCGGAACCGTTCATCGACGAGACGTACGCATCCCCTTGTCGCCACAGCACGGCCTTCGGGCGGCCTGTAGTGCCGCCGGTGCACATCATCATCAAGTCGTCGGGCGACCCTTTGATCAACTTCTCCGGGTCACCTTGCGCAACGGCCTCGTCGAACGACACGGCCCCGTCCAACTCCGAGATACCGGTGCCGTCGTCGACAGACACCAGCAGCTCCACACTGCCCGTCAATTCCGCACTGCCGCTGACGACTTCGGATACCACCGGACCGAACGATCGGTGATAGACGATTCCTCGTGGCGCAATGTACTCGAGGAGGCTGCGGATCTCCTGAGGCGTGTACCGCGGGTTGATGTTGACGGGCACGACCCGCGCTTTGAGGCATCCGATGAGCACATCGGGGTACAGGTCGTTGTACATGAGCATGGCGACGCGATCCTGACCGCACTCCCACCGCTCGAGGCCTTCTCGGTGAGTATGGGATCCGAATCCGCGGTCGGCCAGGAAGTTCGCGAACCGCCGGGTGCGCAATGCAGATTCACCGAAGGCGGTTCTGCGATCTCCGCAGACGGTCATGATCCGTTCGGGTACTGCATCTGCGACGGCGTCGAACACTTCGCCGAGAGTCCATTCGTTCAACGCGTTTCTCCTTGTGGCACGGTAGATCAGCGAATGTCGATCAGGCAGTGAAAGTCACGGCACGATCGCGCAGCGGCTGACAGGCTCCGCTACTGCTTGTCGTGCATAGATTCCCCGCTGCAACGATGTGAGTAGCGCGTTGCGGGTTTCCTCGGGGCTGATGAGTTCGTCGAAACCCATGTGTTCGGCAGAGCGATACGACGCCTCGAGTTCCATTTCTCGAAGTGACGCCGCGAGTCCGTCGTCCGCATTCGACGCACCGCTGAGGGCATCAGCGCTCATCGCACCCATGGTTGCACCGGGATAGGCATACGCTGCGACCTGTCCGTCGAAGCCGATCAGCGACATCACCATGGAACCGAATCCGTACGCTTTCCGCAGGGTCACATGCATCTTCATCGTCGTAGCGGTGGTCTGCGCAACGAACATGCGGGCACCGCTGCGGAGAACACCCTCGCGTTCGGATTCACTGCCCGGCAGCATTCCGGGATTGTCAGCGAGGAATACGAGCGGCAGATGGAAGGCATCTGCAACCGAGATGAAATGAGCCGCTTTGTCGGCCGCGTCGGAGTCGATCGACCCGGCGATCACCTGCGGCTGATTCGCGACGACCGCTACCGGGTGCCCTCCCAGGTGCGCCAACCCGCAGATGACGGCCCGCCCGAAATCGGGTTGCACCTCGAACCAATCCTTCGTGTCGACGACCGCGTCGATCACGGATCGCATGTCGTAGGTGCTGCGGTTGTCGCGGGAGATGATGTCGAGAAGCTCGGGGGTGTCGCGGGGCTCGGAGAACTCGTCGGGCTCGGTCGCGATGGGGTACGACCACGCGCTCGGCGGGAAGTACGACAGGTAGCGGCGGATCTCGTCGAGAACTTCTTCATCGGTGTCGGCGACGTTGTGGATCAGTCCACTGGCGATGGCGATACCGGGTCCGCCGAGATCTTCTTTCGAGACATCCTCTCCGGTAGAAACTTTCACGACCGGCGGGCCGGCGGTGAAGATCGCGCCCTGCCGGCTCATGATGGCGAAGTCCGAGACCGGTGCAATGAGCGCGCCGTGCCCGGCAGAGGCACCGAGCACCGCGGTGACCACCGGCACCTTGCCCGAGCACTGTGCCTGCGCGAGCAGATCGGTCGGAGTTCTGCCGTAGTGATCTCCGGTGGGGCGGAACCCCGCCCCTTCGAGGAGCATGATGAGCGGAACCTTGTTGCGGACGGCAAGTTCTGCCAGGCGGTAGCGTTTGGAATTGCTGCCCGGCGAGATCGTGCCCGCGAGTGTGGTGAAGTCCTCGGCCCCGACCATCACCGGCATTCCGTGGATGAGTCCCGAACCGGCGACGATGGCGTCGGCGGCAATCTCTCCACCGACGAGCGTGCCGAACTCGTGGAAGCTGCCTTTGTCGAGCAGGTGATCGATTCGCGCTCGCGCATCGAGTTTGCCTTTGCCGCGATGCTTCGCCACCCGTTCCGGGCCACCCATCCCGTGCGCGTGGGTTCGGCGCCGGGAGAGGTCGTCGAGGGCGTCGCCCCAGATCCGCGCCTGTGTCATGTGAGGTCCTTCGGAGGTCGTCATGTGGCTGTCGAGTAACGGATCGGAAGGCGCTTGAGCCCTCCGACGAAAGTGGTTGCGGTCAGTTCGGGTTCGCCAGCGAGTTCGATCGAACCGAGGCGCGGCAACAGTTCGGCGAAGAACTTCTTCATTTCCATCCGCGCCAGGCCCGCGCCCAGGCAAAAGTGCACGCCGAACCCGAATGCGACGTGGCTGTTGGGGTCGCGCCGGATGTCGAAGGCGAAGGGGTCGTCGAAGACCTCTTCGTCGCGGTTGGCCGACGCGTAGGACAACAGAAGGGAATCACCGGCAGCGATGCGTACACCACGGATTTCGGTGTCTTCGGCGGCGGTTCGCATGAACGCCTTGACGGGAGTGACCCACCGGATCATCTCCTCCACCGCGTGCGGCAGCAGGTCGAGGTCGGTGCTCAGCGCTCGACGTTGATCAGGATGGTCGATCAGGGCGCGAAGCCCTCCGGCGATGGAACTGCTGGTCGTGTCGTGGCCTGCGGTCGCGATGATCGTGTAGTACGACATGGTCTCGATATCGGAGAGGGGCGCCCCGTCGATGCGCGCGTTGGCGATCGCGGACGCCATGTCGTCGGTAGGGTTCTCGCGACGCGATGCCGTGAGCGCGTTGAAGTACTCGAACATCTCGAGGAGCGCGTTCATGGTGTCGTCCGCAGACTCCTTTCGTTTCAGTTCGTCGTCGTCCCTACCCACGAGCTCCTGTGTGAGACGCAGCATTCGAGGGAAGTCGGATTCGGGGACGCCGAGCAGCGACATGATGACGTAGAGAGGGAAGTTCACCGCGACCTCGGACACGAAGTCGCACTCACCTCCGGCCTCGAGCATCCGATCGACGTGCGACTTCGCAAGTTGCTCGATTCGAACCTCCATGGTTTTCATGGCCTTCGGGCGGAACCAATCGGTTGCGATCGAGCGAAGCACGCGATGCTGCGCGCCGTCGAGATGGATGAGGGTGCGCACACCGGCCGCGGCCTGCATCTCGTCCGACTCTGCTGTCATGAGCACCGGTCGGGGCGAATTGGTGAAGAGCGTGTTCTCGCGTTCGACGGCCATGACGTCGGCGTGCTTGAGGAGCGCCCAGAACGGCCGGTACGACGGCGCCTCCACCCGGGCCACCGGCTCTGTCGCGCGCGCCTGTGCCAGCACCGCATGAAGGTGGGTTTCGTCCTGGTATGCGGCCGGGGTCGCCAAGACTCTAGCGCCCTCTCCTACGATTCGCTGGTTCACGAACGACACTCCGTTCCGCGCATCCTGGCAGCGTTTCCGTCCGACGCCGGAGGCGTTCGAACCCTGGCCTTCCCGCCCTAGAGTGATTTATAGTGTGCCTTACTGTCAAGCATTCTATATAGCTTTCGTCGGGTTGATCCCCGGAAAGGCACGGGACCACATGGCAACTGATCAGCGCAGAATTGTCGTCGTCGGAGCGGGGTCGGGAATCGGTGCCGCCACGGCCGCCCATTTCCACGAACAAGGCGACCACGTACTTGCCGTCGACCTCCATCCGGACGGTGCGGCAGCGTCGGAACATGCACCGTGCGACCTGCGCGACGCGGCGCAGATCGAGAAGCTGCTCGGCTCGATCGGAGGAGACTGGGACCTGCTGGCCTTCGTCGCCGGGGTGCCCGGAACCGCGCCCCCCGCCGACGTCCTGAAGGTCAACTACCTCGGCATGCGACTGTTCGCCGAAGGAATGCTGCCCTTGCTACGCCAAGGGGGATCCGTCGTCACCGTCGCCTCGGTGGCGGCCGTCGGCTGGCAGGAACGCCAGAACGACCTCGCCGGACTCCTCGAAGCAACCGACGGCGACACCGTCGAACGCTGGCAGGCCGACCAGGATCCGAACTATCCCGTGTACAGCACGTCGAAACAGGCAGCGATCATCTATGCAAAGCGCCTCGCCCCAGCCGCATGGCAGAAGTACGGCGTCCGAGTGAACACGGTGAGCCCCGGACCGACCGAGACCCCGATCCTCAGTGACTTCGAGGAGTCGATGGGCAAGGACGTCCTCGATGGGGTGAAAGCCCTCGTCGGCCGGCATGCCACCGTTGCCGACGTCGTGCCGGTCATCGCGTTCCTGGGATCGCCGGCCGCCGGGTGGGTGAACGGCCAGGACATCCACGTCGACGGCGGCTTCGTCGCCCCGCTCACAGTCGGTGCGCCGATCCAGCTGTAGCCCCCCTTCGACACCCTGAGGTGACCATGCCCGACAACGCCTCGAGCCCCCACGGGCCGGTGCTCGCCGATCTGCACGCCGGCATCCTGACGCTCACACTCAATCGCCCCGAACGGAAGAATGCGATCACCCCCGAGATGTGGGCACGTCTGCGGGATCGCCTTCTCGACGCGACCGCAGGCAACGGGGTCCGTGCGGTAGTGCTCACCGGCGCGGGCGGCACGTTCTGCAGCGGTGCCGACATCGCCGACACCGCGGGGATGGACGAGTTCCCGGACCCGTCCGAGCTGATCAGCACCATCAACGACACCATCCGCCTACTCCAGGAACTTCCGGTGCCGACCGTCGCCAAGGTCAGCGGGGTCGCGGTCGGCGCTGGCTGGAATCTCACGCTGGCCTGCGACCTCGTGGTGGCCGCTGCGGATGCACGGTTCTGCCAGATCTTCGCGCGTCGCGCGTTGTCGCTGGACACAGGTGGGTCGTGGCTACTTCCACGGATTGTCGGGCTACAACGCGCAAAACGGCTGGCCCTGCTAGCCGAGATGATCGGAGCGGAGGAGGCACAGTCGCTCGGTCTCGTCACGTGGGTGACGGCACCGGCGTCGCTCGACGACTTCACTCACGGTATCGCGAAGCAGCTCGCTTCCGGACCTCCGCTCGCACTCGCGCACACCAAAGACCTGCTCAACTGCGGGCTCGACCGGACGTTGACCGAAGCACTCGAGTACGAATCGCAGGCGCAGGCTTCGAACCTTCAGGGCGCCGACGTACTGGAGGCCTTCGCTGCCTTTTCAGAGAAGCGCGACCCCGACTACACCCGCGCCGCGGCCGCCCGGTGAATCACCGGACCCCGACCTCGTTGCAGAAGGAAGAAGAAATGACGTTCGAGACCATCGAGTACGCCGTCGCCGGCCACACCGCGACCCTCACCCTCAACCGGCCCGAAGCCCTCAATGCGCTGAGCCCGCACATGATCACCGAGTTGCGGGCGGCGTACGCCGAGGCCGAGAACGATGACAAGATCTGGACTCTCGTCGTCACCGCCAATGGTCGGGCGTTCTGCACGGGCGCCGACGTCAAGGAGATTCCGGGCGACGGCAAGGTGATCAACGAGCGTCCGTACCTGTCCACCTACGAGCAGTGGGAGGCACCGCAGGAGGGCACGCCCCCATTTCGGTCGATGACCAAGCCGATCATCGTCGCCGTCAACGGACTCTGCTGCGGCGCCGGCATGGATTGGGTCACCACCGGCGATATCGTCATCGCCTCCGAGAAGGCCACCTTCTTCGACCCGCACGTCAGCATCGGTCTTGTCGCGGGACGTGAGATGGTGCGCGCCGCGCGGGTGCTCCCGCGAACCGTCGCGCTGCGGATGGCCCTGATGGGCAAGCACGAACGGATGACCGCCCAGCGCGCATACGAACTCGGCATGATCACCGAGATCGTCGACCCCGACCTGCTGCTCGAGCGGGCTCACGAGATCGCAGACGTCGTGAATGCCAATGCACCACTGGCGGTTCGGGGAACTCGGCTGGCCATCATCAAGGGCTTGGACATGCCGATGCACGAGGCCGAGATGCTGGCCGAGTCGTTCCGTGAGCGGGTGACGCGCACGGAGGATGCGCTCGAGGGCCCCCGAGCATTCGTCGAGAAGCGTGCACCCATGTGGCAGTGCAAGTAGATAAAGCCGGGCAAGTAGATAAAGCCGGGCAAGTAGACGATCAGGTGAAGTCGGAGCCACCATCGATGTTGATGTCGGCTCCGGTGATGTACGAGTTTCGCTTCGAAACCAAGAACGTCACCAGCGGGCCCACTTCCTCCGGCAGGCCCGCACGCGGCATCTGTGCGGGATGCCCGAAATGTGTTCCGATGGCGTCCATCAGAGCGTACGGATCGCGCGATTCCACCCCCACCGACCTCGCCCACTCGATCAAGGCCGGCGTGACGATGGTTCCAGGAGAGACGACGTTCACCAGAATCTCGTCGGGCGCCAGGAATTGCGACAGATTCTTCGACGCACTCGTCAACATCGACTTTGCTGCCGTGTACGCCACGAGCGGAACACTTTGGCGCTGAGTGGATTGCGCAGAGAAGTTGACGATGCGCGCCCACTCCGAGGCACGGAGATAAGGAAGGGCGGCCCTCACGCACCGCACCATCGACATCACACCGTCTTCTACGGCGTCGCGCCACTGGTCGTCGGTCAGGATGTCGAACGTCCCCTGCGTATTCGGCCCCACGGTGTTGACGAGCACATTGAGCTCACCATCCCAACGACCTCCGAGTTCGTCGAAAAGCTCGGACACTGCGTCACCGTCACGCGCGTCGACAGTGAGCCCTACGGCGTCGGGACTTCCATATCCGGACAATGCCTCGGCAGCGGCCTCGACATCGGCCGAAGAACGACCAAGGACCGCAACACGCGCGCCCTCCTCCGCCAAGCACCGGGCAGTAGCAAATCCCATCCCACGGCTGCCGCCCACCACGACGGCCGCTGCGCCTCCGAGTCCAAGATCCATTGAGTCCTCACCTTCGGATACGGTGCAACCTACACCACTATCGAAGCATATACGGTAAGCATATCTACAGCGAAGACAGCGGGGTGAAGGGCATGTCTTCGCCCGATCACACCGACACGACGCACAAGGTGGTACCAATGATGGCGAAGCGAACTCGGCTCGAACGAGGAACCCTCAATCCCGACGACATCCTCCGGGGCGCATTCGAACTCGCCGCAGAGGTCACCGTGGACCAGCTGAGCATGCCGATGCTGGCGCGCCACCTCGACATCGGTGTGACCAGCATCTACTGGTACTTCCGCAAGAAGGACGATCTTCTCACCGCGATGGCCGACCACGCCCTGCGCGAATCCATGCGGTCCATGCCCCTCGTCGAAGCCCCCAACTGGCGCGACACTCTGCGTACTCACGCTCGCACGGTTCGCCGGACCATCCTCGGCCACCCGATCCTGTGCGATCTCGTTCTGATCCGCCCGTCCTTGAGCGCCAATGCAGCTCGTCTGGGCGCACTGCACAACGAGAACGTGATCACGAGCCTCGTCGAATCCGGTTTCACGCTGGCCGACGCGGTAAACATCTACTCGGCCGTGCAGTTGCATGTGCACGGGATGGTCGTCCTCCAACGACTCCAGGAGAAGAACCGGCAATCCGAGGAACCATCGGGTGCGTACTACGAGATCCTGTCGATCTCACCCGATACCACTCCACTCCTTGCGGAGGCAAGCGAGAGCGGCCTGCAGAGCGGCGAACCCAACGACCGGAACTTCGAGTACGGATTGGAATGCATCCTCGACCACGCGGCCCGCGTCCTCGCCTCGCAGGAAGAGTGGGGCGCAGTCCCGGCAAGGTCGACATGACAATCGCGAACCGATAGGACATACGCGCGAGGTCGGCAGCGCGCGGATGTCTCCGGAGACCGCAAGTGTGCCGATCCGGAACCAGAACGGGCCCCGCGGATCATTTCGCTGTGAACCGGGTGACGTCGAGGATCATGACCACCCGGTCGTCCACGTCGTCGGGTAGCTCCGGGCCGGGTTGCCCGTAGCGTTTCCCCAGCGACAGATAGAACGATCCGTCGTGGTCACCCGCCACCGTCACCAGCCAGCCACGCACCTCGAGGCACCGCACCGGGTCTTCAGGGTCGGTGATCAGGAACGAATAGTTGGGATTCGCCTGCAGGCTCACGAACTTCTTGCGGGGAATGACCTGACTCATCCGCAGATGTGCACCGTCCCAGTCGAACCGCATCGGGTTCAGGCTCGGTGATCCGTCGGGACTGACCGTAGCGAGGACGCCGACAATCGGCCGTTCGAGAAGATCCTCGTAACCGAGAGGCACTTTCGATATCATGGTACCAAGTTACAGTAATATCGACTGTTGACATAACGGTTGCGCGCTGCAAGGCTCGAATGGACGAGCGGGCACAAACAAGGAGAACTGCGCAATGACAGGGACCGATGACGCACCGATCTTCGACGCCGACACACACATGTACGAGACATCCGAGGCGCTGACCAGATACCTCCCTGCCGAGTATGCCGATGCCGTCCAGTACGTGCAGATCGGCCGTCGTACGCGCCTCGCCATCAATGGCAAGATTACCGATTTCATCCCGAACCCCACCTTCGACCGAGTCGCAGCACCGGGCGCCCACGAGACGTTCTTCGCCGGCGAGAACGTCGACGGTCTCACACTCCGCGAAATGCAGGGCGCGGCGATCGATTGCCCACCCGCAACCCGCGGTCCCGAGGAACGCTTGACCGAGATGGACCGGCAGGGAGTGCGAGAATCGTTGGTCTTTCCCACCTTGGCGAGTCTCGTCGAGCACTCGTCCGCCGACGATCCGGAACTGACACTCGCGATCGTCCACGCCCTGAACCGGTGGATGCTCGAGCACTGGGGCTTCGACCACGAGAGCCGAGTGTTCACCACTCCCGTGATCAACTGCGCCGAGGTCGACGGTGCCCGCCGCGAGCTCGAGTACCTCGTCGAGAACGGGGCGAAGGTCGCGCTGATCAAACCTGCTCCGGTCAAAGGCCTGCACGGATGGCGTTCTCCAGCCCTCCCCGAGTTCGACCCCTTCTGGCGCGAGGTGGAAACAGCTGGCCTTCCGATCGCGCTCCACGCCAGTCAGCCGCCACTCGACGAGTACGTCAACAAGTGGGAGCCCCCGAACACCCAGAACTTCATGGCCATGAGCGCATTCCGTTGGCTCGCGCTCGGACACCGAGAGATCGCCGACATGCTCGGCAGCCTGATCTGCCACGGAACTCTCACCCGCTTCCCGAAGCTGCGAATCGCAAGCGTGGAGAACGGAAGTTCGTGGATTCGGCCGCTGTTCCACGACCTCGAGGACCTGACGAAGAAGATGCCGCAGAATTTTCCCGAGGATCCGCTCGAGGTATTCCGTCGCAACGTCTGGGTCAGCCCCTTCTGGGAGGGCTCGGTGGCCGATGTCGTCGACATGGTCGGCTGGGACAAGGTCATGTTCGGATCCGACTATCCGCACCCCGAAGGCCTTCCCGAGCCCAAGGGCTACTGGAAGTACGCGGAGGGAATGGATCGTCGACGCACCTGGGATTTCATGGGTGACAACGCTCGCCGCTTCATGGGCTTACCGATCGCAAATCCGGATCCGGAGGCCTCGAACCCGCCGAAGCTCGCCACAGCAAGGTAATTGCCTCCGAATCCGATCCTCGAGGACTCTCGTACAGCCCTCGGAAAGGAACGAGCATGGACAAGAACGATATGATCCTGGTCAGCGTCGACGACCACATCATCGAACCACCGGATATGTTCGCCAATCATCTCCCCAAGAAGTACGTCGACGATGCACCGCGTCTCGTGCACATGGAGAACGGCGCGGACATGTGGAAGTTCCGCGACCGAATCATTCCCAACGTTGCCCTCAATGCAGTCGCCGGTCGTCCGAAGGAGGAGTACGGCCTCGAACCCGAAGGCCTCGACGAGATCCGACCGGGCTGTTACGACGTACACGAACGGGTCAAGGATATGAACGCCGGTGGCGTTCTGGCGCAGATGAACTTCCCGTCGTTCCCCGGTTTCGCCGCTCGCCTGTTCGCGACCGAGGATTCCGAATTCTCGCTCGCGCTGGTGCAGGCCTACAACGACTGGCACATCGACGAGTGGTGCGGTGCGTACCCCGGGCGGTTCATTCCGATGGGCTTACCAGTGATCTGGGACGCCGAACTGTGCGCTCAGGAGGTCCGACGCCTGGCGAAGAAGGGAGTGCACTCCCTCACCTTCACCGAGAATCCGGCCGCACTCGGATACCCGAGTTTCCACGACGAGTACTGGAATCCGTTGTGGAAGGCCCTCGTCGATACCGATACCGTGATGTCGGTCCACATTGGCTCGTCGGGCAAACTCTCGATCCCCGCGACAGATTCACCACCTGACGTGATGATTACCCTCCAGCCGATGAACATCGTGAACGCAGCCGCCGATCTCCTGTGGTCGCGCCCGGTCAAGGAATACAAGGACCTCAAGATTGCCCTCTCGGAGGGCGGCACGGGCTGGATCCCGTACTTCCTCGAGCGCGTAGACCGGACTTTCGAGATGCATTCGACGTGGACGTTGCAGGACTTCGGCGGAAAGCTTCCCAGCGACGTGTTCCGCGAACACTTCCTCACGTGCTTCATCAGCGACCCGCTCGGCGTCAAGCTCCGCCACGATATCGGAATCGACAACATCGCTTGGGAAATGGACTATCCCCACAGTGATTCGATGTGGCCGGGCGCCCCCGAGGAACTGAACGGCGTCTTCGCTGCCGACCAGGTTCCCGACATCGAGGTCGACAAGATGACTCACCTGAACGCGATGCGGTGGTATTCGTTCGACCCGTTCGCACACATACCCCGCGAGCAAGCCACCGTCGGTGCGCTGCGCGCCGCATCGGCGGACCACGACGTGAGCATCCGTGCGCTGAGCCATCACCAGACGAGACCCGAAGAGAAACTCGCGGCCTGGGAGCAGCAGATCAGCGCGGCCTCTCAGATGCAGCGTTCGAGCTGAACCGTCGCCGATCACCGACCGAAAAGAGCGAGGCATCCATTGGACGTGCCATTCACCTGGAAGGTCACGGGCTGGTTCGTGATCGGCTGGTCGGAGGAGTTCAAGACCGGGCAGAGCAGGGCTCTCAGGTATTTCGGGGATGACCTCGTCGCCTACCGCGATGAGTCGGACGAACTGCACGTCATGACCGGGCACTGCCGTCATCTCGGAGCGCACCTCGGGCACGGCGGAAAAGTGGTGGGCGACTGCATCGAATGCCCGTTCCACGGTTGGCGGTGGGGGCCGGACGGGTCGAACCGGTACATACCCTACGACCCGGATCGCCCCAACAAAGCACTGAAACTGCGGGTCTACCCGGTCCTGGAGCAGCACGGAATCGTCTACATGTGGCATCAGCCGGCCGGGCTGCCGCCGCAGTGGGAGCTACCCGACCCGTTCACGAAATTCCCCGAAATCACCGCCGGTCCCGACAGCTACTACCGCATCTATCCGGAGTTCTCACGCCGGGCGGAGTACGAGCCGGTGCATCCGCAGATCGTGGCCGAGAACGGTCCGGACAGTGCACATTTTCGATACGTACACGGCGCCAGCGTCACACCGGTATCGCTCGGATGGGAAGCCGTCGACAACGAATGGCGGTTCCTCACCGGTTGGCCTGACGCCACCAGCGACGACCCCGACAAGATGGCGCTGCGCATCCACAGCCACTTCTCCGGACTGGGGTACGCGATGAGCGCGTTCGAAGGCGCACAGAACTACCGGCTGATCTTCGCCTGCACCCCCGTCGACGACGGACATTCCGACCTCTTCTATTCGATCTGGTGGCCTCGCAACGACGGTGATGACTCCGAGGCCCCACCTCAGGACGTTCAGGAGAAAGTCGAGCGTCGATTCCTCCACACCGTCTTCGAAGACCTCGGCATCTGGCGCTACCAGATCTACGTCGAGAATCCGCCGCTCGGCCGTGTCGACGCCAAGCCGTACATGGCGATGCGTCGGTGGGCAACGCAATTCTACGAAGTCCAGACGGCAGACTCGATCCAGGACCGCGCGTGAGTGCGCCCTCGCTGACAGACCTTCTGAATCCGGACCGTACGGCTATCGTCACACAGGAACTGCAGGGCGCCGTCGTCGGTCCGGATTCGCGCATGGCGGAGCTTGGGCACGAGGCGAGACGTATGGCCATACCCAATATCAGCCGGCTTCTGCCCGTCGCCCGCGAGGCGGGTGTTCGTGTGGTGCACTGTCTGGTTCACCGTCGCGACGACAACCAGGGGTCGAACCACAATGCGCGGCTCTTCGCGATCGGACGCCACACCACGACCATGCCGCCGGGAAGCCCTGGAGCCTCCTTGCTTCCGGAGCTCGGACCTGCGCCATCGGACCTGGTGTTGACCCGCATGCACGGTCTCGGTCCGATGGGCGGCACCGACCTCGACGCTGTTCTACGCAACCTCGGTATCGACACGATCGTGGCGGTCGGCGTCTCGTTGAACGTCGCAATACCCAACCTGGTGATGGACGCGGTCAACAATTCGTATCGCGTGGTCATCCCTCGCGATGCCGTCGCGGGAATCCCCACCGATTACGCAGCGGCAATGATCGACCACACACTGAGCGTGCTCGCGACCGTCACCACTACCGAGGACGTTCTCTCGGTGTGGAGACGGTAGCGACACCGACTCGTCAATCGCTGGCAGGAAGTGCTTTCGATTCTTTCTGGCGAAGCGGCGTATCTCCCGCAGACAAACTCCCTGTGCCCGACTTGGTCACCAGCACTTCGGCGCCGTCGTCGGCGACGTAGCGCTTGCCGATGAGCGTCCCGTTGGCATGCTCCTCCGCAAGAGTGATCCCGTTCTGCTTTGCCGCTCCCACGGGCACCATCGCTGCTCCCCCGCACCGGAGACCGTCGAGCGAAGCAGCTGCGGACACAACGATCACCTGCGTGTCGCAGGCCTGACTTTCCAAACGCGTACCGGTCTTGATCATCTGTAATGCTCCGTCCCTAATTCGTCAATGCAATCGGGCCATCTGCCACAACGGCGGAGAGCCAGCCGAGGTCGACCCCTGCATCTTCGGCGGCTGCCACACATGCGGCGACATCCTTCCGCAGAAACGGAGACGCGAACTCGGTGAAGGCCTCGACTCCGCCGACCTTGCCGATGGAGGCGAGCGCATGACTTCGACCGCTGCACAACGCGATCGCGTCGAGTAGCTCACGACTTCCGATACCGAGACGTTCGCCGAGTTCGACAGCCGCTGCAGCAAGTTGAGCATTCGCCGCGAACAGCAGATTGTTCACCAACTTCAGGTTGAGGGCGCTACCGAATCGCCCGGTCCTGATGATCGGATCGGCGTAGGCCCCCACTGCAGGTTCCACGCGGTCGAGCAACGACTCCTCTCCGCCCAGAAGCACGGTCAGCGTACCGGAATCGATGTCGTCGGCCGACCCGCTCACCGGCGCATCGACGAGCACTGGCCCGTCCGGGTGGTCAGCACGAATCTTCTCGAGGGTGCCGACAGTCCCCGTCGTGTGCGACACGACGATCGTGCTGTCCTTCGCGTGCGCCATGAACCCATCCGGCCCGGCGGCCAATTCCATGAGTTGCGCATCCGAGAACAAGCAGACGACGAGAATGTCGGCCTGCCGAGCCACATCCGCGACCGAGTCTGCGAGGTACGCGCCGGCCGCGCCCAAACGCATGCGTACCTCCTCCTTGCGTGCGTAGAGACGGACATCGCGACCTGCATCGAGGAGTCGGCGGACCATGGGCTCACCCATCTGGCCGGCTCCGAGAAATCCGATGATGTCGGTCATGGTGGTATTCATCCCTTCCAAGGCACGGACTTCACATAGCCGCCCGCGTCGATCCGAAGCTGGGTGCCGGTGATGAAGCGCGACGCATCACTCGCGAGGAAGAGAACTGCCTCGGAAACGTCGGACGGTTCGATGTAGGGCACACGCATCGCCTGCATCGCCGGGAATGCCATCTCGGCCTCTTCTCTCGTCGGGTGTTCGAGGTCGGGTCGGAACACCCGGTACATGCCCTCGTTGTGGAGCATGTCGGTGTTCACGTTCGTCGGGTGCACAGCGTTGATGCGAATGTCCTGCTTCGCCAACTGCACTGCGAGATCGTTGACGTAGCGTGCCACCACCTGCTTCGCGAGGCTGTAGGCCGAGCCGCCCGGTCCTTGATTGGTCGCGCTGCCCAATTGAGCGGCCAACGAGCCGGTCGCGATGATCGACGCACCCTTCCCGAGGTGCGGAATACTGCCCTGAACGACGTTGAACACACCTGCCAAGTCGGTATCGATCGTGTCGGACCACGACTGCAACGTCTGGCCGTCGCCCATCGGGCATATTCCCGCGTTGGCGACGACGATGTCGAGCGCGCCGAGTTCACTCACTCCTCCGGCGATCGCGTTCCACACGTCGCGGCGTTCGCGGACGTCCGCGATCACCGGGTGAACACGGACGCCTTCCTTCTCCACGAGGCGGGCGGTCTCCTCCAGATCCTCCCGACTCGCCAGTGGATATGTGTTGCCCTCGAGGTCGGCGCAGATATCGAGGGCGATGATACTTGCGCCCTCGGCCGCGAGGTGAACCGCATGCGACCTCCCCTGTCCGCGTGCCGCTCCCGAGACCAGTGCGATCTTGTTGTCGAGCTTACCCATCAGTGTTCCTTTCCTAGCCGATGCGCGAAACAGTCCTCATACTTGGCGGGGTACCCGGGCGGCAAGGGTTTTGGTTTCGAGGTACTGTTCGAAACCTTCTATCCCGCACTGCCTCCCGACACCGCTGTTCTTGTATCCACCGAATGGTGCGTCGGCGCCGTAGAACATCCCGCCATTGATGCCGACGGCTCCGGTGCGCATGCGACGCGCGATGACTTCGCCACGTTCGAACGAATCGGTCATGATTGCACCGGCGAGGCCGAACTGGCTGTCGTTGGCGATCCGGATCGCCTCATCGTCGGTGGCGAAGGGGATCAGGATTGCAACCGGCCCGAAGACCTCCTCCTGCGCGAGGGCAGCACTGTTGTCGATGCCCGTCACGAGTGTCGGCGCTACGAAGTGGCCGTTTCCCAGATGTTCGGCCAATCCGTCGACCTCACCTCCGCCCACGAGGAAGCGAGCACCGTCGATGCGGGCCTGATCGAGCATGCCGAGCACCTTCGTTTTCTGGGCAGCGCTGATCAGTGGCCCGACGAATGTCCCCGGCGCCGCCGGGTCTCCGACCGGAAGTTGCTTGTACGCCTCAGCCGCTCCGGCGACTAGATCGTCGAAAATCGACTCGTGCACAAGGATTCGGGTATTGACCGCGCAGGCCTGCCCTGCGTGTGAGCACGCGCCGATCGTCGCCATGATCGCCTTCGAGAGGTCGGCGCCGTCGGTCACGATGAGGGCGGATTTGCCACCGAGTTCCAGGAATGTCCGCTTCATCGTTGCGGCGGCTCGACGCATCAGCGTGCGACCGACGGCGGTCGATCCGGTGAAGGAGATGAGGTCGACGCGAGGGTCGTCGGCGAGCAGTCCCGCGACGTCGTTGTCGGGTGTGGTCACAACGTTGAAGACCCCGGGTGGGATGTCGGTCTTCTCCGCGACCAGGCGGCCGAGACGAGCGGCGTTCCATGGCGTGTTCGGATCCGGCTTGAGGACCACGGTATTGCCCGCGGCCAGGGCCGGACCGATCTTGTTGAGGACCACCTCGATCGGGTAGTTCGACGGCGTGATCGCTGCAACCACCCCCACCGCTTCCTGAACCACGGTGCGGATGTTTCGCTGTCCGAACAGTCCTCCGCCGTCGAGGATCCGTTCCCATTCGAAGCTGTCGATCAGCGATGCCGGATACCGGAGGGCATCGGCCAGCGGCCAGTCCAGCTGGGCATCGGCCGTGGCCATCACTGGGCATCCGACCTCTGCTACGAGTTCGTCTCTCAGGTCTTCCTTCTCGGACTCGATCGCAGCCTGGAGTTGTTCGAGGCAATGCCGTCGCAGGGCGCGGTCGTTCGACCACGACGTCTCGTCGAAGGCGCGACGTGCCGCACCGATTGCTCGAGTCATGTCGTCGGCGTTCGCGGCGGCAGCATCGCCGAGCACAAGTCCGGTGGCGGGACTGAGATTTCGATACGTCGCGCCGCCCGTCGCTTCGGTCAACACTCCATCGATGAGCAGACGTGCCTCTGCCCGCTCCGCAACACGCCGACCCAGCTCCACACTCGTGATCTCAGGACTGTCGACGACCTTACCCATACACCCTCCTCGACTACAGAACCGGATGACTAACTGTAACCAATACAGTAATGTTCTGGGAAGCTGTACAGACGACTTTCTGCGAGAAGGGAACGCCGATGTCCGATCTCCTCAACGGTGTGACGGTAGTGGAACTTGCATCCTGGACCTATGTTCCGAGCGCCGGTGTCGTCCTCCGAGATTGGGGCGCCGATGTGATAAAAGTCGAGGACACCCGAGGCGGCGACCCGTGCCGCTACCTGACAGTCGGCGGCCTCGACCCCGCAGACTCCCGAGTGGCGGCCAACTTCATGATGGAGATCGGAAACCACGGAAAGCGCAGTATCGCAATCGATATCAAGACACCCGAGGGGCGCGAGATCTTTGCGAAGCTCATCGCGAAGGCCGACGTCCTCCTGACGAATTGGCTTCCGGGGGCCCTCGCACGCGCCGACCTCTCGGTCGACACTCTGCGCTCGTTCAACCCGAAGTTGATCATCGCGCGCGGTAGCGGACAGGGCCCGCTGGGACCCGACCGCGACAAGGGCGGGTTCGACGCCTCCGGGTACACAGCACGCGCGGGGGTTGCCTACGCCCTCACTCCGGACGGCCAGGAGTTCCCGTTCGCGCAAGGCCCCGCATTCGGCGATCTGCAGGGTGGTAGCACCCTCGCCGGCGGCATCGTCGCAGCCCTATTCCACCGGGAGCGGACCGGAGCGGCACGAACAGTCGACGGATCACTTCTTGCCCAGGGAATGTGGGCTGTGGCACCGGACATCTGCGCGGCCGACTACTACGGAATCGACCGCATCCCGGCCTACTCCCAGGGTGAGGCTCCTAATCCAGTGGTGAATCGCTACAAGACTCGCGACGGCCGGTGGCTTCAGCTCGTGTTCCTGCAGGCCGATCGCTTCTGGCATGGGTTCTGCGAACGGATCGGGCACCCCGAACTCGCGGTCGACGAACGGTTCACCCCGCTCGCCAATCTCGTCGCCAACAAAGACGAAGCGACGACCCTGCTGCGAAGGATCTTCGCCGATCGCGATCTTGCCGAGTGGCAGAAGATCCTCGCCGACGAGCCGGGTGTGTGGGCGCCGCTCGCTACCCCGGCCGAGGTGCTCGACGACCCGCAGGCCGACGCCAATGGCTACCTGATGAGTGTCACGGACGAGAACGGCGAGGTGTTCAAGACGGTCGCCGCCCCGATCCAGTTCGACGAGACTCCTGCGGAACCGGGGCGCTCACCCGAACACGGCGAACACACCGACCAGATCCTCGAAGAACTGGGGATGTGCTGGGACGACATCATCGCCGCGAAGGTCGCCGGAGCCGTCCTGTAAACCCCGCGACACACAACGCCGGCCGGACCAAGTGTGGTCCGGCCGGCGTTCTCGTGGCGGGGACTCAGCTCTTGACCGGTGCGTACACCGGCCGGCCCAGCCCGAGCATGTACTGCCCGATCATGTTGCGGAACACTTCCAGGGTTCCCCCATAGATTCCGCACAGTGGTGCCCACCGGTACAGGTATTCGCTCGCCCCGTCGTCGATCGCGCCGTCGACGTCCGTCGGCAGCACCGACGCGGAACCCAGGATATCCATCAGCTCGGGAGCGACGTCGCGCATCGTCTGAGCGATCGCGACACGGCCGTACATGTTGGGCGTACTCAGCGCCATCTCGATCCGGGCAACGGACCTGCCCAGACGGTCGGCGACGGCTCCGTCGTCGATGCGGCGCTGCCCGTCGCTCCCAGGTCGGGCCACGATTGCTGCGACCTTGTCGACCGCCGCGCCCATGAACATGCCCTGATGCTGGAGAATCGCGATGTCGTCGAGACCATCGGTGGCCGCGTCGACAACCCCGTGCTCCGCGTCGAGCGGCCCCCGCAACACCGCCCAGCCCCCGTTGACTTCCCCGAGCCGGTACTTGTCGGAGATCCGCACGTCGTTGTAGTAGACGATGTTGGTGCGATCGCCATCTACCGTCCACAGGCCCTGGACCTCGATGCCGGGAGCATCGAGTGGAACCAGGAACATGGTCAGGCTCTTGTGTTTCCGCTCCGCGTTCGGATCAGTATTGGTGATCAGGAAGACGTACCGGCAGTTGTGTGCGCCGGTGGTGAACATCTTGGAACCGTTGATCACCCAGTCGTCGCCGTCCCGCACCGCCCTCGTCTTGCAGGTCGCGATATCCGAACCGCCCTCGGGCTCCGTGTACCCGAGGCACATCCGCACGTGACCGCTGAACACTCCGGGCATCACCTCGTCCCGCAGTTCCGCCGAGCCGTATGCCTCGACGGAATGCGAGACCAGGATCGTCGTTCCCCATGTCACCCACGGAACATGAGAACGGCGACGTTCGAGTGCCCAGATGCGGCTCTCGACACGAGAGAAACCGCCGTCCTCGGGTGTGCGATACTCGCGTTCGAGGTAACCGGCTTCGCCCATCGCGAGATGGACGCCCTCATCGAAGTTGTCTCCCGTCTCCCGATCACGTCTGCGCACTTCGTCGGTGACATGCTTGTCCAGGAACGTACGAATCTCGTCGAGAAACGCCTGCTCGTCTCCGGCCAGTTCGACCCGTGAGAAATCCATGTTCTCCTCCTCTACACCGCGGCCAGTGCCGCATCGGCACCCGCCGGAGCGACGGAAAGTAGTGCGGAACGTTTCTGTGCCACCAGCCGAGCCACGTGCCGTGTGGTGTCGGCGAGATCTCCGCCGGCCAACGACCAGCCACGCGCCCGCACGAGATACGAACTTGCTGCCGCCTCGGTGGACACGCCGAGCCCGCCCTGGATGTGCACAGACATGGTCGCGGCGGGCGCCGCCTCTTCCGCCATGAAGACGAAGGCCGCGCCCGGAAGTTCAGGTCTGACGTCCGGCTCGTTCTCCAGGAACCACGCTGCCTTGCGCACCAAGGCTCGTCCGCCTTCCACGACGATGGCGATGTTCGCCAGTGGATGCGAAATGCCCTGCAGCGAGGAGATGGGAACCCCCAGCGTATAGCGGGTCTTCGCGAACTCGGCGGCGAGGCGCATCGTCTGTTCCACCAGACCCACCAGCGCCGACGCGGTCAGCAGGCGCCATTCGTCGAGTGCCCGATCCAACTCCGCGATGGCGGTGGGGCCACTCCCGAGAACCTTCCGGTGTGTTGCATCGGCGGGGTCGACCCACGCCATCGGCAGCTTCCCAAGATTTTCGACATGCTCCGGGGCCGGGGCAAACGTGAGGAGCACGACGTCGTCGCCGTCGCGCACGATGAGGTCGTCGGCGATCGATGCGGTGGGGATCAGGCGTCGGCCCGTCCGGTCACCGAGATGTGGGTCGAGACCGACGATGCGTGTGCCCGAGGCCACCGGACCAAGATCCCGGGTGTCCAGACGCGCGAGAAGTCTCGCCGCACAAATATGATCGATCCACGGGATGGGAGCGAGATACCTGCCCGCTTCCTCGGCGACCAGCGTCAGATCGACCAGCGTCGCGCCGTCGCCGCCGGCCTCCTCCGGAAGGGCCATCGTCGTCGCACCGGTCGCGCAGAGTTTCTCCCACAGTGCTCGGTCGAATCCGTCGTCCGCGGCGGCCTGCACGCTCTCGATCGTGCAGCGGGTTTCGAAGAACTTGGCGTACGCGTTCTGCAGGTCCAGCTGGTCTTCGCTCAGGCTGTAGTCCTCGCGCCGCAGCTCGTACCGATCCATCTCTACTCCTTAAGTTGTCGTCCGGAGATCAGCCGAGGGGCTGCCGGTCGCCGAAGAAGAACTCCTCTGCATTGCCGAAGAGGTAGTTGTCGAGTGCCGTCTCGGGCAGGTCGAGTGCCAGCGCCTCGGGGATGATGCGGCGCTGCGTCAGCACCGGCCAATCGGACGCGAAGATCACCTTGTTCTGCCCGCGCGTGCGCATGAAATGCAAGAGGTTCTCCGGCAGGCGTTTCGGCGACCACGCCGATGTCATGAGCCGCAGGTTCGGGAACCGGATCAACATCCGGATCGCGACATCCCACCACGGATCCGCTCCGTGGACCATGCAGAGCTTCAATTCCGGGAAGCGCACGCACACCTTGTCGAGGTGAATCGGGTTCTGAACTTCTCCGGGAAGCGCAGGACCGGGAATGCCGGTGTTCATGCACAGCGGCAGGCCGATCTCGGCGCACTTCGTGTACAGCGGGTAGTACAAGGCATGGCTCGGCGGATAGTCACCGTCACCCCAGAAACTGGGGCCTATCGCCGCATAGCTGACCGGCAGGTCCTGCGTAATTACGGTGAGTTCCCGCAGCGCCTTGATCGGTCGGAACAGACTACCGACCCCCATCGCGAGAGAGAACCGCTCCGGGTGGGCTTCGACGAACTTCCGGGCGGTGAGCCGGGGCGTCGCGATGGAGTCCATCAGGATCGCCTTCTGCACGCCTTGCTCGTCCATCTCGTCGAGCAGTTCCGACATGTCGACCGGATCGAACATCGATTTCGGGCCCTTGAAGTAGTTGTCGCGAACCGACGTCATCCACTTCGGCTGCGAGTCCGCCTCCCCGAAGTGGACGTTGACCAGACAGTCGATAGCTTTGCGCGGCATATGAACTCCGTTCGGACAGCGGTGTGGTCTCTCGCGCGGTAACCGCTACTACTGTATACCTATCGGTATGATCTACCGCAAGATAGGAAGATGTCGACGGTGAGCATCTTCCCCGGTCCCGACAACCCGAGGACGAACCATGCAGAGAGCGATCGCCCCAGAACTATCGACCTGGCCCGACGACCGGCCGCAACTCCTCGCAAGCACATGCGACGACTGCGGCGCGACGGTCTTCCCCGTGCAGCCGTTGTGCCCTCGGTGCAGCCGCGAGCAGATGACCGACGTCGCACTACCGCACACCGGGACACTCGTCGCCTGGACCACGCAGGGTTTCCTCCCCGGCGCGCCGTATCTCGGGGACGAGACACCCGAGACGTTCGTACCGTTCGGTGTCGGCCTCGTGCAGTTGGGAGACGTGGTTCGAGTGGAAGGTCGCCTCACGGAGAACAGTCCGTCGAACCTGAGGTTCGGGATGAACGTCGAACTGACGATGGTCCCGCTCGGGCACGACGAGAACGGCGACGAAGTCATCACTTTCGCATTCCGGCCCGTCGACCCCAAGGGAGCATCGAATGAATGAGGTAGCGATCATCGGCGTGGGGATGCATCCCTTCGGCCGGTTCGACAAGACGGCGATGCAGATGGGTACCGACGCCATCCGCGTCGCACTCGCCGATGCCGGCGTCGAATGGAAGGACATCCAGTTCGCCGTCGGCGGAAGTTGGGAGGTCGCGAATCCCGACGCGATCGTGGGCCTGATGGGGCTGACCGGGATTCCCTTCACCAACGTGTTCAACGCCTGCGCCACGGCGGCAAGCGCCACCGAGGCATGCGCGGATGCGATCAGGCTCGGCAAGTACGACATCGGCATCGCCATCGGACTCGACAAGCACCCCCGCGGCGCTTTCACCGTGGATCCCACACTGGTCGGGATGCCCTCCTGGTACGGCGAGAACGGCCAGTACCTCACCACGCAGTTCTTCGGAATGAAGGCGAACCGCTACCTTCACGACCACGACATCTCCGTCCGGACCTTGGCGAAGGTCGCCGCGAAGAACTACCGGAACGGTGTGAACAATCCGAATGCGTTCAGACGCAAACCCGTCTCGGAGCAGCAGATCCTCGACTCCCCCATGCTCAACTACCCGCTGACGCATTACATGTTCTGCGCCCCGGACGAGGGCGCGGCAGCAGTGATCATGTGCCGAGCGGATATCGCTCACCGCTTCACGTCCAAGCCGGTCTATGTCCGCTCGGTCGAGGTGCGTACACGTACATACGGGGCCTACGAGGTCAACACCACCTACGCGCCGGTCGACGAAGTCCCGTCTCCGTCCGTATTCGCCTCGCGCGCCGCGTTCGAGAAGGCCGGCATCTCGCCGCAGGACATCGACGTCGTCCAACTCCAGGACACCGATGCCGGCGCCGAGGTGATCCACATCGCGGAGGCGGGATTCTGCGCCGACGGCGACCAGGAGAAGCTGATCGCAGACGGCGCCACTGAGATCGGCGGCAGCCTTCCCGTCAACACCGACGGCGGGCTGATAGCCAACGGCGAGCCGATCGGAGCCTCAGGACTTCGGCAGCTGCACGAACTCGTGCTTCAGTTGCGCGGAGACGCTGGGTCACGTCAGGTGCCGGGGAACCCGACTGCAGGCTTCGCACTGCTCTACGGGGCTCCGGGCACTGCGGGCGCGACCGTTGTCACCACGTAGATTCAATCAAACACCGCTGCATGAATAGACAGAAACAACCTTCCGGAGAGATTGTTTCTGTCTATTTGCGGTGCGATCGCCGCCCGGCGTCATTGCGGCCGGGCACGAACCCTGACCGGCACCCGCTCGTAACCCGCGACGTTCTGCATACTCACGCGGGTGCAGTTGTCGAAGTCGACCTCGAACTCGGGCATGAAATCGAGCAGATGACCGAGGGCCAGTGCACTTTCCATCCGCGCGAGCGCCGCACCCAGGCAACTGTGGATTCCCAGGCCGAAGGCAAGACTCTGCCGCCCCGAACGATCCCGCTCAATGTCGAAGACATCCGGGTCGTCGAAGGCGGCAGGATCCCGGTTCGCCGAACCCAACATCAGGAACACCGGCTTGCCTGCAGGAATAGTGACCCCGTGCAGCTCGACGTCGCGCATGGAATACCGCACGTTGTACTGATTCGGAGATTCGAAACGCAGCAGTTCCTCGACCGCATCCGGGATCAGCGAGCGGTCCTCCCGCAGCTTGGTCCACTGATCCGGGAATCGTGCGAAAGTCACGGGAGCTCCTCCGATCAGTTTCGCTACCGTTTCGGCGCCGGCTCCGCCGAGCAGCGACGCGAACATCGCGATCTCCATCGTGGTGAGCTTCGGCGGCTGATCGTCGTCGCGTTCGATCTCGGCCTCGATGAGCTTGCTGATCATGTCGTCCTGGGGATTGCCGCGACGCTCTTTGACGAGTCCGTAATAGAACCGCATCGCTTCGACGACCGCATCGGTTCCGGCCTCACTCATCTCGATCTGCCCGATCTCGCGGTGCAGCGACGCATCGGTCCACAGACGCAGCTGGGTTCGGTATTCCGTTGGGACACCCAGCATCTCCGAGATGATCTCCATCGGGAAATATGCGGAGAAGTCCTGAACCATATCGAAACCCGCGGGATCCACACGACCGAGAAATCGGACGATCTGCGCATCGACCATATCGCGCAAGTCGTTGATCGCACGAGGTGTGAACACCCTGCTCACGAGTCGTCGCATGTGCCGGTGCTCGGGCGGGTCGAGCACGATGATCGACTTGAACGAGGAGATCTCACCCTTGCGCACGGTCGCAAGATCGAGCCCCCGCGCCGACGAGTATGTCTCGAAATCTCGGTACGCCGGGGCGACGTCCTCGTACCGGCTCAACGCATAGAAGTCGTATTCCTCGCTGTAGTAGACGGGCGCTTCCTCGCGCATCCTGGCATAGATGTCATACGGACCGTCGAAGAACTCCTGCGAGAACGGGTCGAAAACGAGCTTCGTGTGGGTCACTGCATCCTCCTGTAGGAAACTCACGTCAAGTCCGGCTCGGGGACATGAAAATGCTCGTCGCGAAGACGGAACGCGTCTTTCGTGCCATGTTGCGCACGTGTTTTCACGAAATTGAACTCGCCGGATGCGAACTGGAGGTTGGTTCCGAATGCGTGGAAGAGATAGCTCGCGACTTCCTCCCCCTGGTACGCCTGACTCTGCTCCACCAAGCGGAACGCTTCCTTGGCGATGACGACGCCGTCGGCCGGCATCCTCGAAGCCTTCTCAGCCCAATACCTGGCGCGGGCTGTCGTGTGTGCGGGCTCGCAGGTTTCGGTGAACACACCGAGGTGCTCGACCGACCCAGCAGTGACGATGTCGCCGGTGAGCAGCAACTTCCGTGCCAGGACGGGGCCCAGTCGGTGGAAGAACATGTGCAGACTTCCGAGCGCCGGACCGAGGAAACGGGTCGCGGGCATGCCGATTCGTGTGTCGCGTGCGATCACAGAGATGTCCGTCATCAGCGCCATCTCGAACCCGCCGCCCAACGCGAATCCGCTGATCTCGCCGACCGTGACCTTCGGAAAGCCCAGGAACTCGTGGTAGAAGTCGAAGGTCTTGCGATCCACGGTCAATCTGCGACGCTGACTCGGTCGGCGCTTCTCGGGTGCCGGGGTATCACCGTTGCCGTTCCCCTCGCCGTACCAGCCGTAGGCGTTGTTCATGTTCGCCCCGGTGCTGAACACGCCTTCCGCTCCCCGCAGCAGCACAACGGTGATGTCGTCGTCGTCGACCACGATGTCCAGGCATCGCGCGAGTTCATCGCGCATCGTCTTGTCATATGAGTTCCGCTGTGACGGATTGTTGAGGGTGATGGTCGCGATTCTGGCATCCCGGTCGCTGTCGAACAGCACCCTGCCGTCGGACGCACTGGCCTTTGTCATCTATATGTCCTTCTCAATAGTGGTTTCCTGCGGCGGGACACAGCCGGTCACTACGTCATCGGCGGCGGCCGAGCCCCGTAGCCCCCAGCTGGTCGATCTGCTTCGCAACCGAGTCGAGCTCGGCGATACACAACACTTCACCGTCCCGCATGAGACGCGCTTCGGACACGAGCCCCCGCTCGGTCTGCTGTCGGACGACATCGAACTCCAAGTCGGTGAGCAACGGGGTGGGCCGTCGATACCGGACGCTGAGTAGCCGCGTCTTGCCCGCAATGCCGACTTCGCAATTATGTTGCTGGATGACGCAATCGAAGAACACGGCGAGAAAGCCACCGTGCACGAGCCCGGGTGGCCCCTCGTACATCACGGGGAAATTCACCGTGCCGGATGCGGTATCGGCGTCGAAGGTTCGGAGTTCGTATTCGGGAAAGCTCGGGTTGAACGAGCCGATGTCGACGGCATGGTCGAGATAGACGCGCCGCGCGCCGCTCGTGTCGTCGGCACGCCGGAGTCGAGAGTCGGCGGGCACCGCCGCTACCAATGTCTGTTCCCACTCGGCGAAGCGGATGAGCATCTCGTCGACCACTTCGTGTTCGTACTCGAGCGACAGCAGCAGCCCGCTGAGCCTGCGGATCCATGCCGCCGCATGCCGGGTCTGCGCCAGTGGCGGTTCGCCGAGCCTTCCCGGGACAGGAGACCCATCCCGGCGGGGCGTGTTCTCCACCTCGTTGCTGGTCATCGCGTCTCTTTCGGCCGCCCCGGTTCCGCCTGCCCGGGTTCCTTGCTAACTTGTACAGAAGGCAACGGTACTACATACCGTATACATCACAGTATAGGTTTGAGGGGTGGTTACGACGGTGCACAACGAAGACGGTTCACCCGCACGCTCCGGAGAGGTGCGCGTCGAACGCGACGGGCAGATCCTACGGCTCACTCTCGACCGCCCTGAGGCACTCAATTCGTTGAGCCCTGCGATGGTGCAGACGCTCATCCACGAACTCACCGACGCCGCACACGATGATTCGCTCCGCGCGGTGCACATCACCGGCGCGGGAGAGAACCTCTGCGGCGGCGCCGACTGGGTCGCGACGAACCGCAAGGATGCGCCCCGACCGCGCGCTGGAAATCTGGTGCGCCGCGTCCCTCATCAGGCTCACCGCATCGTCGAACTGGTCCACGACCTCCACCTTCCCGTCGTGTGCACCGTCCGCGGGTGGGCCGTGGGCCTCGGTTGCAACCTCGCATTCGCAGCCGACTTCACGGTCGCGGCCGACGACGCGGTGTTCTGGGAACCGTTCATCACGCGAGGGTTCAGCCCCGACTCCGGCGCCACCTGGCTCGTGCCGCGGCTCGCCGGGACGGCGCGCGCCAAGCAGATGCTGATGCTCGGCGAGAAGGTGAGTGCGACCGACGCGAGCAACTGGGGCCTCATCTATCGCTCGACCCCCACCGCCGACCTCGATGCAGCCACCGCCGAACTCTTGGATCGTCTCGCATCCGGCCCCACTGTTGCACTCGGGCTTGCGAAGCAGGCCATCAACCGCAGTCATGCGACCTCGTTGACCGACGCCATGAACCAGGAGCTCTACTCCCTGGAACTGGCCTGTCGTACGGACGATTTCAAAGAGGGTTTACGCGCATTCAAAGACCGAACCGAACCCGAGTTCCGCGGCCGCTGACCACAACCGACCTGATCGAGAATCGGAGACCCGCAATGGCATTATCGACGACCGTCGACGAGTCGGCGATCCCCGAATTCGAGACGATCCTCCTCGACGTCGATGCCGACGACCACGTTGCCACGATCACCCTGAATCGGCCGGACCGGATGAACTCGTTCGACCGGACGATGTGCAACGAGATGCGGAATGCGTGGCACATCGTCAAATTCGACGAGCGAGTGCACGCGGTGGTCCTCCGCGCCGCGGGCGACCGCGCCTTCAGCGCCGGTCTCGACATCAAATCCACTTACGGTCAACCCGACAACATCTGGAACCACGAGGACCCCGGCGAACTCCTCAGCCCCAAGTGGCAGAAGATGTGGAAGCCCGTGGTGTGCGCAGTCCACGGACTGTGCACGGCGGGCGCGTTGTACTTCGTCAACGAGTCCGACGTGGTGATCTGCTCCGAGGACGCGACGTTCTTCGACTCCCACGTGTCGGCCGGCCTCGTCTCCGCTCTCGAACCCGTCGGGCTGATGCGCCGCGTGGGACTCGGTGAGACACTACGGATCGCGCTGATGGGCAACGACGAACGCGTAGGCGCAGATGCGGCACTCCGCATCGGGCTGGTCACCGAAATCACCTCGCGCGAACAACTCTGGACGCGGGCGCACGAAATCGCCGCGGTAATCGCCGCGAAACCTCCGACCGCAACGCAGGGAACCGTGAAGGCGATCTGGGAATCCCTCGACAAGCCTTATCGGGCCGCGATGGATCAGGGCTTGATCTACACGCGGCTCGGCAACCCGATCGCGAAGAACGAACTCACCACGCCGGCCCGGGGCACCGGAGCCTCCCACCACACGACACCACCGAGGATCCGCTGATGACCCGAAGCGCGCTCGCCGAAGCCGTCACCGACCATCGCCTCGCGCACCGGATCGAGACGGCGCTCGGCCTCGACCCGGACGCCGGTGCGATCGAGTACGAGGGCCGATGGTCCACCTGGGCGCAGATCGCTCGCTGCGCCGACCGCATCAACGCGGTCTGCCGGCGGTACGGGCCGGATGAAGGAACCGGAATCGGCGTGCTGCTCCGCAACCGCCCCGCACACGTGGCCGCCCTGCTCGGAGTGCTGCTCTCCGGTCGATGCCTCGTCGTCATCAACCCGTCGCGCGGCGACGAGCGCACACGCGCCGATATCGCGGCACTGAACCTGCGCGTCGTCATCGGAGAACCCGACGACCTCGACACCCTCGTCGGACGGCCATCCGGCACGACTACCGTGGCGATCTCAGACATCTCCGATGAACCCGGCTTGGTCACTGCCACCGATCATCCGAAGGCATTCGCCGCCCGCCCCGGTACCGCGGTTCTGATGCTGACCAGCGGAACGACCGGGCCACCCACACGCGTCGAACTCACCTACGACATGCTCGCCCACAGCGTTTTGGGGCCAGCCGGCGACGACTCACCACCCGAACACCTCAGCTCCGGTGTCGCGATCGTCAATGCGCCTCTCGTGCATATCGGCGGGGTGTACCGAACGCTGCAGTGCATTGTTTCGGCGCGGCCCTATGTCCTGTTGCCGCGTTTCGAACTCACCGCGTGGGCCGATGCAGTCCGCCGTCACCGTCCCCGTGCCGTCTCCCTGGTACCGACAGCGCTCCGCATGGTGCTGCACTCGGATCTCACCCGCGACGACCTCTCCAGCCTGCGCGTCGTCACCTCCGGTACCGCACCGCTCTCGGCCGACGACGCCGACGCATTCACCGACAAGTTCGGTGTCCCGGTCCTCACGTCCTATGCCGCAACGGAGTTCGGCGGTGGTGTCGCCGGGTGGAACCTCACCGACCACCGCAAGTACTGGAAGTCCAAGCGGGGAAGCGTGGGTCGCGCCGAACCGGGTTCCCTGCTCCGCATCGTGAATGAGTCGGGGAACGAGGTCCATGCGGATACGGTCGGACTCCTCGAGGTCAAGCCTGCGCAGCGTGGGCCCGCAGCGGACTGGATGCGCACCACTGATCTTGCTCGGATCGACGCCGACGGGTTCGTCTGGATTCACGGTCGCGCCGACCAGGCGATCATTCGCGGCGGATTCAAGATCATGCCCGACGACATCCGGAAGGCTCTCGAAACCCATCCCGCGGTGGAGAACGCCGCGGTGGTCGGGCGTCCCGATGATCGATTGGGTGAAACGCCCGTGGCGATGGTCGAATGTCGCGCCGACACACGAGTCACTCCCGGCGAACTGGACGACTACCTGTCCGTCCGCCTTGCTCGCTACGAAATCCCGACCGCGATCGCCGTCGTCGGCGCCATCCCCCGCACGCCGTCCGGCAAGGCCGATCTGACGGCCGTCCGGAAGAGGATGGGTACACCGTCAGGCCTCTCCTCACCGGCCACCATGGCGGCATTGCTCCGCGCGCGGGCAGACGCGATGCCCACGAAGGACATGGTCGTCGACCCCGTCACCCGAGTCGACTACCGCGAGCTCGACACGTCCAGTCTCCGCGTCGCTGCTGCGCTCGTCGCCGGTGGAGTCACCGCCGGCACACGGGTGGGTCTGATCATGCCGAACAATGCCCGATGGGTACAGATCGCCGTAGCGGTCACCCGGATCGGTGCAGTACTCGTTCCGCTGAGCACCCTGCTCTCCGGAGCTGAACTCCGCGCACAGATCCGGACAGCATCGATCGGACATCTCATCACCGTCGATGAGTTCCGAGGTCGTCGGTACCTGGACTCCCTGGCCTCCGAGATCGGCGAACCCGCACTCGGACCGGGCGAGGTTCTCCACCCGGAACTGCCGTCCGTGCGACGAATCTGGGACGCCGCGGACGTCCTCGACGCACAATCGGATCCCCGCTCCCAGTCGGTGGCTTCCGCGTTGGAAGACGCCGTGAAACCGGCCGACACGATGGTCATCATCTTCACGTCGGGAAGCAGTGGCGCGCCGAAAGGCGTCATGCATTCGCACGGCGGTGCGCTTGCAGCCGTTGCATCCGGGCTGTCCGTTCGCCGCATCACCTCCGACAGCCGGCTCTACCTGCCGATGCCGTTCTTCTGGGTCGGGGGTTTCGGTGCAGGAATCCTGTCGGTCCTGCTTGCGGGTGCCACCCTCGTCACCGAGGAGATCCCGGTGCCCGAAACGACACTGAAACTCCTCGAAGCAGAGAAGGTGACGTTGTTCCGCGGCTGGCCCGATCAGGCCGAAGCGCTGGCACGCAGGACCTCGACGGGTATCGATCTGTCATCGCTGCAGCCGGGCAGTCTCCCCGCGCTGATACCCGCCGCAGAGCGTGGCGAACCGGGCTCACGCGCAAACCTGTTCGGCATGACGGAGACGTTCGGACCGTACTCGGGCTATCGGCTGGACACCGCAATGCCTCGCAAATCCTGGGGAAGCTGCGGCACGCCGTTCGACGGCATGGAAGTCCGCATCACCGATATCGACACGGGCAGCCCGCTCTCCCTCGGTGAGGAAGGCCAGATAGAGGTCCGGGGATCACATGTCATGCAAGGTATCTGCGGTCGCAGCCATGCCGAGGTGTTCACGCCCGACGGTTTCTATCCCACAGGCGATCTCGGCTGCTTCGATGATGCGGGATTCCTCTACCACCGGGGCCGGATCGACGACATGCTCAAAATCCGCGGAGCCACCGTGTATCCGAGCGAGGTGCAGGGCGCACTGAAGATGATCGACGGCGTCGAGAATGCTTTCGTCACGCAGGTCGATGGCGATACCGGGCCGCAGGTGGGCGCCGCGGTGATCTGCTCACGCGCGTTCGACCCGACCGAACTGACCTCGGCAGCAAAGGGACTGTTGAGCTCGTTCAAGGTCCCGACGGTGTGGCTCGTTCTCCGGTCCGACGAGACCATTCCACGCGGAGGCACAGGGAAGGTCGATGCACCTCGACTCCGCGAGCTGCTGGCCCGCAGTTCATGACTCCGATTCCTCGACAACGAAAGGCAAACCCATGAAGAAGCGATTGACCTGCCCGTGCGGCGAATACCTGCGTGGTACCGACGAGGACGATCTTGTCGACAAGGTCCGGCACCATCTCGGCGAACGTCACCCCGACCATGACTACAGCCGGGACGAGATCCTGTTCATGGCGTACTGACCACAGAGGCCATTCCTGGATTCCGAGTATCCGAGCAAGGAGCGAGACAATGCGCGTTGTAGTCGATGGCGACAAGTGTGTGGGCCACGGTCTGTGCGAAGCGACCGCACCCGATGTTTTCGAGGTCGGGGACGGAGGGTACGTCCTCATCGACGACGCCGCAGCCGCCGCAGCCGGCGAAGCCGATCTGCGTACCGCCGTGAATAATTGCCCGTCCGCTGCCCTCAGCATCGTCGACTGACCGGCGCATCCCGGCGGCATTCCGGTATGCGCTACAGTGAGCCGGAATGGTCGGCAGCACTCGGTGCCACCGGCAGTCCGTACCACCGCACGGGCCGCTTCACGCCTGTGCTGCCGCCCTGACGGACGAACTGTGGACGGAAAGTCGGAGAGCAATGGCGCGTAAAGTAGAGCCTCAGAAGCGCGAACGTCGTGAGCGCGGATCCATCAATCCCGAGGACATCATCGCCGGCGCGTTCGAACTCGCGGAGAACGTCCCGGTCGACAACCTGAGCATGCCGCAGCTCGCGAAGCATCTCGGCGTCGGTGTCACGAGCATCTACTGGTATTTCCGCAAGAAGGACGACCTGCTCAACGCGATGACAGACCGCGCTCTCGCGCAGATGCAGGTCGAGGCCGTGATGGGCGACTCCGGCTCGAACTGGCGCGAACGCCTCTACAACCACGCACACGCGGCACGCGGTGCATTCCTGGCCAACCCGATCCTCTGCGACCTGATCCTTATCAGGTCGTCGCTCAGCCCGAAGAACGCTACCCTCGGTGCACGCGAGATCGAGCACATCATCGACGACCTCGTCAAGGGTGGTCTGTCGCTCGACGACGCGTTCGACGCATACTCCGCCGTCCAGCTTCACGTCCGCGGTTCCGTCGTGCTCGCGCGCCTGCAGGAACGCGGCAAGAAGTACGACCCGACGGCGCAGGCATACTACGAGAATCTCGTCATCACGCCGGACAGCACTCCACTGCTCGCGAAAGCCGCTGCTCGAGGGCGAGTGGGCGGTGCACCGGACGACGACAACTTCGAGTACGGGCTCAACTGCATCCTCGACTACACCAGCCGACTCCTCGAACAGAAGCCGGCACCGAAGAAGGCGGCCGCCCGCTCGTCGCGCGCGAAGTAGGCGCCTGCAGATCAACACCTTCAACGACCTACTCACCAACGCGTACATCCGCGACGAGCGCGACGCGGTCAAGGATCTGCTGCGCGAGCACGGACTCACTGTGCTCGCGCAAGGAGCCGGACATCCGAACGAGTTCCGTTGGGCGCGAAGCGCCTACTGACACGCCTGCGCCAACACCACCGATGCCGGGAAGTGAACGCGATGGCCCGGAGTCTCGACGACACGGTCCTCGCCGCACGGATAACCACCACACCGAAAACTGGTATTCCAACGGCCGTTCCCCTCGGCGCCGCCGACCCTCTCGTTGGGTCGATCCTGGCAGACGACCTCATCCAGCTCTTCGACGACGAGATCGTCGCGAGCAGGCCTGCGGAAACGAACCGCTTGTCAAGACGGTCTTGACAAGCATGGGTGTAAAGATAAACTTGACAAGTGTGGATCGCCGACTCGGCGTGGAAACGCAAGATCAGCGATGATGACATCACCCACGCGTTCGAGAACGTGATCCGCTACGTCGAGTACGACGGCGAGGAACGACTCCTCATCATCGGCACCGATACGGCGGGGCGACTTCTCGAACTGGGCGCCGTGCCCGCCGGCGAACCGAACCGGATCATCCACGCAGACCGCCTTCGTGCGAAGTTCTACGATTACCTGAGGTGATACGCATGCAGACGATCAAGCGCACCAGCGCAGACCCCACCGGTCTCGACCACCTGAACCCGAACACCACCGAAGCCCGAGATGCTAAGAACCTGCGGCGTATCGTCGCCGCTCGCAAGCACCTCGCCGACGCCGAATCCGAACTCCGCGCTGCCGTCGCCGCCGCCCGCGAAGACGGCGACTCCTGGGCGGCTATCGGTCTGGCACTCGACACCACCCGGCAAGCCGCCTACCAACGGTTCGGGGCCACCAAGTAGGCCACAGCACATCAGTCCGGAATACCTCGACACTTGTTTCCGACACAGCTACCGCGCAGCAGCGAGCGCTCGAGATCTCCGATGCACCGCCGTATTGGTCGATGATGCGGAAGGTCCAGTGTCCGATACTGTTCACCCGGAGGCTCGGGGGCCGGCAGCGCCCACCCGGCATGTCGCGCGTTCCGCTTCGCTTGGCGCCCAACGCCGAGAGTTCGTCCCCGACGAGGCGATCAGCGACCGATCCCGGATAGTGCCCGTGCGAGGTCAGCGCCACGGGCCGCCGGAATCACCGTCGACAACAGCGTGGATCAGGCGGTGGAGAATCCGGCATTCTGGGCCGCGCACGATGTTCAGCCGAAGACATACGAGACCAAGGAACTTCTTCATCACAAGCGAGGTCTCTTGACGATCGACTGCCATGCCTTCGCCGTGTCGAGCGCTCCGGGACATCAGCTTCTTGTCTATCAGGAACGGTTGGCGAACGGATCATGAACAGTGCGCATGACGAGCCCTGAAGAACCCCGACGGACCCCGACGGACCCTGACGCAAACGTGAGTAATGCTCGCTGAGTTCGGTTTCAGGGCGGGATGATGCTCGACCGGGTGGCAGCGCCGGACCCACGCCTCACCGACGCCTCACCGACGCCTCACCGACGCCGGTCGAGGCCCCACACCTGACCGGGATCGGAGTGCGACGCACCCGATCGAGGAAGTATCCCACTGGTGTCGACGGTGATTCACCGGGCAGGAGCACGTTGTTCTGCCTCAGTTATGAAATCGGCACCTCACTTCTGCCGAGCACCCCGCACGAGGGGTCACTAGCATCCCGCCGACCTGTCGGTAGTGGACTACCGGCAAGCCAGTCTTGCGTCACCGTCTCGGCGCGCCCATAGTCCAGGACTTTGACCCGTCGAGTGATCAGCCAACGGCCTCCATCATTCTCGAGGTGGTCCAGATAGCGGCCGGCAAGTGTCAACTCGATCGTCTCGCCATTCTCCACATGCCGGTGCCTGGCAAGTTCATAGGACTCTGCAACCGCAGTGTCGGCATCGAGATCGATCGTGGTGGCGCCGAGCAGGTGCTGCACCTGGAATTGGTCCCTCTGAAGGAGCATTGTCGACTCGATGAATCCGGCGACTGGACCGCTGTAGATCTGACCATAGTCAACGTACGCCTCAGGGTGGAAACATGAGGCGAGCAATCCACGGTCCAGTCGATCGATGCCGCGAGATGCCGACGCCAGGCAGATTCGGATATCTTCCCTCGCTGTCAGGCGCCCGGTCTCTCCGACGATACGGGCCAACACGCCCTCCAGATCGTTCACTCGGTTCTGGAGCTCACTCAGTTCTGTCATTGTCACACACCTGATTTCGTTGCAACGACTTGAACGTAGTCGAAGGTGGCAACCAAGCTGCCGTCGGTGGCCTGGTTGTGGTGCTCGGCCACGGCCGCGACCCTTCTCTTGTATTGGTCTGCGTCCTCTTCACCCATCGCATGAACTCGGCTGACCATCGGTCCGTAGTATCTCGTGTAGTGATCTACATACGCTTCGGCTGAGTCGTAGCAGGCGCTGTACGACATCGGAGTTACCTGGATGGAAGAGCAACCGTAGCCCAAGAGCTCGGTAACGCGGGCCCCCTCCGACCATTCGAATGCGGGGCGAAGACCTTCAGGTGGCGTTAGGAACTCGGTCCCGACCCAGTAGATGTCAGAAGCGAGAGAAGCACGAGCGTGGCTTGTCAGTGCGACAACACCACCCGGTCGCGTGACCCTGAGTAATTCTCGTGCTGCCTGTTCTTGATCCGGCACGAAGGTTGCGCCGAAAGTCGACGTTGTGACGTCGAAGGCATTGTCCTCGAATGGAAGCGCGGAAGCATCACCTTCAACCCAGTCGATTGGACCAATCCCTTCGGCAACTTCCCGCATGCGGGCACGTTCGAGCAGGACAGCGGCAACATCGCATCCGGTGACCGATGCCCGTCGCCGCGCCGCGGCCAGGGCGGTGTTTCCGGTCCCACACGCGACATCGAGAACCTTGTGTTTCGTGCCGAGCGCGAGATCTGAACAAAGCCTCTCGCTCACCAGTACGTGCTCGGCAGCAATCAATTGGTAGTCGCCGCGCGACCAGACTTCGGATGGCGAATCAAACATGGGTGACCGCTGGAATCAGCCGAACGACTTGCTGCAGGTATGTTTCGGCTAGCTTCATGCAGTCGCTCATGTCGCCTTCGGCGGCCATTCCGAGATAGCCGTCGGGTCTGATCACCGCCACACCGCTGGTGCCGATGCCGAGCGCCGCAGCCAGCTGGTTCTCTGCGGTACGAGGGCCGGTGCGCAGGTCCGCCACTTGGATGTCGAAATTCCCTTCCCACGCTGCAGCCTCGACATCGTGGCCGACCATGACGAGGAGAAAGCGACGATCCCGCAGTAGTTCATAGAGCGTCGAGTTACCATGAATCTGGTTGTTGGGGACGCGGTCTCCGGAATGGAGAGATCCTGGACCCGGCACTCGGGCCGTAAGCGGGCCGTGTCGATAGGTGACCGCACATTGGCTGACCACCGCCGCGGTCTGCCGCATGTCCTCAGGATCGAAGGAGCCCACTTTGTGCGGCTCACGGGCAAGAGTCTCGGCGAGTCGCAGTACTTCGGCGGCGATGGGATGCCGCTCCTGTTCGTACGTGTCCAGTAGGTCGGCGTGTGCATGACCGCAAACAACATGCGCGAGCTTCCACCCGAGGTTGATTCCGTCCTGGATACCAGTGTTGAGGCCCTGGCCGCCGGCTGGGGTGTGGATGTGTGCGGCATCCCCGGCGAGGAATACGCGTCGATCCCGATAGGTGACGACCTGCCGCCGATGTACTCGGAATGCGGAACACCAGAAGGGGTTCGACAGGATGCCTGCGCGGTGTGTGTACCGATCGAACTTGTCCTGCATGTCCGCCAAGGTGGGCGGCGCGAAGTCCTCAGGGTTCATCTGATCGGTCTGCACGCGGTAGTGCGTTCCCCCGAGAGGAACGACAATGTACTGCCCGGCTTCGGCCGAAGTACGGAAGATGCGCACGCTGTCGGGGGGCAGGTCCCAGTCGAGATCCACATCCATCAGTCCCCACCGCTCGGTGTAAGACTGGCCATCGAATGCCATCCCGAGCAATTCCCGCACAGTGCTGCTCGCCCCGTCAGTACCGACCAGCCAGCCCGCTTGAACGGTCACCACAGTCCCGTCGCCGCTCTCGAGCGACGCGACTATTCCCGAGTTGTCTTGTGTGAATCCGAGGAGTTCGGTTCCCCATTCGACCTGGACACCCAACTCTGCGAGACGCTGGCGTAGTACTCCTTCAGTGCCGGATTGCGGAAGTGCTACCGACGAGAACTCCGACGGTGCGAGCCGGTAGTCGACCTCCATGACGCGGGCTTCATCGTGAAAGGCACTCAAGGTCGATACCGTGTGGCCGATCGACACCAGCTCACGCGCAGCGTTGTGAATGTCGAGGAGTTCGAGCGTGCGCGCCTGCAACCCGGTTCCTCGCGACTCGGTGCACGGGCCTGTTGCGCGGTCCACCACGCGGATGGCGACACCGCGTCGGGCAAGTTCGAGTGCGGTCACCAAACCGCTGCCTCCGGCCCCCACGATGAGCACATCTGGGCTTTTGAGTGTCATGTTCTTCGGGTTCTCCTTTGGTGTGTAAGTCACGGTACGACCGGGACCAGCAGGTGAGCGTCATAGTGCGCCCCGGTATGAAGTGTGTGTTTGCCGTTGTTTCGGGTGGTGTGGCGGGGCCATGGTGAGTTGGTAGGAAGCCCCGGATCAGCTTCGTCGTAGATGTCCTTGCCCGCGACGATCAGACGGAGCTTCTCACCAGCACGAAATTGTGTGGACGAGGGCCAGATTTCGATATCCACGCCTACCGGAACGCCGGGTTCGAGGAGGTCCTCGTGGGTGTGCGGATGGATCGGCCGTGATGGGCTCGAGCGCTCCGTGTCGAGCGCGCGGTGACTGGCTCGAAGCCACCCCTGCGCTACGGGTCCGTCGGTGAAGGTCGAATAGAAGATCTGCGGTACGCGATTCCCGTCGGGGCCCACCTTCTCGACAGCGACAAACAGGTCTGCGTCCGTGGCGCAGTCGGTAGAAACCCACAGCCGTAGTGCCATGTAGCCGGTCAGCTCGGTGTCCACGTCAAAGGTGTACTCGAACACTGCGCGACCACTGTCCGATTCGTAGCTGGTCCGGCTTTCAGCGGAGGAGGCGGTGGCTGACAGAGTTCCCTCTGCGGCTTCCAGATACAGTCGCTGGTGGACTGTGCGGGCGAGCGGCCACTCGTTCTCGTCGCGTACCGTTCCGCTGTTGACCGTGTCGCGAATCTCCAGAGACACTCTGGGCCGCGATGCCAGGCCTGGTCCTTCACCCTTGAGATAGTGGTCGAAGAACGCCCTCACTCGCTCGACGGTGTCGGGTTCGTAGAAGTACTGCCACTTCTTCCGCCCATGCACTTCCAACCACTTGTCGGATGAGGCGATGGTGTTGAAGAAGTCGAGGGTTCCTCGAGAGTGGAGTCCTTGGTCTCCCCAGCTCGCGACGATGAACGCCGGTATCGTGATGGACGAGGCGTCGATCGACTTGGATGCCCAGTACTCGTCGTCCCCGAGCAGGGGATGCGCTGCGAAATTGGCGGGAAGATCCTCGACCAGTCCGCGGCCGTTGCCGACCCGCCGATTCACGAGGGCGGTGAATCGTGTCTCGGGGATACCACCGTGGTAGGCGAACTCGCGGTACATATCGGTGAACGCCTCGAACGGGGCAATCGCAGCGAGATGCGGAGGATGACTCGCGGCGACAGCATACGCGCTGCGCGCAAGATAGGAGACGCCTGTGACGCCGACTTTGCCGCTGCTCCATGCTTGGGTTCCGAGCCACTCGACTACATCGTGGTAGTCCTCAGCCTCAGTAACGTCACCGTGGGTGTATGCGCCGGGTGAGTTCCAGGTTCCCCTCGGGTCTGCGAAGGCAACGGCGTAGCCGTGTGAAGTCCAGTAGACCGGGTCAGGAGCTTCGAACGGTGTGAACTGTGAAACCCATTCCGGTGCAACACCATGCCCCCCGGCGAATAGTGCCTCGATTCCACAGTCGTGCTTGCCGAACGCGCCCCACGCGACGATCACCGGCAGGCTCGACGTATCGCGGCCGGCGGGACGATATACGTCGATATTGATGTGACCGCCGGAACGTACATCGACCGGGATGTCCCGATCGACGATCATCCGATCCTGGCGTTCCTGTCGCGGGTTCGTCTGCGGAAACTCTTCATCGAGCTGCTCTGCTGGTCGCAGGACCAGATCCCGGTATCCGACGGATTTCGTATTCATGTGCGTCTCACTTTCAGGCGGATTGAGGGGTTACGGCCATCGCGGTTGACGGGGAAGCGGCGTTCTGCTCTCCGCTTCGCGGGACGAGCAGCAGCAATACCGCGCCGATCGCTGCTACACCTGCAATGACATAGAAATTCGTTTGGAATCCCAACCCGGAGCTCATGATTGCCCCGACGAGGGTTGGTGCGAAGACCGAGCCGAGTCGTCCCACGGTCATCACCCAACTGAGTGCTGACGGGCGACTGGCCAGCGGATAATAGGTGGCGACGTACCCATTGATGAGGATGGTCGTGCCCGACGTGCCGACTCCGGCGATCGCGACGGCGACCAATAGCGTCGCGGTGTCCAACGGCCTGCTCAACAGTACGATCGCCGCGGCCGCCGCGATCAGCGCCACGCTTGTGACAACCTTCGGACCGATCCTGTCGGCGAGCAGTGACACCGACGTCACCCCGATGATTGCTCCCAGGCTGTAGGCAAGCAGGAAGTGGAGCGACGATCCGGTGTTGTACCCGGCCTGTTGCATGATGGCCGGAAGGCCGGTATTCATGGCGAATACGAGGAACAATCCACAGAAGGCGGCTCCGCCGAAGAGGGCAGTTGCCTTCAGGTAGCGGCGCGAGAAGAGCACGGAGATTGCGTCGACCCTCCTGGTGGGTTTTGAGTGCGCGAGGCGGTCCAACGCCGAGAGGGACACACCGAAACGGGTTGCTGTACGTTCCGCTTCATCACGTCGTCCTTTGTAGATCAGGTACTGGAGCGACTCCGGTAGGAACCAGTAGACGAGAGGAAGCACAACAAAAACGGGGAGCACCCCCACCGCGAAGAGGGATCTCCATCCGCTGCTGGGCAGTAGAGCCAATGCGACGAGAGCTGCGACAATTCCTCCGGCGGCGTATCCGGACATCATCAGCGCGTTGTACAGGTTCTCTCGTCCTCGGGGTGCGTACTCGATAGTCAGAGCGGCGGCAGCCGGGATAACAAGGCCGAGACCGACTCCGCCGAGCAGTCGGTAGAGGCCGAGCAATTCGGGAGATGTTGCTATCGCGCATAATCCGGTGAAGGTGCTGAACCATATGATGCTGATCATGATGACCTTGCGCCGGCCGATCGCGTCGGTGAGTGGAGCCGAAATCACGGATCCGATGGCCATGCCGATCAGTGCGAGGCTGGCGATGCTGCCGGCCGTCGCGGCCGTCAGTCCCCAGCCGGGTTCGTTGATGATCGACGGCATCGCTGCACCGAATACGACCAGGTCGTAGCCGTCGAAGATGATTGTGAAGAAGCAGATGCCAACGACGAGGAGGCTGCGGCGCTGTTGCCCGGACTCTCCGGCACCTCGTTGCATGGGTGCTTGTGGGATTCGTGTGTTCTCCATCGTTTCTTCCTCATTCGAAGGTGCGCCGAGGAGGTGTGGGCGCGATACGGAGGAGGCCGGCCTACCTCGGCAGTGGTAGGTGACAGCTCCCGCTATTGAGTCACCGCTAGGGCAATCGTTGAACCGCGATATTCGTCAACGTCCACAAGACAGGCGTCTCGACGCCGATTTCCTGGCCGCGTCGTACGATTGCCCCGCCGATGTAGTCGGCCTCTGTGGGCCGACCTGCTTCCCGGTCCTGGAGCATCGAAGTCTTGTGGTCCGAGTGGTGGACGTATGCATTTTCCAGGGCCGAATCGATCCGGGTGCGGTCGACTCCGATATGCAGTTTGGATGCAACCGCACCGACTTCGTCGAGCACCTTGGTGACGATCGCTCTACTCTGTGCGCTGGCTCCGATTTGACCGACCGTCTGACCATTGACTGCACTGAGAGTGTTCAACCCGGCATTGAACGCAATCTTCTCCCAGATCGCGGCGTTGATATCCGCATCAGCGCGGGTATTCAGCTGTGCTGCGTCGAACGTCTCGACCACATACCGCGCAACTGCATCAGCGCTGGCGTGGAACGGGCCGATGCTCACCTTCCCGTCAGCGCTGGTGGAGACGAATCCCGGCTGCCGCAGGTCGGCGGGGAAATCAGTCACCCCGACGCAGGTGCGGTCGGCACCGAAACGTTGGGCGAGAAGTTCGCCGTTGCCCAGTCCGTTCTGCAAGGTCAGGCCGATCGATTGCGGCCCGATCAAGTGACCGATCGACTCCAGCGCCACGGAAGTGTGAAAACTCTTGGTAAACAACACGAACAAGTCGAAGTTCTCATCGAAATCCCGTGCCGTTCCGGACCGCGCGGCGGTCCACTCCGTACGCCCTTCCGTGCTGACTGTGATTCCATCACGGTTGAGTGCATCGATGGTCCGAGGGACAGCGTCGACGAAGGCAACATCGTTGCCAGCGATCGCAAGTCGGGCTCCGAAGAGCTGGCCCATGGCACCGGCCCCCACAATGGCAATCTTCATATCGTTCCCCGCTTCCTGTCAGAGGTTCAAAAGGGATACTGACGCGGCCGACTCTGCACACTGATCCACTGGTCAGTGGTGAATTCGTCGATTGCCCACTCGCCGTTGAACCGGCCCAAGCCAGAACTCTTCTCGCCGCCGAATGCAACGTGAGGTTCGTCGTTGACCGGAATGTCGTTGATGTGAGTCATACCGGCGTCGATCTGCCGAGCGAATCGGACGCCACGCTCGAGATCTGCGGTGAAGACTGCGCTGGACAGGCCGAAGTCGACATCGTTGGCGAACGCGAGCGCCTGCGCTTCGTCGCGAGCGCGGAGGATGCCCACGATTGGACCGAAACTCTCCTCCTGGGCAATCGCCATCTCCGGTGCGACGTCGGTGAACACGTGAGGTGGCAGAATTTGTCCCATTGCGGTGCCCCCCGATACGAGGTGAGCCCCTTGCTCCTGGGCAGTCAACACCTTGGCTTGCAGGTCTTTGAGCTGCTTGTCGTTGATGATCGGCCCGATCACCGTGGAGGGGTCGGACGGGTCTCCACATTGGAGTGACTCGACCCGCGCGACGAACTTCGCCACGAACTCGTCGTGGACGGGTGCCTCGACGATGATTCGGTTGATCGCCATGCAGATCTGGCCTTGATGCAGAAACTTCCCCATCACTGCGGCACTGACAGCAGCGTCGAGGTCGGCGTCCGCGAGGACCACAAATGGACTGTTGCCACCGAGTTCCAATGCGACGTGCTTGAGGTGCTTTCCCTCGATCGCGTGCCTGGCCACAGACTTGCCGACCGGAGTTGAACCGGTAAACGAGATGAACTTCGGGACTGGGTGGGTGACGAACGCGTCGCCGATTTCTGCCCCGGAACCGATGACCACATTGAGTACACCGGGCGGAAGACCAGCTTCTTCGAAGATGCCGGCGATGATCAGCCCACCGGTCACGGGGGTGTCACTGGCGGGCTTGATCACCACGGCATTTCCCAGGGCAAGGGCGGGGGCGACTGTTCGCTGCGTAAGGTGCAGTGGGAAGTTCCACGGGCTGATGACGCCGATCACGCCGATCGGCTGCCTGTAGACCCGATTCTCCTTGTCCGGTGTGTTCGATTCGAGAATTCGTCCCTGCACTCGGTACGGGAACGAGGCCGCTTCGTTGGTGATGGCGCCGGCGGCCGAGACTTCGATGTTGGCCTTGAGATGGGTGCTCCCCGACTCGGCGGCCAACCAGGCCACGATTTCTTCGCGGCGGTCCTCGAGGATTTGTGCTGCGCGGAGGAGTACTCGTTGGCGCTCGGCTGGACTCGTTGCTGCCCAATCGGTTTGCGCTTGCGCGGCCGCGGTATAGGCGTCGTCGAGATCGTCCGCATCGGCCTGCTGGATTGTCGTGATCTGTGCACCGTTGAATGGATTTGTGACGGTCAGAGCGGAAGGTGAGCGCCCACCGCGCCATTGGCCCCCGATGAACTGTCGATCGATGAACCACGGTGCTACTGAAAGGTCCTTGTTTTCAACGAGAATGGGCATTGCGTTCCTTAGCCGAGTGTGTCGGGATGCCGCTGTGCAGCAGCGACTGTGTGGGATGGGGTATTTCTTCGGGGCGGCTGGAGTACTCGCGGGTTGTTACGGTTCGACGAGGTTCGTCTGGACCTCGATGAGAGCGGGCTGCCCACTCCCGAGGGCAGATGTGAATGCGGATACGAAGTCGTTGCCCGTTCGAACAGAGGTCGCCGTGACGCCGTATCCTGACGCGATTGAGACGAAATCGATGTCGGGAATGTCCATTCCTGGGGTTTCTCCCGCTTGGAGGACCTTCGCGAACCAGCGGAGCGCTCCATATGTGCCGTTCTTGAGTATGACGATGATCACCGGGATGTTGTATTGAGCTGCCGTCCACAGAGCAGTGATGCCGTAGTTCGCGGATCCGTCACCGATCAGTGCCACCACTTGACGGTCGGTGTGTGCCAGCTGTACCCCGACTGCCGCTGGTAGTCCGAATCCGAGGCCACCTGAGGCAGGAAAGAAGTAGCTTCCCTGTCTTGTGAGGTCCATCTGCGCCCAGAATGCTCCGGTGGTGGACGTTGACTCCTTCACGTAAACCGTGTCGGTGGGGGCAGTTTCGCGAAGTAGCGCAAAGAGCTCCTCGGGATGCACCAGGTCCGCCAAGATGTCGGCAGGCGGGATCTCCGGCAAGGCGGGCAGGCAGGGGCGCCGGTCCGTACGTACTCGATTTGCGAGCCGGGACAGGGTGTCACGCACTCCACAGACCAGAGCGTCACCCATCGGTGCCCGTGCAGCTTCTGCCGGGTCGCTGGTGAGCTGGATCAGCCGGGCGTTCACGGGTAGGTACTCGCCCGGTTCGAATTGGTGGTACCGAAACACGGGGGCACCAACAACGAGAATAAGGTCGTAGCCGGCAAGAGTGTCGGTGACCCCTTGCACCGCAGCGGGCAGTACGCCACGGAAGCTGCGGTGGCGGGTTGGGAAGGGGCAGCGTGACGGTGAGGGCGCCAGCCAGACTGGCGCATTGAGCGCATCCGCCAGCCGGACGGCGTCAGAGTTGGCTGCCTCGGCATCAACCTCTGGCCCGAGAACCAAGGCCGGGTTGTCCGCACTGTCCAGCGCAGCCACCAGGGAATCCAATTGGGCCTGACCAAGCACGTTTTCGAATCTGGTTCTGCGAGATAGCAGATGAGGTGCCTCCTGCGGCGCTGGTTGTGCCCAGTCGTCATAGGGGATGGAGACATAGACCGGCCCCTTTGCGGGCAGGTTTGCCAGATGGATTGCTTGACTGATGGAGCGAGGCACGTCCTGAGCGCAAGCGGGTTCGTACGACCACTTCACCAGCGGTTTCGGGAGTGATGGCGCATCGACATTGGACAGCATCACCTCTTGACCGATCGTCGACCGGACTTGCTGTCCGGCCGTAATGACGAGCGGGCTATGTGAGTACACAGAGTTGGTGAGCGGGCCCATGGCGTTGCCCGTGCCGGCCGCCGCGTGCAGGTTGACGAATGCAGCTCCGCCACTTGCCTGTGCGTAACCATCTGCCATGGCGAGAACTGCGCCCTCGTGAAGTCCGAGTATGTACCGGAAGTCCTTCGGCATTCCTGCGAGAAATGGAAGCTCATTCGAACCCGGGTTTCCGAAGATGGTGGTCAGATCATGTGCCCGCAGTAACTCGTAGGTCGTATCCCGCACGTTGAGCGTCACGCGCACTCCGTCTCAGATTGTTGTAGTTCGTCACAGAAGCAGATCATCTGTGGTGTCAACCACAGTAGGGACCAGCAGGGTATCGGTCCAATGAGTAGGATCGATGAGTGGATAGACAATACCTATACAGAGTGCGTACGAACCGCAACCTTGATCTGAACCTGCTCCGGACCTTCGTTCTTCTCTACGAGACACGCAGCGTCACGGCGGCAGCCGAATTGCTGTTCATCACGCAGCCATCAGCCAGTCATGCGCTCAAGCGTTTGCGGCAACAGTTCGGCGATGAACTCTTCGCTCGATCGACCGGCGGCCTGGTCCCGACTCATCGAGCAGTCGAATTGTATCCAAGCTTGCGTCAAGTCCTGGAAGTGGTCGACGAGACAGTGGCCGGCGGCGGCCCCTTCGAGCCATCAACGGCTGATCGATCATTCCGAGTGCTCACGACGGACTTGGTCGAAACCGCCTCCCTGCCGGCAGTACTTGCCTCCGTCGATGCAAAGGCGCCTTACTGCAGAGTTGAAGTGTCCCGATTAGATTTCGACACAGTCGCAGAAGAATTGAAAACGGGCAACGCCGACGCCGCGATATGTACACCATTGCCGGCCACGCCCCACCTTGACGAAATACCATTGTTCTATGGCCACTACGTGGGACTTTGTTCGAGTGCGCATCCGAGGATCGGATCAACACCGACGCTGGACGAGTACCTCAACGAACGACATGTGAACGTCGAATCAGCAACGGTGCACCAGGATACGGAACACGCGCTCGAGCAGATGAACCGCCAACGAGATATCGCCGTGCGCGTTACCCAATTTTCGGCATTACCCGAGATCATCACCCGAACGAATCATATTTCCATCATACCGAGTCGGACCGCTAGCTTGTTCACCCAAGACGGACGGCTCCGGACATTCACCCTGCCCTTTCCTGCCCCCTCCATCGGAATTTGCCTCTACACGGCCAAGCGCGTAATACCCTCCCCGCCCGTGGATTGGCTGCGCAACGAAATCGTAGAGACTCTGAGGATTTCGGCTTAATAATCGCGGGGCCTACGCCGAAGCAGTGCGCACCGGCTCACCGGATGCGGTGCAGGTCGCAGGCCGGTGGCATCTGTGGCTGGGCTTGGTCGGCGCGGGTGGAAGACCGCGGTTCGGCACCGCGCGGACCTTCGCTCACCGACCGAACCTGCTGCCCCTGACGCAGTGACCAACGGTATCGAAATGGACTGCGGCACAGGTATTACAGATGACGAAATGGCCGATGGTCGGTTGGTGACCCGCACCAGGGAACGGTATGCAGCCTTGCAGCGCTTCGTCTCGGGCGGAATGTCGATCTCGGCGATGAGCAGAGAACTGAACCTCGATCGCAGGACTGTACGCCGATTCGCCCGCGCCGGTTCTGTCGAGGAGTTGTTGACCACCACCCGAGCGGCAGGAGTCACCCTGTTGAGCGGGTATGAAACCTACCTGCGCGAACGTTTCGCGGCCGGGCGCACCAATGCCACCCGTCTGACGGCGGAGATCATCGAACGCGACTACCGGGGCAGTGCCAAGACCGCCCGCCGGTTCCTGCAGCCGCTGCGCACTGCCCACCGAGCGCGGTCGGCATCGCCATAGGCACCGTCCGTCCGGCAGGTCACCGGATGGCTGATCTGCCGACCCGACCGTCTCGCCGAGTGGATGACCGGCGTCGACGCCACCGGATCTCCGGTCTTGCGGTCTTTCGCTGCTGCTCTGCGCTGTGATCTCGAGGCTGTCACTGCCGGGTTGACCCTCGAACACAACTCCGGTCCATTCGAGGGTCACGTGAACCGGATCAAGATACTCAAGCGGCAGATTACAGGCGCTCGAACCTCGACCTGCTGCGGAAACAGAAAACGTGTCATCTATCTCGAATGATGAAGCGTGGTGGTGGCTTCACGGAAAGTGCGCCAGATCCACTTTCGGTGAGCCTCGTCATCAGAGCCGAACCGGGGTCAGTCCCCTACAACGCGACGGTGGGGTACGTCTTTCCGGTCCACGCGGCTAGGTTTGCAGCCCAGTCACGCTGATAAGACAGGGGGCCCTTCTCTGCGGTCCAGTCTTCCTCGAAGAGGCCGATGAACAGCGTGAGGTACAGGAAGAAGTGGGCCCCGTACTCGAAAAGCCAGACGTAGTCGTATGTCTCGAGTGCCCGACGTTCGTCGGGAGTGAAGGAGAGCCAGGAGGTCTTCTCGGATGAGTTGAGCCATGGCCCCACTTCACTTTCCCAGTCTGTGAGGGTGGCTCCAGGATCAGCCTTGTATCGGGAAACCCATTTGGGGTCGCGGTCAACGGTGTAGAGGAATTTGTTGACGTAGTACTTGCTCATGCCGAAACGCCTTCCTTGGTTGCGTATACGGGTCCGAGGGTGGCCTGTGAGGTGTCCGCCGCGCGAGCAGCGGCGGCCGTGAGGGTCGCGGTCTTGGTCGGGTACCAGGTCATGAACATCTCTCTGGTGTGATAGAGATCGAGCTGGTCGACATAGTCGGCTTCTTCGCCGCCGGCGATCCCCATCATCAGAATGAGGTCCATGAAGCCGTGTGTGGCGTTGCCGACTGCGGCCATGGATTCGTGGGTAACGTTCTCGAGGATCGCGGTGATGTTCCCGGTCGAGAGCCATTCGATGGCTTTGGCATCGAACTCGGGATCGGGTCCGTGATTGCCGAACATGCGGGGCCCGCCGAGCTCGAGAGACAGGTGCCCGGTGCCGATGGCGGCGATCTTCTTGTCCGAAGGGTAGGAGTCGATGATGGCGCGGATCGCGCGGCCCAGCTCCCAGAACCTCCGGGGTGAGGGAAGCGGGGGGCGAAGATGTTCGTGTAGATCGGTACAATCGGCAGGTCCGCGTCGGGGCGCACGGTGATGATCGGGCAGATGATGGAGTGGTCGATCTTCAGTTCGTGGCTGAACGAGAAGTCGAAGCCGGTGTCGAGCAATGCGCGATGCATGTAGTCGGATAGCTCCGGGTCGCCGTCGAGGAGGTATTTCGGGATGCCGAATTCGCGCTCTTCGTTGTAGAACGTGGCGTCGTAACGTTCTTGCTTGCCGATCAGGAATGTCGGGTAGTTGTCGAGGAAGAACTGGTGGAAGTGGTCGGCCCCGACCATGACGAGCACGTCCGGCTCTGCTGCGGTGAGGGTTTCGCGATAGGCCTCGACCTTGCGTTGCCACTCGTCGGCCTGGGGCATCCGGTTTTCGGAGTGGTCGGTGGTGGCTTTGAGATAGAACGGGTGATGGGTGCTGGCAAGGACCGCCGTCAGTTCGGCCATGGTGTGTGTCTCCTGTTCGGGCCCCGACGTTGGGGCGGAGTGGTGCGTACGTCAGGCAGCGGTGTGTCGAATGGCGCCCGATTGGGCTGGATGCGCGGTGCGCATTGCGACCGGGATCGCCAGATCGGTGAAATTGTCCTCGGTAACGAAAGCAATCACAAACTCCTGGATTCGAACATCAGTTGGGCGGCGGGTTTTCCTCCACGGCGCTGGCCGGTGCGGATTCTGGACTGTCGGGCGAGGCGTAGAAGGCGCCGCGGTCGACGCTCATGTACACCTCATGCGCAATCGGGTTTCGCTGTTCTTCGGCTATCTGGCCAAGTAGGCCCGCGCAGCGGGCCAGCAGTGCGAATCCGCGCAGCAGCTCGACCGGGAGCCCGAGGTCGGACAGGGCGGCTCCGCATACTCCGGCGCCGTTGAGCGGGAGCTTGCGGCCGACCGCTTGTTCGCTCATCCGCCCGATGGCTGCGAACAGCTGCAGGTGCGGTCCCATCAGCTTCTCTTCGGCGGCAATCTCCATCAGCACCGGGGTGCGCGGGTCGCCGTCCTTGTGATTGGGGTGCCCCAGGCCCGGGACGAAATCGCCGAGCTTCTTCTGGCGGGCAATGGCGGTGAGGGCGAGCTGGTCCCAGCCTTCGTCGTTGTCGGGCAGGGCTGCGCCGTTGGTGGTGTGCGCGGCCAGGGTCGCGTGGAGGAATTTTCCGCAGTCCTCGGTGACACCGAGGAATCGGGAACCGCCTCCGAGCAGGCCGGCGGCGATAGCCCCCTGCAGTGAGTCCGGGGCGCTGAGATAGGTCAGGCGGGCCGAGATGGCGGTGGGGGTGAAGCCGTGATCGGCCAGGGCGACCAGCACCGACTCGAACACCCGCAGCTCGCTGGGGGTGGGTCGGCGCAGCGCCACCAGCCAAAACGCGAGTTCACCGAAACCGACCTTGCCCATCAGATCGCCGGCCAGGTCCTGGCCGAGCAGGTTGATCTCGGTGCGGCTCGAGGTTCCGAGGGCTGTGGGGTAACGGTCAGGGGTGTACGCGGTGCTCATCAGTCTTTCCTCGGGGTCGTGGAGGCGGCGGACAGCCACGTGCGGATCTCGTGGCTGTGTTCACCGAGCGCCGGGGGCGCGAGCTCGTAACGCGGGGCGATCGTGGAGAAGGTGATCGGGTGGCGGATCCCGGGCACGGTGTGACCGTCGGACCCGCTCTCGATCACCGGGTTCAACCCGAGGTCCTTGGCGTACTCGACACCCTGGGCGATGGTGTTGATCGGCCCATTCGGTACGCCGACGGCGTTGAGCCGGGTGAACCAGTAGTCGGCCGGCTCGGTGGTGAGCCTGTCGACGAGCAACGGCCGCAACTGCTCGCGATTGGCGGTGCGGTCGGCGTTCGTCGCGAACCTCGGGTCGTCGGCGACCTCGGGGATCCCGAGGACGTCGACGAGCTTGCGGAACTGGGTGTCGTTGCCGGCGGTGACGATGAGGTCCTTATTGGCGGTGGGCAGCGGCTCGTACGGGAACAGGCTCGGGTGCGCGTTGCCCATTCGGTGGGGGGTGACTCCCCCCGCGACGTAGGCCGCGGTCTGATTCACCAGTCCGCTCATCGCCGAGGACATCAGGTTGGTTTCGATGTGCTGGCCCTGGCCCGTGGTGTCGCGGTGGCGCAGAGCGGCGAGGATGCCGACCGTCGAGTGCAGTCCGGCCATGACATCGAAGACGCTGATCCCGGCCCGGTACGGGGAACCGTCAGGATCGCCGGTCAGGCTCATCAATCCTGACATCGCCTGCACGATGAGGTCGTAACCGGGTAGGGACGCCCCCTCGGCGGTGCCGAATCCACTGATTGAGCAGTAGACGACGGGGATGTTGCGCTCCCGGACGGAGCCGTAGTCGAGACCGAACCGGCGCAACCCGCCGGGCTTGAAGTTCTCGATGACCACATCGGCGCGTGCAGCCAGTGCCTGCGCGACCGCGAGGTCGTCAGCGTCGTTGAAATCAAGGACGATCGAGCGCTTGTTTCGGTTGATCGCCGAGTAGTAGGTCGATACGCCGTCGGAGCGTACGGGCGGCACCCACGAGCGGGTGTCGTCGCCGCTGGGGCCTTCGACTTTGACGACGTCGGCGCCCAGATCGGCGAGCAGCATAGTTGCGTACGGTCCCGCGAGAACGCGGGAGAAGTCGGCGATCACGATTCCGTCGAGGGGGCGCTGGGACTCCGGGGAGTCGGAGCGTCGAGGGAGGCCGGTCACTGAGGGGTCCTTTCCTGAATTCGGCGAGAGGACCTCACCCGAAGCCCTGGTGTCCGCTTGGCGGACGACTGTCCGCCGTTGCAATCAGGGTGCTCTCCTCACCCGGGAGATGTCAAGAGGCGAGATTGCGTCCGCACTTCGGACATCGGTCCGCTAGGCGTTACCCTCGGTGTATGCGGACCGCCGCAAAAGGACCCTTGACGAAACGGAGGCTGCTGGTGGCATCGCGAGGACAAGGACCGGATTTCATCGAAGCGCTCGCACGGGGGCTGGATGTGGTGAAAGCGTTTTCCGTGGAGCGGCCGGCGATGTCACTGAGCGAGGTGGCCGCCGCTGCAGATCTTGCGCGTCCGACGGCTCGCAGGATCCTGCTGACTCTGGAGGAACTCGGGTACGTGCGGATCGCCAACGGTGTGCACACCCTCACCCCGCGCATTCTCGACCTCGGTATGGCCTACATCGGCGCCCTGGGGCTGTGGGACATCGCTCGTCCGCACCTCGAGGATCTGGTCGCCCGGACGGGGGAGTCCTCGTCGATGGCCCAACTCGAGGGCTCTGACATCGTCTACGTGGCCCGTGTCGCGGTCCCCAAGCTGATCGGGTTGCGGGTCGACATCGGGACCCGATTCCCGGCTCTGGTCACCTCACAGGGCAAGGTACTGCTTGCGGGTCTGAGCACGGATGAAGTGCTCGAGGTGCTCGCTGAACCGACCCGATCTGGACTGTCGGTGCCCGAGCACACGACCGCGCAGGTCCTTGCCCTGCTCGACGAGGTCCGGAGCCAGGGCTGGGCCACTGCGGATCAGGAACTCGCCCCCGGAGTGCGATCGGTGGCAGTGTCCGTGCGAGACCGTGACGGCCGGGTCCGTGCCGCCATGAACGTCACCGTTCACGCGGCTGAGACATCCATGGAGGTGCTGCTCGACACGCACCTGCCGGCGCTGCAAGCGGCCGCAGAACGCACCATGCAGGACTGGGCTCGGTGGCAGGGTCGACCGATCGGCGCGGTCGCGGCAGAGGTGTCCACGGCCGCGCGTTGACGGCCTATCTGCACGGCGGGTCTTCCCGCAGGTGCCGAGACGCGGGTGTGGATCGGCGGGTCTCCATCGACTTCTTGCCGCCCGGCAGGGCGGCGCTTCGCTCAGGAATTCGTGACGTCCACGGGCCTCCTCATCGAGGAGGCCCGTGGAGAACTACGGCCGGATCCCACTTCTGCGCGTTCGCGGTGGCACCTCGATCGGCCCTACTTCATCGCCGGTCCACTCGGAGTCCGCGGCAGGGCACCGAGATCGGCGGCGCCAACCGAGTCCGAAGCAAGCCATTCGAACTCACATATCGATGCAGGCCGGAACCCGGCGGATCGCGCCAACCTCAACCGGACCGTCTGATCGGTACCGGGTCTTCGGGTTTGCTGATCGTCACCACCGCTTCGCAGAGGTGACCGAAGTCGATCCGGCCTTCGCTTCCTGCCGGAAGCGCCGTCGACGACCCGCACGTCCGGCCGCCTGCGCTGCCTCGACGTACCGGCACACCGCCTTGCGGTCCACAATTCGCTGCGATGATTGCACCCCGGCCGCGGCGCCGGTTGCCGCGTACCCCTTCGATCCGGCGGAATCGCGGACCCAATGTGACGCTTGACATCAAGTGCTTCACTTCGGCAGAATTCGTCTACATAAAATCGGACAGATGTCCGTCAGTCGGACGCTCTCATTGTGTTGTACACGCGGTCTCTCCTCAAATTCCATGCTGAAGCGAAAGGTCCCCCGACGCCATGACACAGAACCACGGAAGCCGAGACGTCTCGGAAGCGTCGACGGATCAGGTCAACGACATCGCCATCGTTGGATTCGGTCCGGTTGGCAGGATGCTTGCGCTGAAGCTGGGACGCCGTGGCCACACGGTGGTGGTTATCGAACGTCAGACACAGACGTACCCGCTTCCACGCGCCGCGCACTATGACGACGAGATCGCACGGATCCTGCAATCTGTCGGTGCAGGACCAGGCGACCACCCTGACTTGGTCGACGCCTACGAGGACTTCTACGAGTGGCGTAGCGCCGAACACAAGACGCTGCTGCGATTGGATTGGAGGAGCAAAGGTCCGTCAGGGTGGAATGTCAGCAACTTCTTCCATCAACCCGCACTCGAGAATCTTCTTGCCGAGCAGATCAATGCCCTTCCCAACGTTACTGTCATGCACGGGTGGGAGGCTCAGTCCTGTGACGAAACCGGGTCGCACGTAGCAGTGCACCTCTCTTCCAAATCCGAAAAGCGGTCCATCTCTGCGAAGTACCTCATCGGTGCGGACGGTGCCAACAGTCGAGTAAGGCAGTGGTTGGGCACCGAGATCCAAGACCTCGGCTACTTCCACGACTGGCTCGTCGTCGATCTCAAACCCACTGTCCCAATGGAGTTCGAACCCCCCGCGTGGCAATTGTGCGACCCGGTACGACCCACGACGATCGTGCCGGCAGGGCCCGGCAGACGTCGGTTCGAATTCATGCGACTCGACAGCGAGACGACCGAGGATCTGGCGCGGGAAGAACGCGTCTGGGAACTGCTCGAGCCCTGGGGGGTCAATCCCGATACCGCAGTGCTGGAACGGTCTACCGTGTACACCTTCCAAGCGCGTTGGTGCCACGAGTGGCGTCGAGGACGCATCTTCCTGGCCGGAGACTCTGCCCATCTCATGCCGCCGTTCGCAGGTCAAGGCATGTGCTCCGGTCTTCGTGACGCGGTGAATCTCGAATGGAAACTGGACCTGGTCCTGAGGGAACTGGCCTCCGACCGACTTCTGGATACATACACTTCCGAAAGGAAAGAGCATGTGAGCCATTTTATTTCGGAGTCGATGGAACTCGGGCGGGTCATCTGTCTCACCGATCGGCAGTTGGCAGCTGAACGAGACACTTCGATGACCAGTGACTTCGAAGAAGGAATCTCGATGCCCGCGCGCCCACTTCCTCGACTCGGTGCCGGCTTCCACCTCGCGGGCGACGGAGGAGGCACCTTGTCGATCCAATCGATCGTCGAAAGTCGCCACGGCAAAGGTCTGTTCGACGATGTGGTAGGCTCTGCTGGCGTTCTGCTGCTCGGTGAACGCCTTTCCAGCGACGCGGTGTCCGACGAGTTGAAACCGACCCTCGAACGCGCTGGAATCGAAGTCATTTCGATTGGATCCGAGGACGACGATGATGTCACCGACGTAGCCGGCGACTACGCGAAATGGTTCGACAATCTCGACGCTGACGCTGTCCTGGTCCGCCCGGACTACTACGTGTTCGGCGTCGCGGCCAGGGGAGGGTCCGTCCACGAGCTCGCTCATCAGTTCCTGGAAAGTTTGGCATCGACCAAGGAAGCTCGATGAGCCCGAACACCGCCTCCACACCGGTGAACCCCTATCGGAGTTCACGGTTCGACCATCTTCGCGGTAGCGTTCGGGCACTCGCCCGATGCGCTGTCTCATACGTCTTCGTATCCTCGGGCGCAACCGTCTTCAGGAACTGTGAAGGTCCGACAAATGCTGCCAGGCCACTCATCGGCCCCGCTGTGGAGCGCTTGCCGATCAGTGTCGAAGACGCTGTCCGAGCGAATGCAGCACTTCAGGTGTGCGCCGGACTCATGTTCGCCGCCGGCACAGGACGCCGGACAGCTGGTCTGGTATTGGGTACATCCCTGGTTCCGACCACGCTCGCCGGTCATCCGTTCTGGCGAGAGACCGATCAGCAGTTGCGCCGCGGACAGCGAATTCACTTCTGCAAGAACCTTGCGCTCCTCGGAGCGCTCACGTACATCTTCTGCGAGGAGGGATAGACCCTCGGCCACCTGTCCTGCCTCAATGGCGCACAAAAGACGTAGGGGAAATGAAGTTGATTCGCACCCCCCAGCCCCAGAGTCGGGTAGCCGGAGGGAGATTCACCCCCCGGCTCCCACAAACCCCGGCATGACAGCCTCCTGCCACCGGGCTTTGTCACCCTGGTCACCAGGTGTCGTGACCCATCGCCAGTGCCGAAAGACCCAGGGATGCCCGAGGGCGATCTCCCGAAGTCTCCGGCGGGCACGGCGAGTGGAGTCGTACCGTCGATACTTGTTGCGGATCCAACGCACCAGGTAGGCGTTGACGCGCATCAGGACCTGATGCAGCGAGGACGGATAGAACCGTCCGTAGTACTGCATCCACCCCGCGACGATCGGGTTGATGGCACGAGCAAGATCACCAAAGGAGTGATAGATCCTGCGATGCAGCCAGCCAGCGGCGAACCTGCTCGCTGATCTTCTTCAGGGCCTGCGTGCTGATCGCGGGCAGGAACGTCGCCCCCTGGCGGACCCGCGCCGCACGCGGCCGAAACGTGTACCCCAAGAACGTGAACGACGTCCGCTCGTATCGCTGCGGCCGGTTCCCGCCCTTGCAGTAGACGATCTGTGTCTTGGCTGGATGCAGCGTCAGACCCAGCGCCCCTATCCGGTCCGCGATACCCTCGAGCACCTCACGGGCCCGGGTTTCGCTGACACAATGCACCACCGCGTCGTCGGCGTAACGCTCGAACACCACATCCGGGTGCTCACGCGCCAGCCACGTGTCGAACGCGTAGTGCATGAACAGGTTCTCGAGTCGAGCTGCGCAAGAGCGCCTGTCGCTACAACCTCGTCGCAGTGTCGGACAACCCACAGTTGGATCGACGGATGCCTGAGTTCCACCATGTTCAGCGCGCGTGGCGGCTTGTCGCCCAGCACTGAGCCTCGGCAGCTCCGCGTCCGTCAGCGAGGGGGACCGAAGCCGTGTGGAATTCAGCGGCCGGACGTGATCCCCAGATAGTCCAGCACATTGGTGCGCATGATCTGGTCCTTCTCACGCTCGTCGAAGTCGCCCAGTTCGTTGATGAAATCCGTCGGCTTCTCTAGACCTTCGCCGTGCGGCCAGTCGGAGCCGAACAGGACACGATCGGAACCGACGAGGTCGGCCAGCGCCCGGATGTCTTCCTCGTAGTACGGCGACACCCACAGGTGCCGGCGGATCGTGTCGACAGGAGGCTCATCGAACGCCCACGGCGTCTGATTCGCCTGCTTGTTCAGCCGCTTGATCAGCAACTGCACCCAGTCGGAACCGTTTTCGATACTCGCCACGCGCAGATTCGGGTGGCGCTTCAACACGCCGTCGAGGATCAGGCTCGCCAGCGTGTCGTGGATCGCGCGATCGGACACGACGATGTTCGCGAGCGGGTTCGATGTCTTGAAGGGCACGAACCGTTCCGGCGCGCCCCAGGCTCGTGCGATCGAGCCGTTGTATCCACTGTCGCTGAGATGGAATGCCACCGGAATATCGGATTCTTCCAGTTTCGCCCACACCTTGTCGTAGATCATGTCGCCGAGCGATCTGGATGTCCCGTGCCCGGCGGGCACCGGTGCGGGTCGGATGTAGACCAGCTTTACGTCGCGTTCGAGGAGGCGGTCGATTTCTGCGACAGCTTCATCGGGATCGGCCAGCGCCAGCATCGGCGCCGAGAAGATGCGGCCCTTGTAGTTGTATCCCCAGTCCTCATCCAACCATCTGTTGAATGCACTGACACTCGCCATCGTTGCCGGGATGTCGAATTTGAGTGCCTCTTCGACGCCGCACGCGAGAGTCGGTAGGAGAATCACACCTGACATCTCCTGCTGCTCGATCATCTCGAGTCGGATGTCGTGATCCTGATACGCGGGGTTGAGTGGCTCGACCTTCATCAGACTTCGTGGGTCGACATCGTCCGGGACCTGCCCGCGGAACAACAAATCCAGCGCACCCGGGACGATCACAGGATCGAATGTCGGATTCGGAACGAATTCGAGAAGTTTTCCCCCGGCGAGCAATTCGGTGCGCTTGCCGCGTTTGATCACTTCGACACCGCGGTCCTTGAAGGCCGGGTCGAGGTACCGTGTGAAGGCGTCGATCTTCTCGTAGTAGTGGTTGTCGCAGTCGACAGGCCGGTCGTACACGACTTCGTCGATACTGGTTGTTTTCTCGGGTACGACGGTCATCGTCGTTCACCTCCGGTCGAAGTTTCAGTACACGGCGGGGCGCAACTTCCCTCGCTCGAACACTAGGCTACACGCTTACTGTTGTCCATACAGTATCTATCCCCGCAGGCGACGGGAGGTTCGCCGGCGAGCACGACGCATCATCACATCGATCATCAGACGGGGCACTCGCCCGAACGGCGGCACAGCGCTCGACGTCGCGAGCATGAAGGGAAGGTCGGTCCCCACCACAGATCGATGGTGACTGAATGTGTCGAAACCCGCCTTGCCATGATAAGCCCCCATGCCACTGCTCCCCACTCCACCGAACGGTGCAGCGGCCGGAAGCATGTGAATTCCGAACTCGTTTCGCGCCACCCCGCCGGTGCGGGTGCTGCGGACGAATCGGCGGAAGTCGTCGTCGTCCGGCCCGAACCAGTAGGCGACCAGCGGTGAAGGGCGCGCATTCACGTAGTCGACAACCTCGGAAAGATCGCGATAGGTGAGGAGCATGAGCGCCGGACCGAAGATCTCCTCCTGCGTGATGCGCATGTCGTCGGAGACATCCGAAACGAGAGTGGGGGGAACCTTTCGCGTCTCCGAATCAGGGAGCAGTTCATCACCCGGCGCGGCGGACTGCACGTTCGCGCCGCGGGAGCGTGCGTCGTCGATCAAGCTCACCACTCGGTCGTAGTTCGCGGCATTGACGCACGAGGGGTATTCGGGGTTGACGACCATGGTGGGGAATCGCTTGCGCCACGTGGACAGCACTGCGGTGGAGAACTTTTCGACTTCACTCTCGTGGACCATCACATAGTCGGGGCAGATGCAGACCTGGCCACCGTTGACCATGCGCCCGAGAGCCACTCGTTCGGCAGCCCGCTCGACATGTGCGCGTGGCCCCACCACAACGGGGTTCTTTCCGCCGAGTTCGAGTGTGACCGGAACCAGGTTCTGCGCAGCCGCAGCTTGGATTCGCTTCCCGACACCCGGCGAGCCCGTGAAGAAGAGATGGTCAAGTGGAAGGGACGAGAACGCGGCACCCACCTCTGCTCCGCCGGTGACAACTGCCAGTTCCGACTCGTCGAAGTACTTCGAGACAAGAGATGCGAACAGATCCGAAGTTTCGGGAGTGATCTCGGACATCTTGATCATCACCCGATTTCCCGCCGCGAAGGCCGCTGCGGCGGGCATGATCACCAGATGCAGTGGGAAGTTCCAGGGGCCGATGATTCCGACCACCCCAAGCGGGGATGGCACCACCTCGGCGCGCAGCCCTGCCAGCCTGCACGCACGCATCAGCGGTGCCGTTCTCATCCATTTCACCACGTTCGCACGGGTGTGTTCGATCGCATCGATGATGCCGACGAACTCCATCGACATCGTGCCGGTCCGCGATTTACTGCCGAAGTCCCGAACCAGCGTATCGACGAGCGCATCGGCGTTGTCGAGCACGAGCGCAACAAGACGATCGATGCGATGGCGACGTGCATCGACCGACGGGTACCCGTCGGCGAGGAACGCCCGTCGCTGCAACGCAAGGATTCGCGACAGCTCACTACCCGGCTCATCCAACGTTGTGACGCCGAGGTTTTCGACCGTGCTCATCACCCTCCCCGGTTCGGATCCGTATTCCCAGGAGCGAACTCTACCGCAATCCTTGCCGTATATATTACAGTCGGTCGAATAGTTTATGTGACGGGTTAGCTGATCTCACAGGAGTCGCCTTGACCGACCTCACCGCCCAGCCCTCGACAGAAGCCCGAGAGTTCACCATCCCGGAACTCGTGGATGCTGTCGCGTCGTCCATCCCAGACAGAGAAGTCGTCATTTTCCGCGACCGGAGGATCACGCAGAGCATGCTGGCCGAGCGATCTCGTCGGCTCGCCGCCTATCTGACCTCCCGCGGACTCGGTGCTCATACTGAGCGCGACCGGCTCGAGGGACACGAGATCGGCCAGGACACTCTCGGCATCTACGCCTACAACGGCAACGAATACCTCGAGTCGATGCTCGGGGCATTCCGCGCCCGTGTCGCGCCGTTCAACATCAACTATCGCTACGTGGAGAAGGAACTCGAATACCTTCTCGCCGACGCCGATACGAGCGCGATCGTCTACAACGCAGCCTTCGCCCCTCAGTTGGTCAAGGTCCTGCCGGCGCTTCCCCATATCAAGGCGCTGATTCAGATCGCCGACGACTCGGGTAACCCCCTGCTCCCCGGTGCCGTCGACTACGAAACCGTACTGGCCGAAACCTCGCCGGAAGCCGCGCCGGAACCTGCGTCGCCGAACGATCTCTACATTCTCTACACCGGCGGAACCACGGGAATGCCCAAGGGTGTGCTGTGGCGCCAGCACGATATCTACATGGCGTCCTGCGGTGGCCGGAACGTGTACACCGGGGAGTGCATCACCTCACCCGGCCAGGTGGCGTCGACCGCGGCCGACAATTCGGGATTCACAATGTTCGTGCTTCCCCCCTTGATCCACGGCGCCGCTCAATGGGCGTCACTCACCGGAATCCTCACCGGACAGACCCTGGTGTTCTCGCCGGTGGTCGACCGGTTGGATCCGACGGCGGTGGCGCAGACGATCGAGACCGAACGCCCCGCCGCGTTGATGATGGTCGGCGACGCCATCGCGCGGCCGCTCGCCACCGAGTTCGCCCGGACCGATGCCGACCTGTCGTCACTGTCGATCCTGGCAAACGGCGGTGCGATCCTGTCCCCCCCGGTCAAGCAGCGCCTCCTCGATCTCGTGCCCAATGCCGTAGTGATCGACGGCGCCGGTTCGTCCGAGACCGGAACGCAGATGACGCACGTCTCCAGCACAGGTTCGGTGTCGACCGGTCAATTCACCCCCGGGTCGAACACCTGCGTCCTCAGCGAGGATCTCGACGGACTCGCCGAACCCGGGCACGACGATCTGGGTTGGCTCGCACAGCGGGGACACGTCCCGCTCGGCTACAAGGGTGACGCGAAGAAGACCGCGGCAACATTTCCAGTGGTCAACGGTGAACGGTTCGTGCTGCCGGGAGATCGAGCGCAAAGGCTCGACGACGGATCGATCCACCTGCTCGGTCGCGACTCGGTGACCATCAACTCGGGCGGGGAGAAGATCTTCGTCGAAGAAGTGGAGATGGCGATCAGCTCGCACCCCGCCGTTGCCGACGTTCTCGTCGCCGGGCGCCCGAGCGACACGTGGGGCGAGGCGGTCGTCGCGATCGTCCAATTTCTCCCGGACCATGCAGCACCGGCCGAAGAGTTGATCGAACATGCCGCGAAGTCCGTTGCACGATACAAGCTTCCGAAGTCCGTGATCTTCACGGAGGAAATTCGGCGCAGCCCTGTCGGCAAGGCCGACTACCGGTGGGCGCGGGCGCAGGCCGCGTCACTCGGTTCCGAGTAGCCCAGAAAGAAGCTTTCCTCCCGCTCTTCGGGTTTCCGTCGGTTCGGAAACGGTGGCAACCCGAAGAGCGGGAGGAAAGTTCATGCATCGATTCAGCGGGTCTGGAACCGCTGCGCCCCGTCGAGGCGCACGACCTCGCCGTTGATGTACGAGTTCTCCAGCAGATGCTGAGCAAGGAACGCGTATTCGTCGGGTGTGCCGAGGCGCTTCGGGAACGGAATGTTCTTGGCGAACTTCTCGAGCCCTTCTTCACCGATCATCTCGAGCAGCGGTGTCCGCATGGTGCCCGGCGCGATGGAGTTGAGCCGGATACCGACCGAGCTCAGATCACGTGCACCCGTCAACGTCAGACCGATGACACCGGCCTTGGCCGCCGAGTACGCGGACTGCCCCATCTGCCCTTCGTAGCCGGCAATGGAGCTGGTCATGACAATGGCACCCCGCTCACCGCTCGGCTTGGGCTCCAGCTTCGCGATCTTCGCTGCCGCAAGGCGGAGCACATTGTAGGTGCCCGTGAGGTAGAGCGAGATCGTGTCGGTGAAACCCTTGCGCGAGTGCGGTGAGCCGTCGCGATTGACGACCTTCTCCAGCACACCGATACCACCGTGAGCGATCACGGCGTACCTGAGTGTGCCCAGCTCATCGGCCTTCGCCAATGTCTGCTCGACGGAGTCGTCGTCGAGCACGTCGGTCCGCACATACACGGCCTTGTTGCCGAGCTCGTCGGCCAACTTCTGTGCCTGCTCATCGGCAATGTCGGCGATCACAACCGCAGCCCCCTCGGCGTGCAGCTTCCGCACGGTCGCCGCGCCCAGACCACCAGCACCGCCCGTGACCAGTACAACTTCGCCTTCGAATGACATGTTTTCCCCTCCTGTGAATTCGGTTGCTACGTCGTCCGGTTTTCAGCTACCGGACCAGTTCGGCTTCCGCTTCTCCGCGAAAGCCTTCGCGCCCTCGGCGGCGTCTTTGGACATGAACACCGGGATGAGGAGATCGAGTTGCTTCTTCCACTTCTCCTCGTCCGACCAACCCCGCGACTCGGCAAGGATCTGCTTGGTTGCGGCAACGGCCAGCGGTCCGTTCTCGGTGATGCGTTCGGCCAGGCGAATCGCTTCGTCCAGAGCCTCTCCCGGCTCGGCCACGACGTTGACGAACCCGTAGCTGGCGCCCTCCTCCGCGCTGAACGTGTCGCCGGTCAACGCCAGCTCGACGGCCTTCTGATAAGGAATCCGGTCGGGCAGCCGCAGGAGACCGCCACCGCCTGCCACGAGACCGCGCTTGACCTCCGGCAGACCGAATTTCGCGCCCTTCGACGCGACGACGAGGTCGGTAGCGAGGACTATTTCTGTTCCCCCCGCCAGGGCATTACCTTCGATCGCCGAGATCAGCGGCTTTCTGGGCGGTTTCTCGGTGAACCCCAGCCCACGACCCTCGATAGCAGCGATCTCGCCCGCGGCATACGCCTTCAGATCCATTCCTGCGCTGAAGTTTCCTCCGGCACCCGTGACGATGCCTACGGACAACTCCGGGCTCTCGTCGAGTTCGTCCATCGCGTCTGCAAGCTGTTGACTGACAGCTCGGTTCACAGCATTTCGTGCCTCCGGCCGGTTGATCGTGATGATCAGGATGCGCTCTCGGCGCTCGAGCAGTACTTCGTCGGACATTGCGGCTCCTCTCAGCCGTCGACTTCGAACACCACGGCGCCGCCTTGGCCGCCACCTGCGCACATCGCTGCTACACCGATCCCCCCACCGCGGCGCGCCAGTTCGTAGACCATCGTGGTCACCATGCGAGCACCCGACGCCGAAATCGGATGTCCCAGGCTGCAGCCGCTCCCCGACACATTCACGATGTCTTCGTCGATGCCGAACTCGCGACACGCAGCAATCGGGACGGAGGCGAACGCCTCGTTGATCTCCCACAGGTCGACGTCGGACACGGCGAGCCCAGCGCGGTCGAGTACCTTGCCGATCACCGCGAGTGCGCCGAGTCCGCAGTCGCGCGGCGGCACCGCGGATGCCGCCCATGCCTTCACGGTGCCGAGGACCTTCAGCCCCTTGTCGCGGGCAAGATCGCTGCTCGCCAGAGCAACGGCTGCGGCAGCATCGTTGATGCCGCTGCTGTTGCCCGCAGTCACCGAGAATCCCTCGATCTCCGGATGCAGGACGGGAAGGTTCGCAAGTCGTTCGGCCGTTGTGTCACGTCTTGGATGCTCGTCCACACCGAAATCGATGAACGAACCGTCGGCACCAGCGACCTTCAGCGGCAGGATCTCGTCGACGAACTTTCCGGCGTCGATTGCGGCGACGGCACGCTGATGTGATCGGGCTGCCCATGCGTCCATGTCCACGCGGGAGATCCCCACGGCCTTCGCGGTGTTCCAGCCGACCGTGATCGCCATGTCGAGCACCGGCGCGTCGGGAGTCTCGGGGTGGCTCGGCGGAATCCATGGTTCGCGGAACTCCGTGCCGCCGGGTTCCGGCACGCGCCACTTCATCAGCGGACCGGTCGAGAGCGACTGGACGCCCCCGGCGATGAGGGCACGTTCCATGCCGGAGACGATCTGTGCAGAGGCATTTCCGATCGCGGTCAGACTCCCCGCGCAGTGACGGTTGACGGCCTGCCCGGGGACACTTTCCAGCCCCGCGGCAACCGCGGCGTGCCGGGCGAGGTCGCCACCGCCGTAATTGGCTTCGGCCAGGATTATGTCGTCGATGTCTGCAGCATCGAGACCGGAGCGGCGAATCACTTCCGGAAGAACTGCGGTGGCCAACTCTTCCGCCGATGTGTTGACCAGAGAACCTTTGAAAGATCGTGCGATCGGGGTGCGAACCGCACCGACGATGACGGGTTGTGGCATGGGTGAACCTCGCGTGATCAGGGGGTGACTGTGCCCCACCCCGGTTTGTCGAAATCGATCGGTGAAGACGTCAGAGTTTTCTGACCGACATCCTCTTGATGCCATGAACGAAATCGCTGTGCACGTATTCGGGGTCGGACACCTCGACCTTCGGAATCCGTGTCAGAAGCTCGCGGAACAGATGCTTCAGCTCCAACACGGCCAACTGCTTACCAAGACAGAAGTGCGGCCCACCCCCACCGAATCCGACGTGAGGGTTGGGTGTGCGACCGACATCGAACTCGAGTGGATTGTCGAAGACTTCCTCGTCGAAGTTGCCGGAGCAGTAGAACAGCACGAGCTTCTCGCCGGCTTTGATCGGCGTGCCCGCAACCTCGGTGTCGGCCACCGCATGACGAGCGAACTCGATCACCGGGGTCGACCACCTGACGAATTCGTCCACAGCCTCCGGTCCGCGCTCGTCCCAATCTTCGAGCAGCCACGAGATCTGCTCAGGGTTGTCGATCAGGGCCTTGAATGCGTGAGAGGTCGCTTGCTTGGTGGTGTCGTTGCCGGCCGACGCCAGGAGAACCATGAACGATCCGGCCTCATCGTCGGTGAGTCGATGGCCTTCGACTTCGGCCTGCACGATGTTGGTCATCAGATCGTCCTGTGGATCGGATCTGCGCTTGCGCGCGAGTTCGACACCGGCCTGTGTGAGCACGCCGAGCTGGGTCATCATGTGCGTTGCGCGCTCTTCGATACTCGCGTATTCATCGTCACTCGTACTGAAGAGGGCTTCTGCTGCATATGCGACCGCTTCATGGTTCGCCGGATCGATCCCGATCATCTGCGACACGGTCTGCATCGGCAGTTTCTTGGAGACCGACTGGACGAAGTCGACGGGCTCGCCCGAGTCGAGATCGCTGAGGAAGTCGTCGACGATCTTCTGGCAGTTCGCGATGATCTGCTCTTCGATCGTACGCACCTGCTTGGGCGTGAACGCCATGCTGATCAATCGACGATAACGGGTATGTTCCGGCGGATCCATGGTGAGGAAGAAGCTGATTCCCTTCTGGATCTCGGCAGGCATCGGGTCCATGCTGATCCCCGCCGACGAACAGAACAGTTCAGGATGTGCGCTCACATATCGGATGTCGGCGTGTCGTGTGACGGCCCAGTACCCCTTTTCCTCGTGCGGGAAAAGCGATTCGGTGGGGCGATGCCACGTGAGCCCGTCGGCTGCGCGCAATCGTGCGAATGTTCTCTCGCGCTCGAAGATGTCCTGGTCCCAGAACGACGAAGCCGAGATATCCAGCGAGTGGTACGGCCGTATCGACGCAGTGGAGACGGTGCTCATGCTACCTCCGGATACCGGTTGTGTGGGGCGTTGAAAGCTGCGGGTGAAGCAAGGACTCGCACTTGCCCGCGCGAGTCGCAGACACCCATACCGTATACCATTCCGTAAGGAAGACGACATGGCAACGACCGACTTTCTCAGATTCCAGTTGTATTTACCGCAAGCACTACCGCAGTGTTGTTCACACGTGCTAGCGTCCGACCTCGTGAGCATCCGGAATGGCACTCCCGATTGGAGGCTCGATGCGGCGCATACGTTCCGATACCACACCTCGTAAGCACGATCACGATTCGCGGACGCCGGGACGAATTTCCTCGGCAGTGGCCACCTACGGCCGAGCCACCCGGATGGGTGCATCCACGATCGCCATCGGCGTGAAGGATCTCGTCGGTATGAGGTTCCAGTGGCGGGAGACACTGCAGCAGGCCTGGTTCATGATCTCGGTGACTGCGATCCCCGGTGTCCTGATGGCAATTCCGTTCGGCGTGATCGTCTCCGCTCAGGTCGGCAATCTCGTCCACCAACTCGGTGCGAGCTCGCTGATCGGAGCAGCGGGCGGGATGGGCGTGATCAAGCAGGGAGCGCCCGTAGCCACTGGACTACTTCTCGCCGGCGCCGGCGCAGCGGCGATCGCAGCCGATCTGGGTTCACGTACGATCCGTGAAGAAGTCGATGCGATGCGTGTCATGGGCGTCGACCCGATCCAGCGGCTCGTCGTTCCCCGGCTGGCAGCAATGATCTTCATTGCGCCGCTTCTCAACATCCTGATCATCGCGATAGGCGTGGGTGCGGGCTACCTCGTCGCGGTCAGCGCTCTCGGGGTGACACCGGGCAGTTACTGGATGTCCTTCGGTGCCTTCACCTCCGATGTAGATGTATGGATCTCGCTCGTCAAATCCGTCATCTTCGGGTTCCTCGTGGTGCTCATCGGATGCCAGCGCGGACTCGAAGCGAAAGGCGGACCGCGTGGCGTTGCGGACGGCGTCAACGCAGCCGTCGTGTTGTCGGTGGTGTCGATCATCGTCGTGAATACCGGAATCACCCAGATCGCCACGATGTTCGCCCCCCTACGGATCGGATAGACATGGCAGTTCCCGCACCCTACGTACCCGGGCTACTCCGTCCGTTCCATCGACTGAGCAGGATGTCGAGGATCCCGGCGATGTTCGAGACACTCGGGTTCACGCTTGTCTTCTGCGGTCGGGTGCTGGCGTCGATTCCACTGACACTGAAGAACTATCGAGCTCAGACCCTTGCAACCATCACCGACATGACCTGGGGGCGCGGATCCATCATCGTCGGTGGCGGCACGGCCGCGGTCATGGTCGTGATGGGAGGAGCGATCGGTGCCTCGATCGGAATCGAGGCGTACAGCGCGCTCGAACTGGTGTCGCTCGGGCCGCTGAGTGGGGTGATCTCTGCCTTTGCCAACACGCGTGAACTCGCACCGATCGCGGCGGGTATCGGGTTCGCCGCGCAGGCCGGATGTCGGATGACAGCCGAGATCGGGGCGATGCGGATCTCCGAGGAGATCGATGCGATCGAGGCGCTCGGCGTCCGGTCCATCGGGTTCGTCGTGACCACCAAGGTCATCGCAGGGATGGTCTCGATGGTTCCGACCTTCGTGATCGCACTGGTAGTGAGTTACTTCGCCACCCGCACGGTGGTCACCACGTTCCACGGTGAACCGAGTGGGGTATACGACCACTACTTCACCCAGTTCGTGCTGGGTTGGGACATGGTCGCCGCCGTGATCAAGGTGCTGGTATTCACGATCGCCATCATCCTCATCCAGTGCTATCACGGCTTCTTCGCCACCGGGGGGCCCGAAGGGGTCGGTGTCGCATCGGGACGGGCTATACGAGCGAGTCTCGTCGCGATCATTTCGCTCGACATGGTCATGACGATCGCCTTGTGGGGCCTCCAATCCCCACTCGAGTTCACGGGGTAGCGCCTTGCCTGCATATGGTCTCCCCGGAGCATCGACGTCGCCGCGCACCGCTCGAACGACAGGCGTCATCGCGGTCGGCGTGATACTCATCGGGCTACTCGGTTGGATCGCACTGCCGGACGACACTGATCCCGGCGCCATGGACGTCACACTGGTCACCGAAACCGTAGGCGAAGGTATCGCATCCGGCACCGAAGTCCGCCGACACGGCGTCACGGTCGGAACGGTGACAGCGATCGAGCGTGCCGCGGCCGGGCAGTACGTCCGCCTCGAGCTCGACTCTTCCGCCGTCGCCGGCCTCACGAGCGCACTGTCCATCGACTACAGCCCGTCCAATCTCTTCGGAATAACGCAGATCACGCTCCTCGAGCAGAGCGGTGGCAGTCCGCTGCAGAACGGCGATGAACTCGACCTCACCGGCCCGGACTCAGACCGAGTTCACGATGCCACCACGTCCGCATTCCTCAACTCACTCGGCGGGCTCACCAACGAGGTGCTGACGCCCGAGCTCGCCGAACTGGCCGGCACGCTTGCTCGCGAAACCCGTGCGTTCACACCCCTGTTGGAGGCGATCATCGCGACGGTCGAATCGATCGAAAGGACCCAGGTCATGCCGTACTCCGGGATCATCCAGGGGCTCGGCGACACGTTTCTGGGGCTACCGTCCACCCTTCACGGCGGCCTGGTCCTCCTCGACTCCGTCTACAACGAGCCGTACCTCACGGTCCCCGAGAATCGCGAGAAGTTCGACAAGACCGTGAGTATGCTCGGTCAACAGCTGATTCCGTCCATTGCCCACCTCTTGACCACGTTGCAGCCCGACTATCAAGGGCTTGCGACGCTGCCCGTGCCCCTCCTCGACGCGGTGGCAACCTCCGGTACCGCCGCAACCCCCGGCGATCTCGGACAGCTCGTCGATCGTCTCGATGCGGCGTTCGCCGACTCACCTGCCGGGCCTGTCCTGCGGCTCGCACTCGGGATCGGCGGTGGTGATCGATGAAGCCGATGGGTCGCACACTGCTCGGGGTCGTGGCATTCGCGGGGGCGATGATCGCAGTGCTCGCGATCGTACTACGCACGATAGAGCAACCCGTCAACGCCGAAACACACACCTACACAGCTCTATTCGTAGATGCCAACGGCTTGCATCCGGGCGACGATGTCCGCCGGTTCGGGGTGTCGGTAGGCAAGGTGGAATCGATGGCATTGGACGGCGCTCAGGCACGCGTCGTCTTCACGGTCGACCGTGACCAGCCGGTATCCACGAACGGACAACTCGCGATCCGCTATCAAAACCTCACAGGACAACGCTATCTCGACGTTCAGCAACCCGAGCAAGCCGGTACAGCATTCGAGCCCGGTGCGGTGATCGGCACGGAAAACACCGTCCCGTCATTCGACGTCACCACGCTGTTCAACGGTCTGCAACCGATCCTCAGAGACCTTTCACCCGAAGAACTCAACAAGTTCACAGGCAGCCTACTCGCCGTCGTCGAGGGCGAAGGGGCAGGCATCGGACCGGCGCTCGATGCGATCGAGGAGTTGAGCATCTACACCGCCGACCGCCAGGAAGTCATCTCCGTCCTGGTGCGGAACCTGTCGACGGTCTCCGAGCAACTGGGAGGAAAGTCCGGGCACGCAATGAAGCTGATCACCGAACTCACCCGGTTGTTCAAAAGCCTGCAGGAGAAGCTCCCCGGTCTGATCAGCTTCGCCGCACAGATACCACCGATCCTCGACCCGCTGGACTCGATGCTCGCCAGTGCCGGCCTCCACGGTGATCCGCATCAACCGTTGAATACTCTGATCGACAATGCCTTCTCCGACGCCACGCTGGCCGTCGAAACACTCGACCGACTTCCCGGTGTCCTGCAGACATTGACTGCACTCACCCCATCTGCCGGTCGGCTGCAGTGCTCGAACGGCGAATCGGCTCCCGGACCGGAGATCTCCGTGCTTCTCGGTGGACAGAGGATAATCCTGTGCAGCGCATCATGATGTTCAGGAAAGGGCGGTCCGCTGCACCACAGGAGATCTCGGACTTCAGATGGGGACTGATCGGCCTCGCACTACTCGTCGTGGGAGGACTCGTCGTGGTTTCTACGTCGTTCGCAGGTACGGGGACCACTACCTATACAGCAACGACATACGACGCGGGCGCGATCAGCTCCGGCGACGACGTTCGTGTAGCAGGAATTCCCGTGGGTAAGGTCAGTGCAGTCGAACTCGCGGACGACCACGTGCTCGTTCGCTTCGACATATCGACCGACGTCTTCGTCGGGTCAGAATCGACGGCGTCGGTCAGGATGCTGACAGTCGTCGGTGGCAACTATCTCGCGCTCACTCCGGCGGGGGCATCTCCGCTCAACAGCAATAGGATTCAGCATCCGATCCAGACCCCCTACAATCTTCCCGAACTGTTCCAGGATGCCGTGACACCCATAGACGAGATCGACGGCGCCACGTTCCGAGAGACGTTCGCCGAACTCGGTACGTCACTCGAGAACGCACCGGACGCACTGCGCGAGTTGGTCACCGCAACGGACAGTGTCGTCGAAGTGCTGAACAAGCAAAGCGCCGATGTGTCGCGCACCCTTGCCATGGCAGACGAGTACCTGACCGCCCTCAACGAGAACCGCGCCTCGGTGCGCCAGATCATCGACTCCTGGATCCTCATGGAGGACATGGCCGAGCAGAGCCTCGCATCGGTCGGAAGTGCGCTCGGTACCGTCGCGCGAATGCTCGAGAGACTGGCTCCCCTCGGGACACACTGGGACAGCGAACTCCGACCCCGAATCGTCGAGCTCACCGAAACGATTCCGCCTCTCGAGGACCTGCAGTCCCGGTTGACCGAATTCCTCGAATCCGCACGGGCCCTCGGAAGCCGACTGGAGCCGCTGAGCGGACAGGCACGCGAAGTGACGATCTGCGTTCCGCTGCCCGAAAGGCCGTGCTGATGATCGCGACTTTCTCTCCCTCACGCCGGTTCGTCATCGTTGCTGTCGCGATACTGTCGGTGATCACACTGTTCGGCGTCACTTACCGGGTCATCGCCCCAACGAACGACACACGTTCGTACTGTGCACTGATGCCCGACAGCATCGGCCTGTTCACCGGCAGTTCCGTCACGGTCCTCGGAGTGCCCGTCGGAACCGTGACGCGCATAGTTCCCGAAGGCACCCGTGCTCGGGTGGAATTCGAGATTCGTGCGGATCGTCGACTGCCGCCGGATGTCGGTGCAACCACGCTCTCCCAAACCTTGATCGCCGACCGGCGCCTTGCCCTCGTGGGAAACCAGCCTCCAGAGGGTTCACCGTCATGGGACAACAGCGCGTGCATCACCTCGACTGCAACACCCAAGTCGATGACCGCCACACTCACAGCATTGTCCGACCTTTCCGACGAGATGAACGGAGGTCCCTCCCAAACACAAGACCTCGCTGACGGCCTGTCCGCACTCGCCGACGGGACCGACGGCACCGGTGACGACATCAACCGGGTTGTCCGGGAACTCGCGCGTGCACTGAATTCTCCTGACGCAGCTGTCGGGCGAATTGGAAACCTCATCGGCGTCCTTTCCGAGCTCGCCGACAAGGTGGAGGGTTACTGGCCCCAGATGAAACTGATGCTCACCCGTCTCCCCGGCACACTTGTCGCGGTCGAGGAACTGCTCATCAGTCCAGCTGTCGACATCGTCGAACGGCTCAGATACGTGCTGCCTCAAGTCAACGACGTCACCACCCTCTTCGGCGGCACCATCATCCGCAACGTGGACGCCAACCGGAATCTCCCCCAGATGATCAGCGCAGGTGTGTACTCGCTGAGTGAGGTCCTACAACTCCTCCCGGTGTACACGGGCGCGTTCGAGCAGGCCATCGACCCCACCACCGGGCACCTCGGCCTGTCTTACACACCACCACCGAACGCCCTACCCGACGAGGTGACCGAAACGTTGTGCTCGTTAGCGGGCGAAGCGTGCGAGGCAGCTGGGCCGCTGACCGCGCTTCTCCCCGACCTCCTCACCCAAGGGGTGCCGCAATGATCGACACGATTCGGCACCGAGTGCTGCGTTCTGCCGCAACAGTGGTGACCTGCGCACTCGTCACCGCGGGCGCGGCGGGATGCGGTTCACTCACGGTACCGTTCCTGGCGTCGTCGAGTGACACCTACCCCCTGCAGATCCAGTTCTCTGACGTACTCAACCTCCCGGCGGGTGCGCCCGTCATGTCCAACGGAGTTCGCGTCGGACAGCTCACCGGCGTGCACATCGACGACGCCGGGTTCGTACTGGCCGACGTGGAGATCGACGTCGGTGTAGATCTGCCGGCCGGGGTGAAGGCCACACTGCGGCAACCCGCCCCGTTGGCAGATGTGCACGTTGCACTGATCTCCGACATCGACCCCGACGGGCCCCCTCTCGCTCCGGGTTCGACGATCCCACTCGAACGCACAACCCAGGCCCCACAGATCGAAGACACACTGGCAGGTTTGGCAACGGCGACGGGAAACGGGACCATCACCAATTTCCTGGCCACCGTCCGCGAGGTGAACCGCGCCTTCCCCGACGACACTGCACGGACAGCGCAGATTTTCGACTCGCTCGGCACCAACCTCGACGACATCGCGGCACACCAGGACGCGGTCGATACGTTGCTCGACGGCATCGATGCCACTGCGCAGACGGTCATCGACGAAGACGAGACGCTCTCCGCTCTGATGTCAGAACACGGTGTTCAACACACGACCGAAGCGATGACCTCCGTAGTCGGAATCCTGTTCATCCTCACCGATCTCGGCCAGATAGCACCCCCCGCCCAGTGGCTGGCACCACTGCTCGGCTCGATGAATGAGGTGGTGAGCGTGACGATGCCGGCCCTGTTCGGTCCGAGCCCTGCAGACACGAGTAACCCCGCTACGATGAGCCGGCTCATCGATCTCCTTCACAGCGACCTCATTCCGTTCGTCACGACCGGAGCGAAAGTCGACCTCACGCAGGTCACCGTCGACGGTCCGGTCCCGGTCACCTACTCCGCGGATCAGCAAGCGCGCCAGATCGTCCAGGCTCTCCACATGCTGGGATTGGTGCAATGAACAGAAAATCCGCGCTCTCTCTCGCGACCATCGCAGCCGTGCTCGTATTCGGCGTGGCGTATCTGGTTTTCGGAGTCCTCCAGACGAATCCGTTTCGGGACTATCGGGAAGCGACGATTCTGCTGAACGACTCCGGCGGCCTCTCGGTGAACTCACCGGTTCTGCTCGTCGGGTACGAAATCGGCCAGGTCACCGCGGTGGGAGTTGGTGGACAGGGGGCCGAAGTGGTCATCCGGTACAACGAGAGTCATCCGATTCCTGTCAACAGCGCGCTGGTCGTCGAGACGCTGTCTGCTCTCGGGGAGCCGTACCTGCAGTTCTCCCCGCGGGAGGGCGGCGGCCCCTACCTGGAGGACGACGCTCGTATCGACACTCGCGACGAGGACGGCCCGGTCACCGTATCGGCGGCCGTCTCGCGCGCAGTCACTCTGATCGAGCAGTTCGACCCCGAGGTCATCGGGCGCCTGGTAGGAACTTTCAACACCGCACTGGGCGGGACGGAAGATGTGATGCCGACGCTTCAACGGTCGATGCGTCTGCTGGCCGAGACCCTGTTGCTACGCAACCCGGAGTTCGAGTCGCTCCTCGGCGATATCCAATCGATGGGCGACGACCTCGACTGGCTCGGACCGACACTCGAGGCAGGCGGACCAGCATGGGCGTCGGTGGGTGCCGAAGTGATCGCTCCGCTGGCTCACGAGATGGCTCTGCTCGCCGAGCAGCGTGACCCGGACAGCTACGTCACCGGCGACGGTCTGCTCCCCACGCTCCACACCCTCAACGACCTACTGGTCGAAATCGGCCCTGAACTGTCCGCACTCACACCGGTCCTCCAACCGGTCGTGAACGACGCAGCAGACCGAATCGGATCACTCGATATCGGCGACCTCGTGACGCAAGCCCTCGGAACAGTGGGCGACGACGGCACTGTCCACCTCCGGATCGACGTCCGGACGTCTGAGAATTGAGGAGATCATGGGTACGTCTTCACTGACCGACAACAACAGCGACGTCAACGAGGCATCCACTGCCGGCGACCCGTCTCGCCGACAGGTATCGCTGTCGACGGTCGTCGCCGGCCTGATCGTGATCGCCCTCGCTGCCTGCAGCATCGTGTTCGCGGTCATGTACTTCTCTGCCGCTTCGACAATCGACGCCGCCGAACACAACGCACAGAACCGGGCGCGTGCAGAACAGGTCGCGACAGATTATGCCGTCGGCGCTGCCACCACAGACTATCGAGATATCCAGAGCTGGTTCGATCGACTCGGGAACACTACCTCGCCGGAACTCTCGGCGAAGTTCGAGTCGACGGCACCATCGCTTCAAGAGATTCTCGTACCGCTGAACTGGACCTCGACGGCAACTCCGATCACCGCGAAAGTCCGATCCGAATCCGACGGCGTGTACACGGTGGACACGTTCGTGTCCGTGTCCTCCACCAGTAAGCAGGCACCGCAGGGTGCGAAGACGACGGTGACCTACACCATCACCGTCGACAGCAACGCGGACTGGGTGATCACCGACGTGGGCGGCATCGACGGCGGCGTTCTGCCGAATTGATGGTGTGGTCCAAGCGAACCACCCATGTGCTCCCGCCGCCTTCCCGCGCGCCGGCCAGCTTCCCGCGATGGTTACAACTTACGCGGGAAGCTGAGACGCGCGCGGGAACTGATGACCACTGCCGCCGGGCACTCACGGTGGACTAACCTGGATTCATGTCGGATCGGGACCGGACCTCGGACGGGAAACCGCAGAACGCGCGACCTCGCGACGCACTGGGTCGCCCCCTCCCCTACGGCGAAGAGGGAGTCGAGGGAATCCCAGAAGACGCACAGTTCGACCCCGACGAAGCGATCACCGAAGGTCAACGACTCTTCGACCACGGTTACCCGTTCCACGCCCACGAGGTGTTCGAGTCGGTCTGGAAGTCCTGTGAACCCGAGGATCGCCCCCTGTGGCAGGGTCTCGCCCAGCTTTCCGTCGGCCTCACCCACCTGCTGCGCGGCAACCCGAAGGGCGCGACGTCGCTACTACAGCAGGGGCAAGCGCGGATTCGTCATTACGAGGACGTGCCGCCACACGGTCTCGACATCGACGGGCTCTCCGCTTGGGCCGACCATCTGCTCACCGAGATCGAGCGCGGCGGCCCGATCCCCGAACCCCCGACACCACGGTTGAGGATGCCCTGATGCCGATACTCCCCATGTTTCCGTTGGGTACAGTACTGATTCCCGGGGATCACCTTCCCCTGCGGGTGTTCGAGCCGCGGTATCAAGAACTGGTCCGCGACTGCATGGCTGCACCCGGCGGCCCACGCTTCGGGGTCGTGCTCATCTCCCGCGGACACGAGGTGGGTGGAGGAGACCAGCGCACCGACGTCGGCACCGTGGCCCGTATCCTGGTCGACAACGAGCTCGGCGGCGGGCGGCACACACTGGAATGCATCGCCGAAGAGCGTATTCGCATTCTCGAATGGCTTCCCGACGATCCGTATCCACGCGCAGAGGTCGAGGCATGGCCTGATACCGGCTCCGCCGACGTGGATCTGAGCGAACTCGATGTGCATCTGGGCAGGCTCTACGGCCTGCTCGACAGACTCACCGAGGGTCGCGCATCGCCCCCGCCGGACGATCTTCCGACCGATCCCGGCGCCCGACTCTTCGCTCTCGCTCGCCACATTCCGATGGGCGATGCCGACCGGTACGCGATACTCAGCGCGCCAGGCCCTGAGGAGAGACTCGCTTCGCTCATCGAATCCATCTCGAGCACGAGCGACCTCGCGGAGTGGCGGCTGAAGAACGGCTGACCGGACCCTCAGGACAACCGCGAATACTGCAGACTGATCCGCCCACGCCAACGTCGTGTATCTGTCCGCCAGGCGCGCAGCATGGCACCGCCGAGGCGGTCACACGATCACGACGTCGAGGGTCCGCGGGCCGTGTACCCCCTCGACACGTTCGAGTTCGATGTCCGATGTCGCCGACGGCCCGCTGATCATCGTGGTGGGCCGCTCCGGGACCAGTCTGGTCAGCGCCTCCGGCACCCCCACCTCGACAGTGCTCATCGGCACCACGCACACATGCAGGTCGGGCACCAGGGTCAGAGCCCGACGGCCCTGGTCGGGGCTACCGTCCAGGAAGATCGTGCCGGTTTCTGCGCACGACACCGTGGACGCTGTCACCACACCGTCGAGGTTCCCGAGGTCCGATGCCGGGGCATCGGCGCTGTCGACGACGACCTCGCCTTCGAACTCCGACAACCACGAAACATCGAGTCCGGCAGGTATTCCCACTCGGTGGACACCGCGTTCGGAGAGCACACGCGCGATGGTGCCGGGCAGTTCGTCGACGGTACTGCGATGCACGCTCGCCTTGTAGTCGACGAGCCGGTCGACCAACAACTCGTAGCGTTCGTCGTCGGGGAGGGTGCGGCCGGCTCGGTAGCTGCGCGGAATATCCACTGGCTCCGCCGGTGCCAGTGTCGCGGCATCACGGATGCGCGCCAGAATCGTCTCGCGCGACGTCATCGGTTCTCTCCGTTCGTCCGCGCCTGCGCGATCGCTGCGGCGCCCTCCTCCGACTGCCACCATTGCCGGAACGTCTGCTTGGGGGGCGCCGGGATGTCGCGCGCTGCCGTCCACCCCGAGAGAGGTCCGGGAAGGTTGGAGATCTTGCCCTTCTTCCCTGCGACGATCCGCAGCGCCCCGGCAGCCTTCTGCGCCGCAGTCCACCGCGCCGATGACGACATCGCCACCGATGCCGCTTTCATCACTGCGGCCTCCGGCCCGAACTTGCCCTGCTCGACCTTTTGGTGCCGCAATTCGACTAGGAGAGAAGGGATGTCGATCTTCACCGGGCAGGCGTCGAAACACGCACCACACAGGCTCGAGGCGAACGGCAGGGTCGCGTTGGGGTCTCCTGGTTCGCTCATACCTGCCAATTGCGGGCTGAGCACCGCGCCGATCGGGCCCGGGTACGTGGATCCGTATGCGTGCCCACCGGTTCGTTCGTACACAGGACACACATTCAGACATGCCGAACACCGGATACAGTGCAGGGCTTCGCGTCCCACTCGATCGGAGAGCGTCGCGGTGCGTCCGTTGTCGAGGAGGACGAGGTGGAAGGTCTGCGGCCCGTCACCTTGGGTGACACCCGTCCACATCGAGGTATAGGGGTTCATCCGCTCGCCCGTCGACGATCGGGGCAGGAGCTGCAGGAACACTTCGAGGTCGCGGTAGGTGGGCAGCAGCTTCTCGATACCCATGACGGTAATGAGTGTGTCGGGCAGGGTCAGGCACATGCGGCCGTTGCCTTCGGATTCGACGACCGCGAGTGTGCCGGTCTCGGCGATCCCGAAGTTGGCACCGGACACGGCAACCGGAACTGTCATGAACTTCCGACGCAGGAATTTCCGCGCCGCTTCCGCGAGGTGCGCGGGATCGTCGTCGAGATCTGGGTCGACGTCGGTCATCTCGCGCAGAAAGATTTCGCGGATTTCGGATCGGTTGCGGTGAATGGCCGGCACCAGGATGTGTGACGGCTTGTCGTGGCCCAGTTGGACGATGAGTTCGGCGAGGTCTGTCTCGTATGCGTGGATCCCCTCGTCTTCGAGGTGTTCGTTGAGCCCGATCTCCTGGGTTGCCATCGACTTCACCTTGATGACTTCGTCGGAGCCGGTCTCGCGGACGAGTCTCGTGACGATGGCGTTGGCCTCGGCTGCGTCGGTGGCCCAGTGCACAACGCCGCCGCGCGCGGTCACCGCGGCTTCGAGCTGTTCGAGCAACTCCGGCAACCGGTTCAGCACATCGGTTTTGACGGCAGCACCGGCATCACGCAGTTGTTCCCAATCGGGCACTTCGCCGGTGACCGCCAGCCGCTTGGCGCGGATCGTGTGGGTCGCCTTGCCGATGTTGCGCCGCAACTGCCCGTTGGCGAGTTCGTGGTGGGCCGCAGCCGGGAAGGTCTCGGTTCCGCGCAGATTACCGAACCCGCGCGGCGGAACGGTGGGCACTCCGAGCGTGGTGGAAGTCATGCGGGCACCGCCATCGACTCGGTGGCACAGAGAATCTCTGCCAGATGAATGGTCCGGGTTCCGGTCTGCAACCGCGACATTCCACCGCCGATGTGCATCAGGCACGAAGAATCGCTCGCGCTGCAGAACTCGGCGCCCGTGGTCGAGACGTTGCGGATCTTGTCCGCCAGCATCGCGGTGGAGGTTTCCGCGTTCTTGAGCGCGAAGGTACCGCCGAAACCGCAGCAGGAATCGGCCTCGGGGAGTTCGACCAGGTCGATTTCCCGGACCGCACGCAGCAACTGGAGGGGCTTGTCGCCGACGCGCAGCATTCGCAGTGAGTGGCACGTGGGGTGGTACGTCACGCGATGGGGGAAGTAGGCGCCTACATCGGTGACGCCGAGGACATCGACGAGGAATTCCGACAATTCGTAGCTCTTGGCTTTGACCGTGTCGACTCCGTCGCACAGGCTCGCACTGCCGTAACGCGATGCCACGATTTCGTGCTGGTGCCGTACCGAACCGATGCAGGAACCGGACGGCGCAACGACCGCGTCGATGGACGCGTCACCGAATGTGCCGGCGTAGTTCTCGACGAGGGGCAGCGCGTCGGGCTGGTAACCGGTGTTGACGTGCATCTGACCGCAGCACGTCTGCCCTTCGGGGAAGACGACCTCGTGCCCGAGCCTGGTCAGCAGGAGGGCAGTGGATTTGACTGCATTCGGGAACAACGTGTCGCCCAGACACGTGGCGAACAGCGCGACTCGCATGGGGATCTCCGCATCGGCTTGTGTGGTCTGACCACACCATAGCTCATCGCGCGTGGTCGACATCACCCGATCGCCGAATTCTTTCGATTTACACCGGAAACTCGATTGTGACCGTCATCATGGTGTAGCTTCCCTGTGGTCAGACCACGTGGTCTGACCACACAGCCTTGCCGCACCAGCGGCCGCGACCTCAGGAGACCCCTTGTGGAAACCGACCTGCTCGCGGTGACATTCACCCCGTCGACCACCGCAGTCGGCGGAAGCCTCACCGCATCCGCGTTGCTCGGCGTTGTGCCGCTGCTGACCTTCTTCGTCCTGCTTGCCGGGTTCAAGCTCAAAGCCTGGTACTCCGGGCTCGGCGCGCTCGCCGTTGCCCTGATCATCGCGGTGATCGGATTCGGAATGCCGGCCCCGCTCGCCGGACTGTCGGCCCTACAGGGCATCGCATTCGGCTTGTTCCCCGTGATGTGGATCGTGGTCACGGCGATCTGGTTCTATGAACTCACCGTCGTCAGCGGCCGGTTCGAAGACCTGCGCCAGGTGTTCAACTCGGTCGGCCGCGGCGACATGCGCGTGCAGGCGATGCTCATCGCATTCTGCTTCGGCGGCATGCTCGAGGCCCTCGCCGGCTTCGGCGCCCCGGTCGCGATCACCGGCGCCATGCTCATCGCGATCGGGATGCCCGCCATCCGCGCCGCCGTCACCGTACTGATCGCCAATACCGCACCGGTCGCCTTCGGGGCCATGGCAATCCCGATCACCACCGCCGGAAACCTCACCGGGATTCCCGCTACTGAGATCGCCGCGGTCGTCGGACGTCAAACTCCTGTGCTCGCGCTGTTCGTGCCGATGCTGCTGCTGTTCCTCGTCGACGGTCGCCGCGGATTCAAGCAGGTGTGGCCGATCGCGCTGGTCACCGGTATCGCGTTCGCGCTTGCCCAGTTCTGGTGCTCGTCGCACTTCTCGTACGAACTGACCGACGTGGTCGCGTCGTTGGTCGGCCTGGCCGCCGCGGTGATCATGCTGCGTTTCTGGGCTCCCCAAACCCCCGAGGATCAGCTCTCGCAGGCATCGGCCGAACCGATCGGCCCCGCCCGCACGATGTTCGCGCTGTTCCCGTACTTGCTCGTCATCGTGGTGTTCGGCATCGCCAAGCTGTGGACACTCGGAGTCGACATCCCGAAGTGGCTGGCGTCCACCGACATCACGATCGAGTGGCCCGGCCTGTACGGAAATCTGCTCAACGACGACGGCACGGCTTCGACCGGCGCGATCTACACGCTGCCGTGGCTGTCCACTCCGGGCACGCTCTTGCTCATCTCGGGCGCCATCGTCACCCTCGTCTACGCGATATGGAACCACGCCGGAAAGTTCCCGATGACCGCACGACTCGCCGTGGTCACATTCGGGAGCACCGCATGGAAGATGCGTCTGGCCATCGCCACCGTCGCGACGGTGCTGGGCTTGTCGTACGTGATGAACCAGTCCGGGCAGACCGTCGCCATCGGCACCTGGCTCGCCGGCACCGGCGCGATCTTTGCACTGTTCTCGCCGATCCTCGGCTGGTTGGGCACCGCCGTCACCGGCTCCGACACCTCTGCCAACGCCCTGTTCGCACGACTGCAGCAGGCTGCAGGCCAGACCGCCGGTATCGATCCGACACTACTGGTCGCGGCGAACACCTCCGGTGGTGTAGTCGGCAAGCTGATCAGCCCGCAGAATCTCACCATCGCGGCCACCGCGGTGGACCGCCCCGGCAGTGAGCCCGAACTACTGCGCAAGGTGGTCGGCTACAGCGTCGGCATGCTCGTGATCCTCTGCGTGCTCGTGTACCTGCAGTCGACGCCGGTACTGTCCTGGATGCTCCCCTGACCAGGCCCGACACATAGGGTGTCCGATTATGCCGACACAGCCCGAACCGCGCGCGTGGGAACAGGTCCTGAACCACCTCGAGCAGATGCTGGTATCAGGGGAGATATCCCCTGGCCAGCGTCTGCCCGGGGAACGGGTACTCGCCGCCGAACTCGGCGTCGGGCGATCGTCGGTGCGGGAAGCCCTGCGTGTGATGGAGGCGATGGGCTTGCTCAAGTCGCAGGCCGGCTCCGGTCCGACCTCGGGCGCGATGATCGTGTCGCGCCCCACAGGGGGGATGACGATGCTGATGCGGATGCAGGTCGCGGCTCAGAGCTTCCCGGTAGCCGACGTCGTGCAGACCCGACTCGTCCTCGAGACCGAGGTAATGCAGTCGCTCGCCACACACACCCCGGATCTGGCCGACGCCGAAGAACTTCTCGACGCCATGGACGACGCTGAGCTGGAAGCACACGAGTTCCTGGTACTCGATTCGCAGTTCCACATCGCACTGGCCGATGCAGCCGGGAACCAGGTCATCGCGGCGATGATGGCGGGTCTGCGTGAGTCCATCGAGGGGTACGTGCTTGCCGGAGCTCCGCTCGCGATATGGCCGACGACATGTGGTCGTCTGCGACACGAGCACCGCGAGCTGATCGCGGCGGTGCGCGCCGGTGATCCCGATCTCGCGAGGAAGCGGATCGAAGCCCACATCCGTGGGTACTACTCCGAAACCCTCGGCTCGGATCCGTCGTAGACCACCCCTGGTCATCGCACTCCGAAACATCGTGTACTGTTGGTCAGGCAACGCGGGGTGGAGCAGCTCGGTAGCTCGCTGGGCTCATAACCCAGAGGTCGCAGGTTCAAATCCTGTCCCCGCTACCATCACCGGCCCGGACTCACTCGAGTCCGGGCCGGTTTGCTGTGCCCACGACGTTAACCCTTAACCCACGATGGCATCCATCGCGAGACGGTACCGTCGTAATGGACCGTAAAATCGCCAAAGATCTGCTGCATACCAGGGCCGGATTCTACGAGTCGACGGGATCGCGCGCGATGACCTTGACCGCGCTCGCGAGGGCCTTGTGCGTGACCGCGTAGATTTCTTCCGGGGCCGTCGTCGGAACAGCTACTTCCAGGATGTCGACAGCCTCGTGCATGCGCTGGCCGTGCGCGTTCGCCGCGCTCCGCGCGGGCAGGTTCGGCCGCTCACTCACATTCCACATTATCTATTACCTGTCGTTACGCTAATCTGGGTGGATGACGTACGCCACACAGACAGTCACCAATGGCGAGGTCGCTCTGCACGTCGTGGAGGAAGGCAATCCGGACGGGCCACCACTCGTGCTCGTCCACGGCTGGCCCGACACCCATGTCCTGTGGGATCGCGTTGTGCCGCATCTGCGCGACGAATTCCGCATCATCCGGTTCGACAATCGCGGCGCCGGTGCCTCCACCGTCCCCCGAAAAGTCGCCGATTATCGACTGGCACTCCTCGCCTCCGACCTGTTCGCGGTGATCAACGCGATGAGCCCCGACGCACCGGTGCATCTGCTCGGGCACGACTGGGGCGCGGTGCTGAGCTGGGAAGCGGTGTGCGAACCGGACGCTGCCGCACGGATCGCGTCGTACACCTCGGTGTCGGGCCCCAACCTCGACCACCTGGCGATGTGGATGCGACGACGACTGCGGGAGGTCCGCCCGCTGGGGCCACTCGAGCAAGCGCTGGCCTCGGCCTACACTGTCCTCTTCCGGATTCCGGGGCTCCCGGTCCCCGCGCTTCGATGGTGGTTCTCCCGGCACTGGCCGCGTTTCGTCGGCGCTTTCGACCGGACCGATCCCCGCGCGATCAGCCCGCTCGCACCGACTGTTGCCGACGACATGGTGCACGGGCTCAAGTTGTACCGAGCCAATATCCGCGGGCACCTCGCCGCTCCACGGGAGCGTCGCACGGATATCCCCGTACAACTGATCCAGAACCTGCGCGACCGTGCAGTTCGCCCCGTCGGCTACGAGGACACCGAACTGTGGGTGACTGATCTACGCCGTGAGACTCTCGACGCGGGGCACTGGTCGCCGCGGTCGCACCCGGGCGAACTGGCCGCTCTCACAGCCCAGTTCGTCCAGGCCGTCGAGCCCGGTACAGCTCCGTAAACGGTGATTCGCGGGTAGATTCCGCGTCAGAGCCGATCGTCCGGGGAGGTGCGATGAGCAACGACGTGACAGCGACCGATCGTCCGCGCGCGCCTCGCTGGCTGCGCCCGACGATCTTCGCGGTGCTTCTCGCAATCGCGTTCTACCAGATGTCGGGGTGGTTGTTCCACAACCTCAAGGGCTTCCTCGGGCTGCTCTTCCTGGCATGGTTGTTCAGCATCACCATCGAGCCGATCGTCGATCTGCTCGCACGTCACGGCATCCGGCGAGGTGCCGGCACAGGATTGGTCCTGCTCACCCTCTTCATCCTCGTGGTCGGATTCTTCGCGTTGTTCGGAGCGATCCTCGCCGAACAGGTCGCTCAGCTTCTCACTACGTTGCCGGACGCGCTGACACGGGTGACAGACTGGGCAAACCGAACATTCGACACCAACTTCGAGACCGGCGACGATCTGCTCCACATCACTCCTGATACGGTCCGCGATCTGGCTGCGCGATTCACACCGGGTGTGCTCGGGGTGGTCAGCACCCTGGTCGGTTCACTGTTCCAGCTGTTGACGATTCTTCTGTTCGTTTTCTACATGTCGGCCGAGGGACCGCAGATGCGGCGGACGATCTCGAGTTGGTTTCCGGCAAAGCAGCAGAAGCTCATTGCGGAGGTGTGGGAGACATCGGTCGACAAAGCCGGCGGCTACGTGGTCTCACGGCTGATCCTCGCGGCGGTCAGCACCTTCTTCACCGGCATCTTCCTTCTGGTCATCGGCGTGCCGTACTGGTTGCCGCTCGCGATCTGGACAGGTGTCGTCTCTCAGTTCATCCCCACGCTCGGCACCTATCTGGCCATCGCGCTACCCGCGATAATCGCTGCGGCAGCACAGCCGTTGGACGGGGTGTGGGTGGTCGTGTTCGGCACGCTCTACCAACAGGTCGAGAACTATGTGCTGCACCCACGCATCACCGCGCGCACGGTGTCAATCCATCCCGCCGTGGCATTCGGGTCGGTGATCGTCGGCGCGACACTGTTCGGACCGATCGGGGCGCTGGTGTCGGTTCCTGTGGTCGCGATCCTGCAGGCACTCGCGGAGTCGTACGGGAAGCGGTACGAGCTTGCAGTGGATACTCCCGACACGCCACAGAACGCCAGCACGCAACAAACCACAGAGGAGTCCGGCGACGACAGCGGTCCTCCACCCGATTCCGGCATTCAGGAACGCGGGACCCGGCCCAGCAAGTAGAACTCGGGGTTGGGCATCATGCCCGCGACACTGGCCATGCGGTTGCTCAACCCGAAGAATGCGGTGATCGCCGTGATGTCCCACGCATCCTCGTCGCTGAAGCCATACGCGTGCAGCGCCGCAAAATCGTCGTCGTCTACCTCGTGCGACCGCGCGTTGACCTTCGTCGCGAAGTCCAGCATCGCGCGCTGACGCTCGGTGATGTCGGCAGTGCGATAGTTGACCGCGACCTGGTCGGCGACCGTCGGGTTCTTTTCGTAGATCCGAAGGATCGCCCCGTGCGCGACCACGCAGTACAGACAGCGGTTGGCTGCCGAGATCGTCGTCACGATCATCTCCCGGTCGCCCTTGGTGAGTCCCGAATCTTCACGCAGCATGATCGCGTCGTGATAGGCGAAGAATGCGCGCCACTCGGCGGGGCGGCGAGCGAAGGCGAGAAACACATTGGGGATGAACCCGGACTTCTCCTGCACCTCGAGAATGCGTTCGACGATGTCCGCGGGCAGATCCGCGAGGTCAGGTAAGGGGAATCGGTCACTCATGGGCTCTAAGTTAATCGAGCCTAACCGGACTGTCCAGGGATCTTCAGGCGGATAGCTCGCTACAGGGAGGGGCGCCGCTAGCCTGGTGCAGTGAGCGTTGATCAATCGACCGTGAAGTCCGGACCAGACCGACGGAAGGCGGAGATTCTCGCAGCCGCGGCCACACTGTTCGCAGCACGAGGGATCGAGGCCACGTCTGTTCGGGAGATCGGCGACCGCGTCGGACTCAATCCCGGGGCGCTCTACCACTACTTTCCCTCGAAGGGCGCGATCGCCAAGGAGCTCATCACAGGGTATCTGTCCACGCTCCTGAATGACTACCGCAACCAAGGACTCGAGGACCTCGAACCCCGGGCGCGGCTGAGCGCCATCGTGAACGTCTCACTCGCAACCGGCGCATCGCACCCCGATGCAACGAAGGTCTATCACGCGGAATTCGCCAACCTGAGAGACGTGCGCGATTACGCATTGGCCCGCGACCTCACGAATCAGATTCAGGGCCTCTGGCTGGATGCGATCGAGGCGGGGAAACGGGCGGGCGTGCTCCGCACGGACGTTCCGACAAAGGTCTTCCATCGGTTCCTGCGCGACGCAGTGTGGTTCAGCGTCTACTGGCGCACCGACGGTGAGTATCCGCTGGACCAGTTGTCGAACGACTGCCTGTCGGTGTTCCTCGACGGCATGGCCCTGCGAACCGACTGACCAGTCGCAACCGTCCCCTGCTCCCGCCCGAAACAGCAGAGCCGAGGCGTGCCGGTCGTGGCCCGAGGAGCCCTCGAACGCGCCTTGCTTGAATGATCATTCAAACAGGGGCTCAGCCTGGTGTTTTGCGATAAATCTACCGAGGGCGCTTGCGTAATCTCAATCTTTAAACGATCATTCAAGGATGGATTCAGTACTTTTCGCTGCAGCCTCTCGGGGAACGTCGGTGGCCCGGTGACGGTCGACTCCCCCGTGTTCGACTTCGACCTCGGACGCCTGCACCACATCGGCATCGTCGTCGATGACATCGAGGCCGCGGCCGCACATTTCACCGAGGCGTACGGCCTCGCGATGGTCCTCGGCAGTGAGACGGAGTATCGGTGTCGAATCGACGGGGCGGAGCACCACACCGTCCAACGCTTGGCGATGAGCATCGAGGGTCCACCACACGTCGAACTTCTGCGGTCGGTGCCCGGATCATCGGTGTGGCATCCGAGTCCGGGTGTGCATCACCTGGGTTTCGTCGTCGACAACCTGGCGCAGGCATCGTCGGAGTTGGAACGGCGCGGGCTGCCACTGTGGATGGGCGGTGTGCACGCCGGACGGTGCCCCGCCGGTACCGCATACCATCGAGACCGCTTCGGCCTCACTGTCGAGTTGCTCGAGAGCGCAGTCGAGAAGCGCTTGGCTGCAAGATTCTTCGGAACACCCCACAGCATGAATGAGTGAGAAGAACCATGCATATGCAAGGGAAGACAGTACTGATCACCGGAGCGGCGCAGAGCCAGGGCCGCAGTCATGCTGTAGCGATGGCCCACGCCGGCGCAAACATCATCGCCATCGACTCATGCCGACAACTCGACATTGTTCCCTATCCGATGGGTAGCGAGGAAGGGCTGGCCGAGACGGAGCGTTTGGTGCGGGATGCCGGTGCAGACGTGCTCGCTGTGCGCGTCGACGTCCGCGATCGGGCCGGACTCGACACGGCGGTCCGGTCTGGAGCAGAACGCTTCGGCGGCCTCGACGTGGTGGTCGCCAACGCATCGATCTGCACGGTGCAGCCGCACAGTGAGGTGACCGACGAAATCTGGCAGACCACCCTCGATGTGAACCTGACCGGCGTCTGGAACACCTGTTCCGTGGCGATTCCGCATCTGGAGTCGAGTGGCGGCGGCAACATCGTCATCACCGGCTCGACCGGCAGCACGGTCGGCCTGCCCTTCTACACGCCCTACGTTGCAGCCAAACATGCCCTCGTCGGCGTGTGCCGATCCCTCGCGCTCGAACTCGCCGACCGCAACATCCGGGTGAACATGATCAACCCCACCGGCGTCGACACCCCACAAGGACATTCGAAGGTGCTTCCCGAACTCCTTGCCGGACGACCCGACCTCGGCCCGATCTTCATGAACTCGCTGCCGATAGACCGGATCGAGGCATCGGACGTCACCAAGGCACTGATGTTCCTCGCTTCCGACGACGCGCGCTACGTCACTGGGGTCATGCTTCCGGTCGACGCCGGCTCAACCATCCGATAGCCGCCCTGACAATCCAATTCCCAAGTACCCCTGACAGATTCAACCTAGGAGAGAAATTGACCAGAGTCATCTACGCCCGCAGTGTCCACGACGAACGCGAGGTCCAGGCGTGCCTGGAGGTCTTACGGGGCGGACCGTATGCCATGAAGATCGGTAAGAACGTCGCCGAGATGGAGCGGCGCGTGGCCGACCTGTATGGCAAGAAACTCGGCTTGATGTGCAACTCCGGATCGTCTGCGCTGTACCTGGCGCTGGAACTACTCGATCTGCCCAAGGGCTCGGAGGTCATCACCTCACCCCTGACGTTCTCCACCGATGTATCGCCGATCGTCCGCGGCGGCTGGGTTCCGGTGTTCGTCGACGTCGAACCCGACACCTACAACGTCGACGTCAGCAAGATCGAAGAGCTCGTCACCGACAAGACCGGTGCCATCCTCGTCCCGAATCTGGCGGGCAATGCCCCCGACTGGGACGCAATCCGCACCATCGCAGACAAGCACGCTCTCAAAGTGATCGAGGATTCGTGCGACTGCATCGGGACCACCCTTCGCGGCACCAAGACGGGATCGCGGTCGGACATCACCGTTACCAGTTTCGCGATGTCGCACATCCTCACGTGTGCGGGCAACGGCGGCATGGTCTGTCTCGACAACGAGAAGCTCCGCGACAAGGGCCTGATGCTGCGCCGCTGGGGTCGGCGCTCCGAGCCGCATCTGTTCGGATCCGCCGGTACCGGCCGTGTGTTCCGCGAAGACCTCGACGGCGTCGACTACGACAACGACTTCATCTTCGACGTGCTGCCGTGGAACTTCGAACCGTCCGAGCTCGGCGCCGCGTTCGGTCTGGTGCAACTCAGCAAGCTGGAGGAGAACTACCGGCGTCGGCACGAGATCTTCGAGGCGTTCTCCAGCGCGTTCGGCGCATACCCCGAGTTTTTCCGCCTGCCGCAGCAGCTTCCGGAGTTTCACACCGCGTGGCTCTGCTATCCGGTCACCATTCGCGAAGACGCCGGCTTCTCCCGTTCGGACCTTCAGGAATCACTCGAGGCTGCGGGTATCGACACCCGAACGGTCTGGAGTGGCAACGTGACACGGCACCCGATGATGCGCAACGTCACCCATCGCGTTCCCGAAGGCGGGCTTCCGAACGCGGATGAAGTCTTCGAACGCGGCATGTCGCTGGGGATGAGCCACGGCATGAGCCAGGAGGAACTCGACCACGTTGTCGCGAGCATCCACGCATTCGCGTCCAAGTACGCGCCGACGCGGGCGTAGACGCCAGCAGTCGGCCGAGGCACCGGCCTGCAGGCACACCCCATTGCTCACAGACGCATCCCGGAAGGTTTATCCATGACAGCAAAACACGCGGTAGTCACGGGCGGTGCCAGCGGAATCGGCGACGCCGTCGTCGATCGACTCCTGGATCGTGGTCTGTCGGTGACCGTGTTCGATCCGGCAACCCCGTCGAGTCCGCGGGCAGCCGTGCGGTATCTCGACGTGGACGTCACGGATCAGGAAGCGGTCGAGGCCGCGATGACGAAGGCTGCAGCAGCCTCCGGCGCAGTTCCCGACGTTCTGGTGACGAGCCACGGCATCCGCGGCGAGTTCGTCCCCGCGTTGGAGCTCGATCCCGAGCGGGTGCGTCGAGTGTTCGACGTGCATGTCCTGGGTACGCTGCTGGTCGCGTCGGCGTTCGCGCGTCCGCTGCTGGAAGCGGAATCGTCCGGGTCGATCGTGACCATCTCGTCGACCACTGCATACGGAGGATGGGCCAAGCAGGCCGACTACGGAACGGCGAAGGCTGCCATCTCACAGCTGACCCGGAACCTGGCGATCGAATGGGCTCCGCACATCCGAGTCAACAGCGTCGCTCCCGGGCACACGCTGACGCCGATGGTGCAGGAGATGATCGATCAGGGCTACGACGTCTCGGAGATCGAGAAACGTTGCCCGCTCGGTAGATTGTGCCGTCCGGACGAAATGGCCCGGTCGATCGAGAATTTGGCACTCGACGCGAGTTTCGTGACCGGTGTGTCCATGCCTGTCGACGGCGGTTGGACGGCAGTCGGAAAATGACGGGCGGCTACCGCACTGTCGGTGATCTCCGGTTGCCCGCAATCGGATTCGGCGCGATGACGATTACACAGGTTCCGGGATACGACGTGGAACGCGGACGGCGCACCGTTCACGCCGCTCTCGATGCGGGGATCCGGTTCTTCGACACCGCCGACGTCTACGGGCCGGCCGGCGGCGGGGACGGCGTCAACGAGCTGGCGCTGATCGACGCACTGCGGACTTGGCCGGGCTCCCTCGATGACGTCGTCGTGTCGACGAAGGGCGGGCACCTTCGATATCCCGCGAACGACACCTGGTGGATCGACGGGAGTCGCCGACACCTGCGGGCGGCGTGCGTCGCGTCCATCGGTCGGCTGGGCCTGGACCCGCTGCCGCTGTACTTCCACCACCGACCCGACCCACAACTGCCGTACGAGGAGTCGATGCTTGCTCTGCGGTCGCTACGGGACGAAGGACTGGTGCAACGCGTCGGGATCTCCAACGCGAACGTCGAACAGATCGGCATCGCACAGCAAGTGCTGGGTGATGCCCTGGTGGCTGTCGAGAACGAATACTCGCCCGCCTTCCGCTCGTCCGAGCCGGAGATCCGGGCGTGCGAGGCGCACGGACTGGCGTTCCTCTCGTGGGGGCCGTTCGGTGGGATGAGACAGGCAAAGGCCCTGGGCGAAGGCGGCTCTCCGTTCGAGACGGTGGCCCGGCAGCGCGGGGTGAGCGTGCACCGTGTCGCCCTTGCCTGGCAGCTTCACCGGTCGCCCGTGGTGATGCCCATCCCCGGCGCATCCAGACCGGAATCCGTGATCGACTCGTTCGCAGCCCTGAGCCTCGGACTCGACGACGACGAACTCGCCTTGCTCGACGATCACTCGGTAGCGACAGCTGATCACAACAATCCACACGCGTGACGACGGCGCCGCGTTGTCGTGGAACGGAGACAAAGGTCCCTCGAGCAGGGGAAGGCATCTCGCCCTGTGTGCGCAAGGTGTAGGCGTCGCGCAGTCGGTATGGCGCTCACCGCGCACGCACCCGGAGACCATGCACCGTCTCGGATTCTGGAAGTCGATTGCCCAGACCGCCGAACGCGGGTTCTTCGATGCGTTCTTCGTAGCCGACGCGCTGAACCTGTCGCCCGCCAGTTCGCACCCCTGGACCACCTGAGCGACGGCCGCGCCGGATGGAACGTGGTGACCACGGCGATTCCGGCGGCAGCAGAGAACTACGGATCCGCGAAATTGCCCGATCACGAAGACCGCTATGAAAATTCGAGTCAGCCGTTGAGCCTCATCATGATCGGCGGTGCCATCGTCACGCTACTCGGCATCTCGCGACTGTCCGAGTCCCGAGGGCGCGATCTCACCGCGAACATCAAGGCGTCCTCGGTCTGCCCCCGCCTACGAGCCGGAGTGTCCGCGCGTCACACGAGGAGTTTCGCACCCGTCGCCGCAACCACCTCTTCGGTGGTGACGCCCGGTGCAGTCTCGATGAGCGTCAATCCATCCTCGGTGACGTCGATGACAGCAAGATCGGTGATGATCCGCTGCACGCATCCTCTGCCGGTGAGGGGAAGCACGCACTCTTCGAGAATCTTCGGGTCTCCTTTCTTACTGACGTGATCCATCATCACGATGACTCGCTTGGCGCCGTGCACGAGATCCATCGCGCCGCCCATACCCTTGACCATGGCACCCGGAATCATCCAGTTGGCGATGTCGCCCTTGGCCGAGACCTGCATCGCGCCGAGCACGGCGACGTCGATCTGACCACCGCGGATCATGCCGAACGACTGCGACGAATCGAAGAACGAGGCGCCGGGAATCGCGGTGATCGTCTCCTTACCCGCGTTGATGAGCTCGGGATCGAGCTCGTCTTCGGTCGGGTAGGGGCCGACACCGAGTACACCGTTCTCCGCGTGCAGGATGACTTCGATCCCTGGCTCGATGAAGTTCGGTACCAGCGTGGGCATGCCGATGCCGAGGTTGACGTACTGCCCGTCGCGCAGCTCTCCGGCCACGCGCGCGGCCATTTCTTCGCGGGTCATGCCCTTGATGCTCCGAGTCATGAGCGCACCGTCCGATTCTCGATTCCGACCTCGATCTTGCCGACGTGCACCACTCGCTGCACGTGGATGCCGGGCGTGTGAATTTCGTTGGGGTCCAGCTCTCCCGGCTCGACGAGCTGTTCGACCTGGGCAATGGTCACCCGCCCCGACATTGCGGCGGGCGGGTTGAAGTTGCGCGCCGATGCGCGGTAGACGAGGTTGCCGTGCCGGTCGCCCTTCCAGGCGTGCACGAGCGCGTAATCGGCGGCGATTCCGCGTTCCATCACATAGGTCTCGCCGTCGAACTCGCGGGTTTCCTTCGGCTTCGAGGCGAGCTCGATACCGCCGTGCCCGTCGTAACGCAGCGGCAGGCCACCCTCTTCGACGGCCGTGCCGACACCGGCCGGAGTGAAGAACGCGGGGATACCGGCCCCGCCTGCGCGCATACGTTCGGCAAGCGTGCCCTGCGGCGTCAGCTCGACCTCGAGCTCACCCGACAGGTACTGACGAGCGAACTCCTTGTTTGCGCCGACGTACGACGAAATCGTGCGCCGGATGCGGCCCTTCTCGAGAAGTAGGCCGAGACCGAAGCCGTCGGTACCGCAGTTGTTGCTGACGGTCTCCAGGTCGGTGGCGCCTTGCTCGAGCAGTGCGTTGATGAGGATCTCGGGGATGCCGACCAGGCCGAATCCACCGACGGCGATGGTCACACCGTCGGGAACGTCGGCTACTGCCTCGGCGGCGGAGGCAACGACTTTGTCCATGCATGCCAGAATAGCCGGATGCGTACGTGATGTGAACCCTCGTCCGCAATACGAACAATCTGCGTCCCAGCCATTGCTTCACGCGTCGGCCCGTTCTAGCCTTGTCCGCATAGCGTTCACCTGTCCTCATTGCGAACTCATGGAGCCTGAATTGACTGTCACGCTGCACTACGAGCAGCACGGAGACCCGTCGGCACCGGCGGTGCTCTTCCTCGGCTCGCTCGGATCCGACCTGTCGATGTGGCAGCCACAGATCGACACGCTGTCGACGGACTGGCACCTCATCGCCGTCGACCACCGCGGTCACGGCTCCTCCCCCACACCGCATGGCCCCTACACGATCAGCGAACTGGGCGCCGACATCACCGCGGTGCTCGACGCTCTGAACGTGCAGACCGCGCACTACGTCGGACTTTCCCTCGGCGGTGCCGTGGGCCAATGGCTCGCGGCCAACCACCCCGACCGCATCCGCTCGCTAACGCTGTTGTGCACGTCATCGGCGTTCCTGCCCGCACAACCGTGGGTCGATCGCGCCGCGACCGTGCGCACCGATGGGCTCGCCTCCATCGCCGAGTCCATCGTGTCGCGCTGGTTCAGCCCCGGCCGCGCCGAGAGCGACCCCGACCTCGTCGGCAGGCACGTCGCGATGGTCAAAGGCACCACCGACGAGGGCTACGCAGGATGCTGCGAGGCCCTGGCAACCTGGGACGGCCGCGACGACCTCGCGCGCATCACTGCACCCACACTTGTGATCGCCGGCGAGCAGGACCCCGCGACCCCGCCCGCCACGATGCAGGCCCTCTCGGAGGGCATCGCCGGGTCCGAGTTCCACATCGTCGCGCCCGGCGCGCACCTCGCGAATATCGAACAGGCCGTTACGGTCACGCAACTGATCAGCGACCATCTGACGAAGAACCAGTCGTGACGGATTCCGCTGCGAAGGACACCTCGGGGGGCGCGTCTCCCGACTACGTGCAGTCGCTTGCCCGTGGGCTGGCGGTGATCAAGGCATTCGGCGCCGACAACCCGCGACGCACCCTGTCCGACGTCGCGCGCGCAACCGGGCTCACCCGCGCTACCGCGCGCCGCTTCCTGCTCACGTTGACCGAACTCGGCTACGTACGCACCGACGGGTCTCAATTCTGGCTGACCCCGAGGGTCCTCGAACTGGGATACAGCTACCTGTCGGCGCTGTCGCTGCCCGAAGTCGCACGACCCCATCTCGAAGCACTCGCCCAGAAGGTCCACGAGTCGACGTCGGTGTCGGTGCTCGACCGCGACGACGTCGTCTACGTCGCGCGTGTACCGGTCAACCGCATCATGACAGTCACCATCACTCTCGGCACACGCTTCCCCGCGCATGCGACCTCGATGGGCCGTGTCCTGCTCGCCGGCCTGCCCGACGACGAACTGGACGAGTACTTCGCGCGCGCCGATCTCACACCCGTCACCGGCTCGACGGCGCACACCCCCGACACGTTGCGCACCGAACTCGACCGGGTGCGGAGTGACGGATTCTGCATCGTCGACCAGGAACTCGAGGAGGGACTGCGGTCACTGGCCGCACCGATCCGCGACACATCCGGCGCCGTGGTGGCCGCGGTGAACATCTCCACCCACGCAGCGCGCTACCCGATCGAAGCCCTCCACGATCGGCTGGTTCCCTCCCTCGTTTCCACCGCAGACGAGATCTCGTCGGATTACACCCGCACCCAGAACAATTGATCGGAGAGTATTCATGACCGACGTAGTGATCTGCGAACCGCTTCGCACCCCGGTCGGCCGTTTCGGTGGCGTCCTGAAAGACGTCGCACCGGAAGACCTGGCTGCCACCGTCATCCGCGAGATCGTGTCGCGTACCGGCATCTCCGGTTCCGACGTCGACGATGTCATCCTCGGACAGGCGTCTCCGAGCGGTGAGAACCCGGCGATCGGACGCATCGCCGCGCTCAATGCTGGTCTCGGCGTGGATGTTCCTGGCATTCAGGTGGATCGGCGCTGCGGCTCCGGCCTCCAGGCGATCCTGCAGGCCGTCATGCAGGTGCAGACCGGCGGCAGCGATCTGATCCTCGCTGGTGGCGCCGAGTCCATGAGTCAGGCCGAGTTCTACGCCACCGGGATGCGCTGGGGCGTCAAGGGCGAGGCCGTCGCCCTCAACGACCGGCTCGCGCGTGCCCGCGTCACCGCCGGTGGCCGCGACTTCCCCGTCCCCGGTGGGATGATCGAGACCGCCGAGAACCTGCGCGCCGAATTCTCCCTCAGCCGTGAGGATCAGGATGCGCTCGCCGTGCAGTCGCACCAGCGTGCCGTCGCCGCACAGCGCAACGGTGTGTTCGCGCAGGAAATCGTCCCCGTGACCGTGCCGCAGCGCAAGGGTGAACCGCTGGTCGTCGACACCGACGAACATCCCCGCGCCGACACCACCGTCGAGACGCTCGCGAAGCTGCGTCCGATCCGCGGCAAGGTCGATCCCGAGTCCACCGTGACCGCCGGGAATGCGAGCGGGCAGAACGACGGCGCGGCCCTGAGCATCGTCACCACCGCGGACAAGGCCGCGAAGCTCGGCTTGCGGCCCCTCGCTCGGCTCGCCAGCTGGGCAGTTGCCGGAGTTCCGCCCCGCACCATGGGAATCGGCCCGGTCCCGGCAACCGAGAAGGCACTCGGCCGTCTCGGCCTGACCCTCGCCGACATGGATGTCATCGAACTCAACGAAGCGTTCGCAGCGCAGGCTCTCGCTGTGATCCGCACCTGGGGTATCGACGCGGACGACAGCCGCCTCAATCCCAACGGCTCCGGCATCTCACTCGGCCACCCCGTCGGCGCGACCGGCGGCCGCATCCTCGCGACACTGCTGCGCGAATTAGACCGTCGCGAAGGCCGTTACGGGCTGGAGACGATGTGCATCGGCGGCGGACAGGGTCTCGCCGCGGTATTCGAACGCATCGCCTGATCGGTGCCCGGTCGCTCCGGCGCGGACATCACCGCTCCGGCGCGACCCGTATCAGCAGCTTTCCGAAGTTCTTTCCTTCGAGCAGACCGATGAACGCCTCGGGGGCATTCTCGAGGCCGTCGACGATGTCTTCGCGGTATTTCAGGCTGCCGCTGCGCACCCAATCCGATGCGTCGCGCAGGAAATCGCGGTACATCTCGGACACGAACTCCGACTGGATGAATCCCCTGATCGTGAGACTCTTGACGAGGATCAGCGAGAAGAATCCCGGGAGGCGGTCGCGGCGCTCGAGGTCGACACCGTTGTACTGGGCTGCCAGACCGCAGACCGGGATGCGCGCATAGAGATTCAACAACGGCATCACCGCGTCGGCGACATGCCCACCGACGTTCTCGAAGTACACATCGATACCGTCGGGCACCGCGTCGGCGAGCTTCTGCGCGAAGTCGGGGTCGCGGTGGTCGACGGCGGCATCGAACCCGAATTCGTCGATCAGGGCTCTGCATTTCTCCGGCCCGCCCGCGATACCCACTGCGCGAGCACCCTCGCGCTTCGCGATCTGGCCGACCGCAGACCCGACAGGCCCGGTCGCAGCCGCGACGACGACGGTCTCGCCTTCGTTGGGCTGCCCGATCTTCAATAGCCCCGAGTAGGCCGTGAAGCCCGGCATCCCCAGCACGCCGAGCGCCGTGGACAGCGGTGCTGCGTCGGGGTCGAGCTTGCGCACCTCATCGCCGCTGACCACCGCGTGCGACTGCCAGCCCGCGCCCGCGAGCACATAGTCGCCGGCCGCGAGGCTTGGGTGCAGCGATTCGACGACCTGCCCGACCGTGCCGCCGACCATCACGTCGTCGAGTTCCACGTGCTGCGCATACGACTTTGCGGTACTCATGCGGCCGCGCATGTAGGGATCGAGGGAGAGGTAGACGGTCCGCAGCAGGACCTGCCCGTCGGACAGTGCGGGAAGGTCGACGATCTCGGTTCGAAAGTTGTCGGCTGTCGGTTTTCCATCGGGGCGAGACGCCAGGACGATACGTGTGCTCTGGTTCTTCGACGATGCACTCATACTCCGGCAGTCTGCCTTACCGCCGGGTCGACGTCAGGCAGCTCCGGGCCGATCACCCCGAGGCGGCTCGTAGTTCGAGAACAGGCGCGAATGGATGGCCTCGGTGAACGAAGGCCCCTCATGCTCGACGGTGCGGCGCGGCCGCGGTTGCTGGGTTTGCGACCTGGCCGTTCTGCTGGACGTGGATCGGATCGACACATCGACTCCTCTCGGGTGTGGGGAGGAGAGTGCTGACCACCGCACACCGTGTCCGACCTGGTGTGCGCCCCCCTTCGCATACATATACCCGGTCGGGTCGCGAGGCGCACACATCAGTCCCGCGCGCCGCACGATGTCGAAACACTGTGAGGGCATCCCGCGTCGCGTCGTAGTCGTCGGCACCCAACAGAATCCAGCGCCTACGAAACTGAGACGGGCACGCGTGCCGCGGCCGCGGCCTTCCGCTTCGCCCGCTTACTCAGCTGCTTGGGCGCATCTGCCTTGGGCGTGTCCGCCTTCGATGCGCCCACCTTCGGCGCCTCGGCCGGCTTCTCCGCGTCAGCGGGGGCTGCCGGCTCGAGTTCCTGCGCGTAGTAGAAGTGCGGACGGCGGTGTCCGAGGAACGAACCGCACCACGACATCACCGCGATGTACCGGTTGCGGAATCCGACCAGGTACACCAGGTGTACGGCGAGCCACAGAACCCACGCGAGGAAGCCGGTGAGTTCGATCTTGCCGACACGAGTGATCGCGCGGAATCGGTTGATGATCGCCATGCTGCCCTTGTCCCGGTACTGGAACGCGGTTCCCGCGGGCACCTTGCCGAGGATCAGCTTCGCGACGTGCCGTCCGCCCTGCATCGCGAACGGCGACTGCGCAGGCAGGTTGTCGAGCGTGACCATGTCGCCGATGGCGTAGATGTTGTCGGCGCGTCCGACGGTGAAATCGTTGTCGACAAGAAGCCGCCCGCTGCGGACGGTCTCGCAGCCCGTGCGCTCGGCCAGGACGCCGGCGAAATCGTTGGCCTGGACTCCGGCGGACCAGATGATCGTTTCAGCCGTGAGCCGGCGACTTTCCTCTGTGGTCGGCGTCGACAGGGTTGCGCCATGCTCGTCGATATCGGTGACCATGGTGTTGACGACGACGTCGACACCGGCCTTCTCGAGGGACACTTTCGAGTACTCGCTGAGCTTTCCGCCGAACGGCGGGAGCACCTTGTCGGCGCCCTCGACGAGTGTGACGGTGACGTCTTCGCCCTTGATGTTGCCGATCGACTCCCCGAAGTAGCGCTGAGCGAGCTCCTTGATCTGTCCGGCCAGCTCGACACCTGTCGGGCCGGCGCCGACAACGATGAAGCTGAGCAGGTTCTTACGATGCTCGGGGTCTGTGGTGATGTGTGCTTCCTCGAAGCACCGGATGATCTGGCGGCGGAGCCGTTCGGCATCGTCCACGGTCTTGAGGGCGAAGGTCACGTCGGCGAACTCGTCGCGACCGAAGTACGCCTGCCGCGCGCCGGTTGCAGCGACCAGATGCTCGTAGCCGAGGGTGTGCCGTGTTCCCGCTGCCTCGTACACGACGGTGTTGTCGTCGGGGTTCACCTCGACCACACGGCCGAGCCGGACGTCGGCGTTCGGGTACTTCGCGAGGATCGCACGGACGGATGGGGCGATCTCGCCGGGCGAGATGACACCCGTCGCGACCTGGTACAGCAAGGGCTGGAACAGGTGCTCGGTGGTCTCCGAGATGAGAACGAACGGCGTGCCTGCCTTGCCCAGCTTCTTCGCCACGGCAAGGGCACCGAATCCGGATCCGACGATCACTACCTCGGTCCGGTCGACGACTGTCGTCTCTCCCTTGTGTGCACCACCCATGCTGCCGATACCTCCACTTTGACGTTCTTGTATGACTTCAAACCTAGGTATCCACAGCCCTTGGAATCCAGTAACCTGGGGTATTCGAAAAACTGTTATCTGTTTCGCTCATAAATGGGGTTTGATGGACTTCCGACAACTACGCTACTTCCTCGCTGTCGGCGAGGAGTCCAGCTTCTCCCGGGCAGCGCAGCGGTGCTTCATCTCGCAGTCCGCGATCAGCCACCAGATCGCGAAACTCGAGCATGAGCTCGGCACGAGCCTGTTCGACAGGTCTACCCGCTCGGTCAAGCTCACCCCCGCCGGTATGCGGCTGATGCCGATCGCCGCGGAGGTACTGGGGCTCGAAGCACGAGCGCTCGACGTGGGCACCGAACCCCGGGACAGCATCCGCATCGCGGCAAACATGAGTTTCGCGACGCAGAGCCTCGACGCGATCGCACAGGTACGCGAGCGGCACCCCAACCTCGACGTCGAGTTCGTCCTCAAGGATTTCACCGATCGCGTCAATTCCGTCGCCTCCGGCGAAGCCGATCTTGCACTGATCCGCGGGGAGGTGGACCGCCCCGGGCTCGAGACAGTGCGACTCGGCATCGAGGATCTGGTGATCGTGACCTCCGGCCACCACCCGCTGTCGGCATTCTCCACCGTCGACCTTGGGGAGCTGGCCCACTTCCCCCTGCTACTCCCGCCCAGGAACAGCCAGGTGCTGCTGCATCGGGTCGTCGAGGACGCCTTCGTCGAGGTGGGGCGGCGTGTCCGTCTCGGGCCGGCGATCGCCAGCGACCACACGGCCACCCTCGAAGTCCTCACCAATCCGCGTGCGTGGACGTTGTTGTATGCCAGCACCGCAGCCGAGACCCCCACCAGGGGGTTGAAGTTCATGCGCGACAATCGTCGCCTGCTGCAGGTTCCGGTGTGCGGGGTGGTCCGCAACGGCACCACCCCGACACCCGAGCTCGAGTTCCTGGTTCAGGCCCTCGCCCATTCGATTGTGCCGACGAACGACGGCGGGCCTCCGATACGCGACTCCATCAGCTGACGTTGCCACCATCGCCGACTCGATGGTTCACACCACGGTGCCCGCGGACACCGGATTACGAGGGAGCTCCCCCGTCTGTCACTTATGCCCGCTGCGTGCCAATGCAACGAGTTGCCGTGGCGTTGCAGTTGGCAGGTACGCGCGAGAAATGGCAACACCGATGCGCGGAAGGTCTGCTTCATCACGGAAGCACATGTACACCGGCTCGTACCGCGGGTTGAACTTCATCTTGAACTGATGCAGCGACCGAAACCCGTAGAACGGTTCGAGGGCTCGGCCGAGCAGGTCCAGTCCACCGTCGAGACCACGCAGGGGTGCGTCGGCACCAGATCTCGCCAGCGGCGCCCCGGACAACGAAACGAACTCCATACCTTCATCTTTGAATGCCAGTACCGAACGGGCAATCAAGAACTCGATCATGTTGTTGGCACCGGGTCCGGTACGTTTGCGCATCACGTCGAGAGTCCAGCCACCGAGACGATCGCCACCGCGGAACACGGGAATCCACGAGAGGACAGCTTGTACGGTGCCCGCGGTATCGATGGCGAGCGCCACTCGCACATCGTCGTCGAGAGCTTCTTCCACGGTACCGAGCGTGAATCCCATTTCGGGAAGATCCTTTTCACCGACCCATTGTTCGGAGATCGCGCGGACCTGCGCCAGGACTTCCTGATTCTGCTCCCGAAGATTTCCGAGAACAAATGCCGTGTCGGCTTTTTCGGCTTTGTTCAGCGCCGAGCGCACCTTCTGCCACTTCTTACCCGTCAACTGGAGGCCGGGTAGGTCGATGATCGTGTCTTCGGCGATCTGCAGCACCAACCATCCCCGCTGCCGGGCCAGGTCTGCGGCCTGTTCGGACACCGAGAACAAGCAAGGGATCACGGCTTGTGATTCGGCGAAGCGAACGAAGTCGTCGACCAGTTCCGGCTGTGCGGCGGTATCCGCGACCGGATCTGCAAGCGCGATGACCATTCCCGCGTGCCGCCGGTAGCCGATCACACCGCCGCCATCGGCGGCGAAGAAGTAGTCCATCCCGGCCCAGGTGATCATCCAGGACATGGTGCTGCCACCGTGCCGGCGGATGAGGCGACGAACCGAATCGACGACATCACCCTCGGGTGCCCCTGCGACACGTCGACGTCTCGTCACGGTGAATGCGCTGCGCCCCGAGAGGAGCAACACTGCTTCCCCCGCCCACAACAGGCCGGTTCCTGCCGTCAGGGCACCGATACTCTCGAAATCCGTGGCAATCACCAGAATCACAACGGTCAGGGTGGCCACGGCAACGACACAGGAGTACAGCACGGTGAGCCACCACGCCCACCGGCGGCCGCGGCGCAATTGCTCTGCCAGTGCCACCGCAACCAGCGCGGACACCGCCGTGGACCATCCGGAAGCCTCGTGCGCCTCTGTCGGTCCGAAGGGCCCATCGCCAGGGAAGAAGAACACCACCACATGCACGGCGGCGATCACCCACAATCCGGCCGATGCGACCAGACGCGCTTCGCGGCGCGTACGCGGTCGCAGTCCGTGTTCCGTGCGTGAACACCAGCGTTCACCGACCAGAACGAAGACCACGAACGCGATCAAGTGAGTCAGATCAGCAAAGCGACCGAGAAACAAGAATCCCACGATGACATAGCCGTAGAGCAAGGCGCGGCTACGTAATCGCCATGGCGACAACACCGTCGCCGTTGCCGCGGCGAGCACCGCGACGACAGCGGTGGTGGCACCCACATCGCGCACGTCCGCCAGCTCCGACGCCCACGTCCACCGGACTGCCTCTCCCAGCATCAGTACACCGCACGCGCCGAGCACTCCCACTATCTGGCCTGTCGCAGCGACGACCGCGGTGATGCGGGTACCCAGCCGCCACTCTCCGATCGCGAGCCCCACCGCAACCAGGACGATCACCGAGACGTACTGCGCCGGCGAGAGCCCCAACCACGGACCGGTCAGGACCGTCCACCAGTGACCGTCGCGCAATGCCGGCACACCGTACGCGACAGCGTCGAACCACGATGTCGTCTCTACCGAACGCCACAGACCCTGCGACACCACGCCTGTCACCAGCAGCGCGACGCACACCGACACCGTCAGCGGAAACCGTCGGATTACTTGTCCGGCTCCCGCCATCGGTGCCGGGGAGCCAGTTTCTGTCGGAATTCGAGAATCGGCGGCAATGTCGTTGCTCATACCCAGCCCTTGTCGAATGTGCGGAATTCCGCCGACGCCACGGTGGTGGCGCTATCGGTTCACCGAACGCGCCGTCAGGTACCGACGCGATCCAGAATGACCTGTTTGGCGGAAGCCCAGGCCGGGGAATCGACATTCCCGAAGTCGCCGTGGCCGACCCCGTCGAGAACCTGCAGTTCGGCCGGATCACCAGCGGCCTGCGCCGCTTCCACATACGTACTCGACTGCACCGGATTCACTGTCTGATCGGCCGTTCCGTGCATGGCGGTCACCTCCAGGCCGACCGGAAGATGCTCGATCGGTGACGCAATCGCGTAGCGGTCGGGATGATCCTCGGGCATTCCGTCGAGCAAGCCGCGCACGAATCCATCGTGGCCAGCAGTGGCTGCGAGTGACAGATCGAACACGCCGGCCATGATCGTCGCGCTCACCGGCCGGATTTGTGGTTGCGCACCTGGGGATTCCGGGGGGAGGGTGTGGCGCCCCGCGATCCACGCGGCGAGATGCCCTCCCGCCGAATGCCCTGCGAGGTGCACACGCTGCAGATCGAGGCTTCCCCCGGCTGCGTCCTGCACCGAGGTCGCGAGCGCTTCAGTGGCGTCGTCGGCATCGGCAAGAGTGACGGGCCAGCCGCCGGTGCCGTCGACACGGCGGTATTCGATGTTCCAGACCGCGACACCTTCGTCGGCGAGCGATCGAGAGAGCGGTTCGAAGTACGACAGGTCGTGATCCTCGAGCCATCCGCCACCGTGCACCATGACCACCACCGGGTGCGGGCCATCGCCCCCCGGCAGGTGAAGGATTCCATAATTGTCGGCGTCCTCGCCGTAGGACACGTGAATGGTTTCCGGCCGCGCATCGACCTCGTCGGTGGTCGTATCACTCGGCGACTCCGAACAGCCGGCAGCAACGACCATTCCCATCACGAGCAGAGTAGTTCGCAAACCTACCGATCGGATCGATTTCATTCGTCACACCCTTATTGTCGAAGCACTGGATTTCCGTGTGTAAGCACTTTCCGTGTGTAAGCACAGAGCGCCACCGATACTGCCCCCTGAGGTACCTCTGCATAGTATGTCGAACTGTGCCAGGGTGAGACCGAACAACACGCATTACTGCACACGAAAATTGTTGACCACCGGCCACATCGGGATACCGCCGTTTCGCAGCTGCCGATCATCCGGTGTTCGTGCAATTTTCGACGTATCACGACACGAACACGGATACTCAGGTATGCGGGTTCTGTCACTGTCGGCCAATCATCGCAATACCAGACCGCTCCGCTTCCAAAGGAGAGTTTGTTGAGTGCGTTTGTCGTAGTGGGCTTGTGCGTGGGGCTGCTGTGTGCGCTCGGGGCACGGATGGTCGCCCGGCTTCGCCTGGCGGCACCGCTGGTGATGGTCCTCGCCGGAATCGTCGTCTCGAGCCTGATGCACGAAGACCTGACCGACCTGCTGGATGCGCCTGCCACCGAACACGCAGTCGAACTGATCCTCGCGCTGCTCTTGTTCGTCGACGCCACCGAGGTCCGCGGCGGAGTCTTCGGAGGTGAACGTGCTGTGTCGACGCGCCTGCTGGTCGGGGCGCTACCACTCTCACTGCTCGGGGCAATTGTCCTCGGCGTTGCATTGTTACCGTTTACCTCTGCCGCCGTACTCGTCGTCGTTGCGTGTGTGGTCGTACCGACCGATCTCGCACCGGCGTCCGGCCTTTTACGCGACAGCAGGGTGCCGGAGAGAGTGCGGCGGCTTCTCAACGTCGAGAGCGGCTACAACGATGGAATCGTCGCGCCCGTGTTCGTCGTCGCGCTCGCAATGCTCGGTGAGGACCACATCGATGAAAACTTCAGTGAAGCACTGGTGCACGGCATCCAATCATTGCTGATCGCCGGCATTGTCGGCACTGCCGTCGGGTTCGGCGGGTCGTGGCTGGCCAGACTGTCCACAGGGCGAGGCCATACCACGGCACAAGGCGTGCGGATGGGTGTGGTTCTGCTGGCGCTTCTTGCCTATGCCACTGCGGGAGCGCTTTCCGCGAACGGGTTCATCGCGGCCTTCGTCTGCGGTATCGCCTACCACGCCGCTCGGACCACAACCGGCACGCTCGACGAGTCCGAGCTGGAGTTGGCGGAAGACCTCGCCACGTTGAGCAGCATGGCCATGTGGTTCCTCTTCGGTGCCACCGTCTCCTACCTGTTCGGCCTGGGATTGCCCGGCTGGGAGGTATTCGTCTACGTGGCTGTGGCGTTGACGCTCATCCGGTTCGTCCCCATCTCGTTCTTCCTCGTCGGCTCCGACCTGACGACGCCCGACAGACGCGCCCTCGCCCTGCTCGGCCCCCGCGGTACCGCATCGATCGTGTTCGGACTCTTGGCATGGCAAGGTATCGACGATATCGACGACGCGTCGCTGGTGCTCTATGTCATGGCCGCCACCGTCCTCGGTAGCGTAGCTTTCCACAGCTTCACCACCGAACAGATCGGGAGAAGATACGCCCGCACCAATTCCCTCATCTCTCATCCCTGAGTCATGTGAACGACAGCGGACTCCCGGCGTCGCGGTGGGCAGTCCGAGACAACGAGAACCTCGCCCCGGCGATACGGACTCACCACACGGGAGCGGGTGCGTTCAGCAATGAGCAGGCGCAGGCACCCGTTGTCCGGGTGCGCGTCACGCACGAGATAGCCGCCCACCGCCCCAGGGCCGAAGATCTCCTCACTCGCAACGATCGTTGCTGAGCCGAATCGCAGCCGCGCACCACGACAAGCGAGGTCGTCGACTTCGAGGGCCGCGAACCACTTGTCGAAAGCTCGCAGTAGGCAGAGCGTCTGTTCATCCTCGACAGCAGTGTCGATGACGACTGCGGTGTCCTGCAGTACATCACCGCCGTCGACGCGGAAGACGCTGGTGCCGGTAACCGACCTCGCGGGATACCGCACCCCGAGCAGATGCGGACGTGCCTGCATCCGGGCGTGCGCGCGCCGGGAGGCGAACGGTAATGCCGGTGCGCCCCGTACGTACCCCACGAGAGCCACCATCAGAGCAACAAGACCCAGAGTGCGGACGGCGATCGACACCACCTGATTCTCGATCTGCGTCGATGTAGGTCCGATCGTCTGGGCCAGAAGTACTACCGCGACGAGCCCACCCAGCACAGCACACAGCAGAGTTCCTTCCGAGAACGGCGTGTGCACATCTCGCCGGAAGTTCTCGAGGATGGAGATGTCGGGAGTGTCCACGGCTCGCTCCTGCCGCAGGTGAGACGGCGCGAGCGTGGATACGGAAGGTATCCAGGCGGTATCGGATCGTCCCGGCCACGGTGCGTACGACGGCGTGTGTGCCACGACGGTTCCTCACAATATGCTCGTGCGTTCAGCTGTTTCCCCAAGGGACTTTTCACCGGGGCGTGAATCCCCACCGGTCATCGTGCATCAGCGCATGATCGAGGCACGACGCGACGACCGGGCACTCGCGACAGAATCGCAGCGGCATCCTGTTGGACGCTCCTGATGTAGCCACGTGGAAGCAGACCTCGCTCGCACTGAGCGCGTCCGCAGCGACGCTGAACGGATGACTGGAAGCAGGATCGGGTAACACCGTCACGACCTCCTGCGGTCGAGGTGCACAAATCTCACGCCGCTGCTGCGGAGCGTGGCGACCGCCGAGTGCAGCCCCGACGCAGTGCCAGACGACGGCTGGTTCATGTGCGCGAGAATGATGGCGCCGTCCGGGGCTGCGAGCAATTGCTTCTCCACGACCGCAGGACTGGCGGTGGCACCGAAATCTGCGTTGACGGAGAAACCGGCGATGCGGACTCCGAGATCACGAGCAACCGCTACAGCGACCTCGTCGTAGTGCGCAGTGCCCGCGCGGAACCAGGTGCTCTCCACACCGAGGCTACGGAGCAGACGGCGATTGGATTCGACCTCCTCGACCACCTCGTCCACATTCGCGGTGCCGGCGATACCGTACGCGGCTCGTCCGGTAACCGATAGCGGGACATGAAGAGAACCGTGATTCTCCACGCGCAGCATTGGATTGGCAGCAAGCTTCTCGGTCTCGGAACGATTGGCTCGTATCCACCGCTCGTTGAGGAATACCGTCGCTGGGATCGCATATTCCGTCAGAGTGGCGAGGATCTGTGTATCGATGCCTGATCCATGAGCGCCACCGCACGCATCGAGAGTCAACGCGATGGTGTGGATTCCATCGGCTGACGGTGCCAGAGTCGAGTCGATCTCCGGGAGGTCGGTTCCCCACAGTTGCGGAATCTTCCTCGAGAAACTGTTCACGTCGACAGCGGTGGCCGAGGTGGCTTCGGCAGCCGATGACGATGCGGGCGACGGTCTGGAGAATGCTTCCATCGGAGCAGGTTCGGACTGTACTGCAACCGGGGCGCTTCGGTTGCCACACGCTGCCACTACGGCGGGAATCGCGAGGGCACCGAGGGCGAGTAGTCGGCGACGAGCGATCCTGCTGGCGAGAAGTTCGTGTACCACGGGGATCGTGCTGTGCACGGATCGCGTCAAGGTGTTGTCGGTCATGTGGAGCGCATTCTCCGCGGTATGAGCTCAGATGCCCGGAGCATCTGCAGCGACAGGTGAAAGAGTCTGCAGTTCGGCGAGCACGTGCGGGTCTTGTAGTTCCATCCACTCCACGACATCGGAGTAGGTGGCGCAGTAGGTATCAGGCAGTCCGCATACGTCGGCCATGAACTCTGCAGTGGCAGGGTTGAACGCGTTGCCGTTCCACTCGTTGAAATGATTGGCGACCACCAGCGGTGCCCGGTTGCCGTTGTAGGCTTCGTCGAACATGTGCCGATACGTTCCGATGGTAATCTCGGCGGCACGTTCGGCGGTATGCGGCTGGTCCTTCGCGCCGTTGAGCGTGTACCAGAAGTTGTAGTCGAGCGCGGTCTGCCGCTTACCGAGCGGTGGTGAGTACACATAAGGAATGGGGAATTCCCAGATCCCGTCCACCTTCTGCGGCCAGGCGATGCCTGGTTCGGATGCGGGCATCGACGAGTCCCAGGTCATCCCGTGCTGGTGCCACGCCGGGATCAGTTGATCCAGTCGACCTTCCAAACATTGGGTGCGCCCACCTCGAACTTCGTCCCCGTCGAAGAGCAGATCCGGCCCGGTGGTGATGCCGTTGTTTGTACGCCAGTTGTTCATCAGTGAGAAGAACTGGTCGAGTTCATGTGTCCAGTCGGCACTTGTCCATTGATGGCCGTGGTAACCGGCCCCATTGCAGAAGTGGCCGACGTAGTGCGTTCCCATCTCATGCCCGGCCTGCCATGTGCGGTTGAGGTAGCCGATCTGTTCGATCACCGCATCCTGGTCTCCACCGAAAGCAATCGCCGCGTTGCCGGGAGCATGACCCGGGCCTTGATAATGGTGCGCGTTGCCGTCAGTGAGGAAGTACAGGCCCGTCATCAAGGCGGAAAAGCGGGCATCAACCCGATCGGCGGTCTCGAGGAACATATCCCAGTTCGGTGTCAGGCCAACACCATCGAACGAGAACAACACGAACTGCGGAGGCGTCTGCCCTGGAGTCAAGGGCACCATCGGGACGTTCGACTCCGCCCGCACAGTCGCAGGTTCCGACTCTGGGGGTGGCGTCACAGCGAGCGATCGACCCGACGCGGGATCGAGAGCCTCGACGTCGTCGGTAGCCGCATCGTCGTGACCACGAGCAGCTATGCAAGCGCCGACCAGGGCAACGCAACCGATCGCCATCGCCAGTCGCATCCTCTGCCGTATCCGAATTGAGCGCATGCCTCCCCACCTCCGCAAACGATCCGTCTGAAATCAGGTGACTGGAGCAAATCCTTTTGACAACAAAGGATTTTGATGGAAAACCGGCGTCGTGGCATCCATCATTCCCCGGTCACGGTAAGGGTTCACCGAGCCGAGACCACAGCCTCCCCGCCGCGGTCAGTCCAGGAAAACTTAACTTATGAATCGGGCGAAAGCGAAGGCTGGAGGTGCGGCAAGTCCGCTTTCCATTTCCAACTCGTCGGTAACATTGGGAAGCCCGGAAGAAAACCCCACGTCACGCGGCATACTTTGCGACTTCACAAGCGATTCTTGTCATTACCACCAATTTTTTTGTCGATGGGCGAGACCGCTTGGACCGCGCTTCCGCCGAAGCGGACATACAGTGTGCGGTTGGTGGACCTCTACACGCACGCGATCATCCTCGAGCTGGCCACCCACAAGGAACATGGAGATTCGAATGCGCCTGAGTACGCGAGCCGCTCTCACTTCGGCGACCGTCGCCGCCATCGCGACCGTCGCCGCCGGATGCAGCAGCAACAGCGCCGACAGCCCCGACCTGCCGTCGACCACTACATCTTCCTCAAACGTCGCCGCGTCAACCAGCACGACCACACCATCACCCGCCACCACCGCGGTCGAACTCGTCGGTCCCAGTCGCGCACCGCTACCAGCCCCGAGCCCCACTCATCCCGCTGCTCCCGCACCAGCTCCGCTGACAGACGTCGACTGCGGCCCCGTCACCGGCAGCAACGGCGCCGACGCCGACGTCATCGCATTCGCGTCCGACGCCGGCCGTGCCGGCTGCACCGACGCGATTACCATCGCCGGCGACTACGTCGGAGCTGCCCGCACGGGCGATGCAGTCACCGTCGACGGATGGACCTGCGAGCCCCAGCCCGACACCACGTTTCCGCACATCTGCTTCAACGACAGCCTCCACATCGGACTACGTGGCGCCGCTGCTCCGGCTACTCCGCCTCCTCCAGCATCGTCGGTCGTCCGTACTCCGGAGCCGAACTCGACACCGCACCGGGTCGACCGCACCGAGCCGCCGGCTCCCGCCCCTGCTGCGACCGTCGACGACGTGAACTGCGGACCCATCACCGACGCCGGCGGGGCCACCCGCCATGTCATTGCCGTCGGCACCGCAGCGGGCCGTGTCGGCTGCACAGACGCGATCACCGTCGCCACCGACTACGCGAGCACCATCGCACCCACCGACACCGTCGCCGTCGACGGTTGGAACTGCCAAGCCGCAGCCTGCCACAAGGACGGCCTCACGATCGGATTGCGCGACAACTGACGTCCTCCCGAATCGGCAGACCTCGCCCCCGAACCCACTGGCCAGCATGGCGGGCCGGTCGAGAAGGGCCGGGTTTGCGAAAAACGTTGTCTCACAATTACTCCAGGACCCACATGGCTCTGATGGTCAGGTGTCGGCTTCCGGTCGAAGACCCAACTCGAACGCATGTCCTCCCCGGACAAAGGACCAACAACAAGGTTCACGAACTCCACAAACGCTACTTGTGGAGCAGCAACTACCCAGGGCCTGCCAGCATCAATAGGGGGTGGTTTCGCCTGAGCACACGGTAGAAACCGCTCGGGTCAATACTTTCACTCCGACAACTGCGCGCGATCTCGATTCATGAACTAAAGTTCGATTGGGCGCTATCGGTATCACAGAGTCTTCGCACAGAGTCGCCGAGCAGTGGCATCGCACAATTCCCTGCAGGTTCGTTACATACAACACAGAATTGCCGTACGAGCGTTCATGAAACCGGGATACACACAGGACCGGTACACACGCGAGGGGAGAAGATTATGACAGTACCCGAAAGCCGTGCCCGACACCGTGGCGAGCACGAGTTGCGACCTGCAGGTTTGGGGATTCGGTTTGCCGCCCGCCTTGTTGATGCTCTCATCGTCGGAGCGGTCCTGTTCGCCATTCTTGCTGGTCTGGGTAGCGCTGGCGATCTTGTTATCACGGTGTCGGCCACCGCCGTTGCCGGTTTTGCCTACTTCATCGCATGCGAATCTCTTTTCGGCGCCACCCCGGGAAAGATGCTCTTCGGTTTACGTGTGAGCGGTCCGAATTCCGGTCATCCGACCGTGTTACAGGCCACCGTCCGCAACCTGTTCATGGTTACCAGCGCTGTTCCCTACATCGGTGGCCTGGTGGATCTTGTCCTTCGGGTCATCATCGCCGTCACCATTCACAACGATTCTTCGAAACAGGGCATTCACGACCGTTGGGCGGGCGGCACACGCGTGCACCAGTACCGTTGACAACCCTGAACCCACTATTTAGGAAAAGGTACCCATGATTCGCCGAATTGCCATCACATTCGCCGTAGCCGCATTTGCGTTGTTGACCTCGGCTTGTAACGACGACGGACCTGCACAGTCCGAAACGAGCAACCCCACCGGTGCATCGACCTCGGCGAGCATCGCCCCGATCGAGGGCAGCACCACAGAAGGTGATTGCGAAGGATCCATCTGCCACAACCCCAACCACGGCGCCGGCACCAACCCTGCCGAAAACGGCGGCGCAGTCATGCAAAACCCACAAGGCGGCAACGAAACCGTCCCCTGCGAAGGATCCATCTGCCACAACCCCAACCACGGCGCCGGCACCGACCCCGCCGAAAACGGCGGCGCAGTCATGCAAAACCCACAAGGCGGCAACGAAACCGTCCCCTGCGAAGGATCCATCTGCCACAACCCCAACCACGGCGCCGGCACCGACCCCGCCGAAAACGGCGGCGCAGTCATGCAAAACCCACAAGGCGGCAACGAAACCGTCCCCTGCGAAGGATCCATCTGCCACAACCCCAACCACGGCGCCGGCACCGACCCCGCCGAAAACGGCGGCGCAGTCATGCAAAACCCACAAGGCGGCAACGAAACCGTCCCCTGCGAAGGATCCATCTGCCACAACCCCAACCACGGCGCCGGCGAGTAGGGCTACTATCCGACGAACCACGCATAATGCGCTCGCACTCCCCGGTTCGGTGTCACCGCACACATCGAACCGGGGTATGCCCGACAGCGGTGCCCCCGGGAGAACCAGTGTCGAACGAATCGCTCATTCCGCATAATGGATCACGTCCCTACGCACCTCAGTCTTGGTACGACTGGTTCTTTCACGTCCTCATTATCGTCGGACTTGCGATCTTTGCACTCACGGTGATTCCAGAGATCATCGACTTTCCTGCTGGGCTTGCCATCGGACTGCTCGGCATGTTCGTTCAAATTGCCATGTTTGCTGCGATATGCCGTTTCCTTCTCCCGCCCAAGGTTTTTCCACGCAGGCGTAGCGATGTCCTGGCGGCGCTCCTGTGGGGAGGGTTGGCAGCCACGGGGCTTGCCTGGCATCGCGAACAGCTTGGGGTCAGGGAGCCTCATCGCGCCTTTCAGCGAGGAACTACTCAAGCTTAGCGGCGTTCTGTTCATACTCAAGTTCCGTGGCCCGAACGTGACTGTGGCCCAAGGGTTCGCCATCGGATTTCTCGTTGGCGCAGCATTCGAAATCGTCGAGAACTTCGAGTATACGGTCGGCCCACCTGATGACAGGACGGTGATGTCAGCGTCCGAAAGTGTTGCCACCGCATTCTCCCGCACGTGGATCGGGTTCGGGATTCACCCCATGCTGGTTGCACTCAGTGGTGCCGCGTTGGCCTACGCACTGATATACCGGGGCAGGTGGCTCCGTCTGGTCGGCATACTTGCAGTGACAATCTCACTTCACGCAGCCTGGGACTACGCGCCGGGGATTGGAGGCGCAGCTTCTGTCGTCCTACTGATAGCGGCATACTCGATCATCGTGCTGGCTTTCATAATGATGCGCCGAGCCGTACTCAGGAACGCTGAGCTGGACGCTCCCCCAAGCCACCCAACCACTACGCAGCAGCAAAGCAAGCAGTGAGGAGCCGCTGTCGGTCGATTCCAGCGCAACAAGGATCTGCGCGTCCCTCCGGGGCCGACGATGTCGTCGCGGACCCAGTCCTGCATGGAGAGTGGCAGGGTCCGCCCGAGTACATATCCGACCAACTCGCATCGAATTAGGTTGCCTCCGTGGCAATGTCATGTAATCTCCTCAATCGGACGAACGGGCGGGTGCGAGCACAGAGCAGACCCTCCGATCCGTTACCAACGAGCCGAACCGGGGCGGGTCGGGGTGATCCCACCCAGCGGGTATGCGACCACGTCAACAAATAGTTAATGCTCTAACTAGTAGTGCATTAACTATGTGCGCACCGTCTCACCTCGGTTCATGTATCTCGGCGCAGCACCCTCACCAGACGCGACCCGGCAGATGCATGAGCACACCGGGGCGTGTCGTCCACGAGTCCCACCGTGCGCGGCGCGTCCCGATGAGTTTCGAGCACGGAGGAGGTCTACCAGGTCATGAGAAAACTGATCTACGGAATCGGCACGTCTCTGGACGGCTTCATCAACGACCACGACGGCAACATCGACTGGACCGAACCCGACGACGAACTGCACCAGTTCCACAACGACAGGTTTCGCGACATCGAGATCTCACTGCACGGCCGTCGGCTGTACGAGCTGATGGCCGAGTACTGGCCGCACCTGCCGGAGGACGCGTCGCCCATCGAGCGGGAGTTCGGCGAGCTCTGGACGCAGAAGCGCAAGGTGGTCTTCTCTCGGACCCTCGACGAGGTCCGGTGGAACAGCACCGTGGTCAGCGAGAATGCGGTCGACGAAGTCCGCCGACTCAAGGAGGAGGGCGATGGCGTCATGGAGGTCGGTGGCGCACACCTCGCAGCCTCGCTGCTACCGCACGGTCTCATCGACGAGTATCAGCTGTTCGTCTCCCCGGTGATACTCGGCGGCGGCACACCATTGTTCCCCCCACTGGACACGCGGATCCGGCTCCGGTTGGCGGAGACGCGGCACTTCGACACCGCGGTGATGTTGCGCTATCTTGCGACCGGCCCGTGACCGCCCACCCGGCGCCGTCGTGACAAAACCGTTATAGTCGGCACGATGACTTCAGTTCTCGGTGTGTCGGTGGGTGCCAGCGCTGTGCGCATCGCGCGCTGTGATGCCGAACCCTTCGACGGCTCTGTCTTCCGCTCCCGGTCGGTGACCGCGACGCTCGACCGACCGGAGGACCTCGCCGCCGAATCCATCGAAACGGTGCTCGCAGAGACCGACCGGACCGACGAAGTCCAGGCCATCGGCGTCGCGTACCAGAGCGAGACGCAGGCAGATACCGTCCAGACCGCGATGCACCGGCTGGAGATCGACAACGTCCGATTGGTTCCCGAAGTGACGGCCGCACTCCGCATGATGGAGGCGTCCGGGGATCTCGCCGGGCACGACACGCTCGTGTTCTACGACCTCGGTAGTTCCGGCCTCACCGTCACCGTCGTCGATCGAACCACCGGGCTTGTGCTGAGCACGGCACGCTCGGACCAGATCAGCGGCGATCTCGCCGACCGGCTGATCCTCGACCACCAACTCGAGCTGCACCGCTTCACAATGCCCGCCGACACCGCATCGCAACTCGCTCTCGCCGCGAGGTGCCGGGACGCGAAGGAGCAGCTTTCCACCAGCGGCACGGCAGTGTGCATTCCGGGCGAAGGCGGTGTGCTGCTGCTCACCCACGACAGCTTCGATGCGCTCATCGACGGCCCGGTGAAGACGTCTGCCCGACTCACCCGGGAGGTCATCCGACGCTCGGGGCGCACCCCCGACGCTGCGGTCCTGATCGGCGGCGGCGCGAACATCCCTCTGGTCGCCTCCGTGATGGAGACGTGGCTGGACCTTCCGGTGATCGTGCCCCCGCAGCCCGAACTGGTGACGGCGGGTGGTGCTGCACTACTGGCCCGCCCGGTGCCGGACGAATTCGCCGACGAGACAGTAGCTATGACGGCTCTACGTGCGCCGGACGAGACGCGCCGAAACGTCGACACCGTGCATGCCGCGGAGACGTCCGCGCCCTCGCGGACACGTCGGGGTCTCGTTCTCGTCGGGAGCGCCGCCGCAGTCATCGCCGCAATCGGCCTCGGCACCGTCCTGCTGCCCGGCTCCGAGGAGGACCCTTCACCCGCCGTCACCCAGCAGAACACCCAGGCGCCGGCAGCGCGGCAAATTGCACCGACACAGCCCGCTGACACCGCGGCGGATGTGCCACCTCCGGAAACCGGTCCGGCCGTGGCCGACCAGCAACCGCCAATCTCGGCGGAGACCGAGATGCCCACCACCTACCAGCCGCAGACGCCGAGTCCGGCGCAGGTGCCGGTCACCCCGCAGACACAGAGCAGCGCGCCGGCCGACACACCGGAGCCACCGCCCGCACCCGAACCTGCGCCTCTCATTCCGGGTCTGCCCCAGATCCAGCTTCCGGAACTCCCCCCGCCTGCTCCGCTTCCCTTGCCGGAGCTGCCTCCGATCCCGGGGTTCTGATTTTGGGGCGGGACGAGATGACAGGGAATTCCATAGTCACACAAGGATTCCGCCAGGGAACACGCCAGTGGAGACTTCTGGTGCTGCTCTCCGCCCTGGTCCTCGCGCCCGCCACTGTGTTGCTGATGGTCGCGATGAAGGCGGCGGGCTCGAGCCCGCTCGACCTCGCGGTGATCGGTGCCGCCGCGCTCGGCCTGCATTGTGCAGTGATCCTCACCGCTCGCTCCACGGTCACTGCATTCGCTGTCGCGTCCGCGGCAATGTTGGTACTGGCATTCGTGCCGGTGCCGGGCTGGTCGAGCGGAATCCTGCTGCCGTCCGCGTTGTGCTTCCTGCTCGTCCTGTGGCGTGTCGTCTTCGATGCGCCGACACCGTGGCCGTGGATCGCATTGGCGGTGGCATTGACCGGAATCGCGGTGGCGGAAGCGATCGGGGCGTCTCGAGCCGACGGTGACTTACCCCAATGGATGCAGACCCTCGAGGCCACACTGCTCATCACGGTGGCGGCGGTGACCTGGGGCATCGCATGGACTGCGCGGATGCAGAACGAACGTGCGGCAGCCGACGCACAGGCCGCTCTGGATCGTGCGCGCCGCACGGAGCGCGCACACATCAGACGCGACCTGCACGACGTCATCGCGCATTCGATCACGCTCATGGTTGCGCAGGCAGAAGCCGCGCGTGTCGGCACCGGTGAATCGCATACGGACGAGTCACTTGCACAGCTCGCCGAGTCGGGACGGAGCGCGCTGCGAGGCTTGCGCGGCATGCTGCGCGTACTCGACGCGGGCCCACCGGGCGCCTCGGATGTGGTGCCGGGCATCGACAGCCTCGACGGCCTTGTGGCCAGAGCTACCACGCCTCTACATCATGTGTCCCTCACCCAGCACGGCATGCGGCGGCCACTCGCCGCCGACGCCGAGGTCGCGCTGGTCCGACTCGTGCAGGAGGGCATCACCAATGCATTCCGCCATCTGGAGGCCCCGGTCTCCGTCGAGGTGACCGTCGACTGGCATCTCGATCACGTCACCGTCCAGGTCAGCGACGACGGCGGACGTGGCCCGCTCCGGACGGGGCCGCCGGGGACCGGCCTGACCGGTATCTCCGAACGGGTCGCGGCAGCCGGCGGCAGTGTCGACATTGCCACCGAGGAATTCTGGACCCTGACCGCTCGATTCCCCGTAGAAGAAGCACTGTGACAACCGCGCACTCCGTTCGGGTTCTGCTCGTCGACGACCAAGTGCTGTTGCGCGACTCCCTGGCGACGGTGCTCGGAGCAGATCCGCGCATCGATGTGGTGGCTGGCGTGGGTGACGGTGCCGCTGCGGTGGAAGCTGTGCGCACGCATCGCATTGACGTGGCCCTCATGGATATTCGGATGCCCGGACTGGACGGCATCCGGGCCACCGAGCAGATCGTGCTGATGGCACCGGCAACACGAGTGCTGATCCTGACGACATTCGACCTCGACGAGTTCGTTCTCGGCGCGGTGCGTGCGGGCGCCAGCGGATATCTCACCAAGGACACTCCACCGGGCCGTCTCGTCGAGGCGATCTGCGATGTCGCGGCAGGAAGCTCCGCGCTCGCGCCGGGAGTCACCGGTTCCGTCCTCGAATATCTGCGGCGAGCACCAGTCCCCGACCGGTCGGCGATCGCGGTGTTGACCGCGCGGGAGGCCGACGTGTTCACCCAACTCGCCGCGGGACGTTCGAACGTCGAAATCGGCCGGGAGCTGCATCTGACGGAGAACACCGTCAAGACGCATGTTCGCGCTGTGCTCGCGAAGCTGGGCCTGCGGGACCGGGTGCACGCCGTCATCTTCGCCTACGAGCACGGACTCGCCGGTGGGTCTCATCCTTCCGGGTGAGGCGGGACATCCGGCCGGGGGATCCTGCGGCGGGTGTGGAGCAGCGAAACTCGGGGTGAGGGCCGAGTGGCCCAGCAGAGGAGACGCTGATGAACCCGCCGATTCCGGTCCGAGCCGAGCAGGTGTCCGTTGCACCAGATCCGTCGATCCGACACACGGTGCTGTGGTTCGTGCTTGTACTGACCGGCCTCACCGCGGTCGTCATGGTGCCGTTGTGGCTCACGGGTGCATCCCCGGACACCTTCAATGCCGTTGTCCCCGTGCTGTCGTGGGCACCGGCCGTGGCGGGTGTCGCGGCATGGTTCGCGAGCGGAAGACGAGTGCCCTTCACGCAGTGGGCCGCGCTTCGTCCGTTCCGGACGGGACGAGTGCTCCGCACTGCAGGGCTGATGCTTGCGGTTTTCGTGACGGTACCTGCCGTCACGACAGCCACCGCGGTGGCTGTCGGAATCGTCGCGTGGCAGCCGACACCGGACGCGCTGGGCCTGCTGCCGCTGGTGCTGCCCTACGCCGTCGTCGCGATGCTCATGACGACGGGCGAAGAGATCGGTTGGCGCGGCGCGCTGCAGACAGCGCTCACGCCGCTCGGCCCGTGGAAGGCAAGCATCGTGATCGCCCTCGCGTGGTCGCTGTGGCACCTGCCGCTCACACTCGGCTTCGCGTCGGGTGGGGGATTGTCCATGCGGGAGGTTGTCGCAACGAGCGTCAACCTCATCATCGCCGGGTGCATCCTGTCCGGGGCTCGACTGCTGTCGGGGTCGATGTGGCCTGCCGCGTGGGCGCACGCACTGATGAATACGACGTTGGTGTTCGCGGCGTCGAATCTCGTCACTCCGTCCACAGACCTCGGCACGGGTGGGTACTGGACGCTGCAAGCGATCAATTGGATCGTGCTCGCAGCTGTTGCCCTCGTGTGCGTGTCGCGCGCAGGTCGCAGCCTGAGGGCAGAGCGCTCACCGCGGATCGACGAGCCGGTCTGCGAGTGACCGGTGCAATACTGGCATAGGCCGCCAGGCGGGGCGCGGAGGTGAAGTTGGAGCCGTCACCACCGAATCGTGGGCGGGGGTAGTGTCCTCGTGATCCCGACGAAGCCGATCGTGTCGACTACTCCGTCCACATCTTGTCGACGAGTTCGAGTCCCTGCTGCGCCCAGGCGATCTCCACCTCACCGCGGGCGATGAGTCCGTCGTACGCAAAGGCCTTGAACGCGACGATCCGCGCGTGTTCTTCAGCAGGATACTTCCGCAGCCGTTGCGCGATGGTCTCGTTGGTGGTGTCGAGAATCGCGGCGCGGACCACGGTCCAGCGGGCGATCTGGTCGGAGTAGTGAGCGATATGGCGACGGAGGAAGTCGCGGGCACCGTCGGGATCGGCCCATTCGAAGTACGCGGCCCGCACGTGCGCGGCATCGCGCACCGGCGCGTAGTCCAGCGGTGAGACCATCCACTCCCGGAATGCCAGAACACCCGAGTCGGTGATCGAGTAGCGGGTCTTGGTGCTCTTCGGCCCCCAGCGCACCTGCTCGCCTTCGATGAGCCCTTCTTTCTCCATCCGGCGAAGTTCCGGGTAGATCTGCGAATCGGGTGCGTGCCACACGTGCCCGACCGATCCGCCGAAGCGTTTCGCGGCATCGTAGCCGGTCAGCGGCTCGGCCGTGAGCAGAGCGAGCAGAGCGTACCGCAGACTCATGGATCACCACCTTCCCGCAGAAGTATTCCATTCTTGCCAAACCACTATATCCATAGATAGTGTGTGCGCCAGCTCACTAACTATCTACATTGATAGATAGTTTGGACTTCAGTGATCGAAGGACCCACACATGACCGACCTCGGACCCGGCGGCGCAACCGCAAAGAACATGGCCTACCCACGCGACACCTGGTACGTCGCCGCGTGGGACCACGAAGTAGGCCGGAAGGAGATCCTCTCTCGCACCATCGCCGGAAAGTCGCTGGCTCTCTACCGCGCCGAAGACGGGCGCCCCGTCGCGCTCGCCGATGCCTGCTGGCACCGACTCGCGCCGCTGTCCAAGGGCACCCTCGTCGGCTCCGACGGCATCCAGTGCCCCTACCACGGCCTGCAGTACAACTCGGCAGGTCGATGCACACACATGCCCGCACAACAGACCATCAACCCGTCGGCGATGGTCGCGTCGTATCCCGTCGTCGAACGACACCGGTACGTGTGGGTCTGGCCGGGGGACCCACTGCTCGCAGACCCCGACACGATCCCCGACATGTTCCAGATGGACTCGCCCGAATGGGCCGGCGACGGCCGCACGATCGATGTGCAGGCCAACTACCAGCTGGTGCTCGACAACCTCATGGATCTCACACACGAAGAATTCGTGCATTCGTCATCGATCGGGCAGGACGAGCTGAGCGAATCCGACTTCGCCGTCACGCACGACGACCGCACCGTCACGGTGACACGGTGGATGCACGACATCGATGCGCCCCCGTTCTGGTTGAAGAACATGCGCGACAAGTTCCCCGGCTTCGAGGGCACGGTCGACCGGTGGCAGATCATCGAGTTCCAGGCACCGTCGACGATCCGCATCGACGTCGGCGTCGCCAAGGCAGGAACCGGAGCACCCGAAGGCGACCGGAGCCAGGGCGTCAACGGTTTCGTCATGAACACGATCTCGCCGATCGACGAACGCACCGCCTTGTACTTCTGGGCCTTCATGCGCAACTACCGGCTCGACAGCCAGCTCATCACCACACAGTTGCGCGACGGCGTTCACGGCGTCTTCCAAGAGGACGAGGAGATGCTCATCGCCCAGCAAGCCGCGATCGACGCGAACCCCGATCACGAGTTCTACAACCTCAATATCGATGCCGGTGGCATGTGGGTGCGGCGTCTCATCCAGCGCATGATCGAAGCCGAACGCACCCTCACCACATATTCGGCCACTCCCGAGCGGGTCCACTGACATGAGCACTGTGCAGAGCAGCTGGCAGCGTGGCCGCGTCACAGCCGTCGGCTCGGCCGCCGATTCGATCGCGAAGATCACCATCGTCACCGACACCCCGGTACGTCCCGAACCCGGCTCCCATGTCGATGTCCGCCTCCCCTCCGGAGACGTACGCTCGTACTCCGTGCTCGCCGGTGACACAGACGGACACAGCATCACCCTCGGTGTCCACCTGTCGCCCACCTCCCGCGGCGGGTCCGTCCATATGCATTCGTTGCGTCCCGGCGACACCCTCGACGTCACCGCCCCACTGCAGAACTTCCCGCTGAGAGTCGGCGCGCCGAGCTACGTTCTGCTTGCCGGAGGCATCGGTATCACCGCGGTGAGCGCGATGGGCGCTGCACTGCGCCACGTGGGTTCCGACTACCGGTTCGTCTACGTGGGCCGCACCCGCTCGGCGATGGCATTCCTGCCCGAACTCGAAGAACTGCACGGTGATTGCCTCGAGATCCATATCGACGACGAAGGAACCGGTCTCGACGTGCCCACCCTGGTCAAGAGCGTGGACGCCCGAACCGAGCTCTACATGTGCGGACCGATCCGCCTCATGGATGCGGTGCGCCGGTCATGGACCGATCGCGCGCTGCCCACGCCCAATCTCCGATACGAAACCTTCGGGAACAGTGGATGGTTCGACGCCGAGGAATTCGTCGTCACCGTACCCGGCCTCGGTGTCACGACCACGGTCGGCACAGGGGAATCGATGCTCGACGCTCTGGAACGCGCCGGAGTAGACATGATGTTCGACTGCCGGAAGGGCGAATGCGGCCTGTGCCAGGTCGGCATCGCCTCGGTGGACGGACTGGTCGATCATCGCGACGTGTTCTTCAGCGAAGCGCAGAAGACCGAGTCCACCAAGATGTGCGCGTGCGTATCCCGTGTCGCGCACTGCCCTTCCAATTCCGCCGCAAGTTTCGCGCCGGGTGTCGTCACCCTCGATATCCCCTGATCTCAGAAGGAATCCCATGGACCTTCGTGCCCGCATCGACGCCTCCCCGATGCGCCCCTACCAGTGGTTGATCGTCGGCCTGTGTGTCGTGCTCAACATTCTCGACGGCTACGACGTCATGGCCTTGGCGTTCACCGCCACGAGCATCGGTGCCGACTTCGGCCTCGGTGGTTCGGAGATCGGCGTTGTGCTCAGTGCAGGTCTGGTCGGAATGGCCATCGGTGCGCTGGCCCTGGCACCGCTCGCCGACCGGATCGGCCGACGCCCGCTCATCCTGATCTCGGTCGCCCTCGCCACTGCCGGTATGGGGCTGTCCGCGACCGCAGGATCCGTGTGGGAACTCGGTATATGGCGGGTGCTCACCGGGCTCGGTATCGGCGGAATCCTCGCCTGCACCACCGTCATCGCCAGCGAGTACTCCTCGGCACGCTGGCGTGGCCTGGCGATCAGCATCTACACGGCCGGATACGGCGTCGGCGCGACCCTCGGCGGCATCGCCGCGGTGAGCCTGCAGGCCGAGTACGGCTGGCGCTCGGTGTTCGTCGTCGGCGCCATCCTCACCGGTGTGGTCCTCGTCCTCCTCGTCGCTCTGCTGCCGGAATCACTCGATTTCCTGACCAGCCGCGGACGCGCATCGGATCTGAACCGGATCAACACCATCGCACGGCGCATCGGACAGGACCCCGTCGTGTCGCTCGATACGCCCTCCGGCACAGGCCCCGTCCGAGCCGGACGCATAACCGATCTGTTCTCCGGTAGCAACATCCGCCCGACAACCCTGCTGTGGGCAGCGTTCTTCGCCACGATGTTCGGCTTCTACTTCGTCAACTCGTGGACACCGTCGCTGCTCGAGACCGCAGGCCTCACGAAGGACCAGAGCGCCACTGCCGGAATGATGCTCACTCTCGGCGGCACCGTCGGATCCATCCTGTTCGGCCTACTCACCAGCCGGTGGTCCACCCGCACCGTGCTGATCACGTTCACCCTGTCCTCGGCGATCGCGATGGCCGTGTTCATCATGTCGATCTCGACGCTGGCCGTCGCGTTCGCGCTCGGCATCGTGATCGGTGGTCTCATCAACGGCAGCATGGCCGGCCTGTACACTTTGGCACCGTCGCTGTACGGACCGCAGATACGAACCACCGGTGTCGGGTCTGCCATCGGAATCGGACGGGCCGGAGCGATCCTCGCTCCCACCGCCGCCGGGGTTCTCCTCGACTCGGGATGGACGCCGGAGCAACTGTACTTCGCAGTGGCCGGCGTTATCGTACTCGCCGCGGTGGCACTACTTGCCATGAAGCCTGCACGGGCCGAATCCACGGCTCCGGATATGGCTCCCTCCGCACTGCGGCTCCGCTGATTCAGGACACTTCGACGAAATTGCCTTGCGCGTCGTAGTACACAGACTGACGGTCGCGCTCGGGCCCGTTGACGATCGCAATCTCCACGACGCCCGACCGGTCTCTGGACACTCTCGGACCGGACGCATCGAGCTCCGCGGGATCACCCACCACTCTGGTGAACGAGTCCTCCCACGCCCGGTGCACAATCTCGGGCGTCACCTCGCCTGCCGGGAACAACGTCGCCTCGAGGGCCTCGTACTTGTCTGCCCCGCCGTAGTCGTAGGGCCGAATCTCGCGACGGTCGGAGTAGATGTTCGCAATGTACTGGTTGAACTCCGTCGGCGCAGCGGGGTCGAGCGCATCGACAGCGAGGCTTCCGGCGGGTGAGTACGAGATCGCCGAGATGCGAATCTCGTTTCTCGACGCTCCGGTCATGTCCTCCAACGCCGTCAGCATCGACTCCACTTCGTCCAGGGTCAACACGGAGGGGTCGGAATCCGCCTGTGCGGTACTCGCGGGAGCTGATTCCGCTGCGTCGGCAGTGTCGTCCGACGATCCGCACGCAGCGAGTGCGGGCAGCAGCGCCAGCGCACCCACCGCGGAGACAAGTCTCTTCATCACAGCTGTACCGTCCTAATCCACGCAGTTCCGATAATCCGGGCAGGATTTTACTGACACCGACGCGGGCGCGGTCCCAGCCGTGCACAAGGTGTGTCCCAGCGCACACTCGGCCGCCTCGGGTGACATGATCCGAGCATGACTGCACCCATCGCACTGCCGCGCATCATGCGCATCGGCGGCGGAGCCGTCCGCGAGATCGGCGACGTCGTCGCGAGCCTCGGCCTGTCCCGCCCACTCGTGGTCACCGATTCGTTCCAGGTCGGCACCGGCGCGGCCGAGAAGATGCTCGACAATCTCGACGCCGCCGGCGCCACCGCGCGCCTGTTTGCAGACGCCGTGCCCGACCCCACCACCGACTCCCTCGACGCGGGTGTCGCTGCACTCGCCGAACACGACGCCGACTCCGTCATCGGGCTCGGCGGCGGCAGCCCGATGGACACCGCGAAGGCACTCGGCATCCTCGGGCGGCAGGGCGGGCAGATGCGCGACTACAAGGCCCCGCGCAACAACGTCGGGCCTGCCCTCCCGATCATCGCCGTGCCCACCACAGCCGGAAGTGGTTCGGAAGCAACCCAGTTCACCGTCATCACCGACAGCAGCAACGACGAGAAGATGCTCTGTCCCGGCCTGGCGTTTCTTCCGGTCGCCGCGGTGATCGACTACGAACTGACACTGTCGATGCCGCCGCGACTGACCGCCGACACCGGTGTCGACGCCCTCACCCATGCCATCGAGGCGTACGTCAGCCGCAAAGCGAACCCATTCTCCGACAGCCTTGCCCTCATCGCCATCGGCACGATCGGCAAGGTACTGCGACGGGTCTATGCCGACGGCAACGACGTCGAGGCCCGTGAGCAGATGATGCTCGCAGCCACCCACGCCGGCATCGCGTTCTCCAACTCGTCGGTGGCACTCGTACACGGCATGAGCCGCCCGATCGGTGCGCACTTCCACGTCGCCCACGGGTTGTCGAACGCAATGCTCTTTCCCGCAGTCACCGCCTTCTCCGTGGTCGCCGCCGCAGCCCGCTATGCCGACTGCGCCCGCGCACTCGGCGTCGCCGCAATCGAAGACGACGACACGACCGCCTCGAACAAGCTCGTCGCAGCACTGCGCGAACTGTGCCGCGACGTCGAGGTCCCCACCCCCAAGGCCTACGGCATCGACAAAGCTCGATGGGACGAACTGATTCCGCTCATGGCCGAACAGGCGCTGGCGTCCGGGTCACCGAACAACAACCCGCTGGTCCCCACCGACGCGGAGATCCGAGACCTCTACGCCCAGGTCTATGGCTGACTGACTGCACATTCAAGGAGACCACCGTGCCCGATCTCAACGAGTGGCTGGGACGCACCGAGCAACACTCTGATTCGTTGCGGGTTCAGCCCGCTCGGTTCATGCAGGCCACACTCGGCCGCACGCCCGACCTGAACGAGGGCGACCCCTTACCTCCGCTGTGGAACTGGCTGTACTTCCTCGAGGCGAAGCCTTCCGGCGAGCTCGGTCGCGACGGCCATCCCGCCAAAGGAGGCTTCCTGCCGCCCGTCTCGCTCCCCCGACGGATGTGGGCCGGAGGACGTTTCACATTCCACGCTCCACTACAGCTCGGTGATTCCGTCAGGAAGCAGTCGACGATCGCCGGCATCGAAAGGAAGCACGGCCGTACCGGAGAACTGTGCTTCGTCACCGTCCGCCACGAGATCTTCTCCGGCGATACGCTCGCCCTCACCGAAGAACACGACATCGTCTACCGTGAAGACCCAGCACCGGACGCGAAGGCGCAGCCGCTGAAGCAGGCTCCCGGCGATGCGGAGGTCTCCGAAACCATCCGCCCCACGCCAGTTCTGCTCTTCAGGTATTCAGCACTGACCTTCAACGGACACCGGATCCACTACGACGTCGACTATGCGCGATCAGTGGAGGGCTATGACGGAATCGTCTTCCACGGCCCGCTGACCGCGACGCTCCTGGTCGACCTCGCTGTCCGCACGGTCGGCAGGGCGCCGAGTCGGTTCAGCTTCCGCGGCCTCGCACCGATTGCGGGGGATGAACCTTTTCACATCGAAGGGTCTCTGGTCGGCGACACCATGGACCTGTGGGCACGCCGACACGATGGCGCCCTGGCCATGCAGGCCGAAGCCCAGTTCGCATGAATTACCGTGTGGTACTGAGGAGTCGAACTGTGTCTATGCATCCCCGGCTCATCACGCTCCGCCGTCCAGCCGGCCGTTCAGCGCGAGATGCGGCCAGTCGGCAATGTCTCGTCGCAGCTGCCGATCATGTGTCGCGAGGACGACCACCGCGTCGGTCGCGCCGAGCGCGTCGGTCAGCTCGTCCACGAGAGTGATCGACAGATGATTGGTCGGCTCGTCGAGGAGCAGAACATGCGGGCGGGACGCGAGCACCAACGCCAGATCGAGCCTGCGCTGCTGCCCCATCGACAGGTCTCGAACTCGTTGCTCCAGATCGTGTTCGGTGAACAGTCCCAGATCTTCGAGTGCCACCGATTCTCCCTCCGGCACTGTACCGGACGACATGAGCGCGCCGATGTGCCTGTCGTACACCTCGCGCACCCGTGACACGGAGGGAGCGGGCGACTCCTGAGCGAGTCGCCCCACTCTCACGAGCTCCGCGATATCCAGATCACCCGAGGTGGGTGCCAATTCACCCGCCAGCACAGCGAGGAACGACGACTTCCCTGCGCCGTTCGGCCCGGCCACCACGAGCCGGGCCCCCGCACCGAGAGACAACGACACAGGCGTGACCAGCCGCCCCGACACCGTGACGTCCTCGGCCCGGATCAGCGGCTCATCACGATCGAGCCCGTCGAGCTCAGCGCCGAGTGCGGGCATCGAGAATCTCAATGGTGGTGGTGGAGTGGTCACCGCATGCTCGTCGAGCGCGTCCTGTCGCCGGTGCACCGACTGCACCAGCGCAGGCGCACGGGTGGCACGCTGATGCTTGCCGGTGCCCTTGTCCGGCCGCCATCCGGTGACGAGCCGGTCCTGGGCTGCCTCGAGGTCGACCGCGAGACGTGCATGCTCGGCCTGCTGACGCGCGTACTGATCGACCCACCGCCCGTATTCCGCGTCACGACCTTTGCGATATCCGGTGTATCCCCCGCCGTGCAGGCGAGGACGGCCGTCCGCACTGGGATCGAGGTCGAGGATCGACGTCGCGACATCCGTCAGGAGTGCACGATCGTGACTGACGAGGACTACGCCGCTGCGGGTCTGTTGCAGCCGTCCGGTGAGGTACTCGAGCCCCGACGCATCCAGATGGTTGGTCGGCTCGTCGAGAAGCAGGAAATCGTGCTCGGCGCCGAGCAAGGCGGCCAGCCGGACGCGGTAGCGCTGCCCCACCGACATCGCGGCGAGTAGACGCGACCGGTCGGTCACCGCCCCCAGCGCTTCGAGGGCGGAATCGACGCGCCGATCGGCGTCCCACGCGTCGAGTTGTTCGGCTGCGTCGAGGGCATCGGCATACGCGTCCGCCGCACCGGGTTCCTCGTCGGCGAGAGCGACTGTTGCCGCATCGAGCAGGCGCAGCACCTCCCGGACGTGGACGAGCTCGATGTCGATGAGGTCGCCGACGGTGCGGTTCTCGGTGACAGTCATTTCCTGCCCAGCGACACCGAGCGACCCGAAGCACCGCACCGTGCCCTGGTCGGGTTCGAGCCGGCCCGCGAGCACATTGATCAGTGTCGTCTTGCCGCGACCGTTGTCGCCGACGACACCGAGCCTCGAACCGGGCGTCACAGCAAGGTCGACACCCTGCAGTACAGGATGGCCACCGCGTGCGATGTGAACGTCGATCGCGCCGAGTTGTGCACTCGCGCGTTGGGGCAAGGTAATGGTGATGGTCATTCTTCCTCCGAACGGAGGCGCGTCACCCACGAGAATTCGAAGGGACTGCGCTTCTGACGAACGGCCGTGTGGACGGCCGGGGACACACGTCGACCCCGCCCGGCTACATCACGGGTCGCGGGGCCTGCGTCGTCAGTGGAAAATAAGCGCTTGAATCACGTCGTCCAGGATACGTATGTATGGCCCGAGGTCAATCGATTTATCCCGACCGGGCACGAGCAGGCGTGCAAGGATGCGGAGGACGGCAGGTCGACTACCCGGCAGGAGACGCCCATGCAGCACACCGAGTCCTCGTTCAGCGGGGGCAACGGCACTCGGATCGTGTACGACCTGTGGTCGCCCGACAACGCAGAGATCACCGGAGTGTTGGTGCTCGCGCACGGCCTCGGCGAGCACGCCCGTCGTTACGACCACGTCGCTCAGCGCCTGACCGAGTTGGGCGTGGTGGTGTTCGCGCCCGACCATCGCGGCCACGGCCGCTCGGGAGGAAAACGACTGCATGCTCGGGAAATGTCGGATTTCACCGACGACCTCGACGAATTGTTCAATATCGCAACGCAGGCCTATCCCGGTCTGCCGGTCTTCTTGCTCGGTCATTCGATGGGCGGGGCCATCGCGTTGGCGTATGCACTCGACCACCAAGATCGCCTGACTGCGCTCGCATTGTCCGGGCCCGCGGTGATCGTCACGTCCGGTACCCCTAGCATCGTCGTGGAGATCGGTAAATTGATCGGCCGCTTCCTCCCCGACCTGCCGGTACAGAAGCTCGACAGCAACGCCGTGTCGCGCGATCCGGTGGTCGTCGCGGCGTACCAGGCCGATCCGCTTGTGCACCACGGGTTGGTTCCCGCAGGAATCGCGCGTGTCCTCATCGTCAACGAGGAGAGCATAGAGAGTCGGCTGTCGTCATTGACACTGCCGGTGTTGGTCCAGCACGGCACGGCAGACGCACTCACCGACCCAGCCGGGTCGCAGCTGATCGCCGACCGGGCCGGCTCGGAGGATCTGACCTTGAAGCTGTACGACGGGCTGTTCCACGAGGTGTTCAACGAGCCCGAGAACGACAGGGTGCTGGGAGATCTCGTCGAGTGGTTACGCCCTCGTATCTCCCCCGAAAGGTGAGTGACGCTCGATGACCACTCGCATGCCCATCGCATTCATCGGCCACGGCAGCCCGCTCAACGCACTCGAATCGAACCGGTACACCCGCGCGTGGGCCGCGTTCGGGAAGTCGATGCCGACACCGCGCGCGATTCTGTCCATCTCGGCGCATTGGTTCATCAACGCAACCGCAGTGACCGCGATGCCGTCACCGCGCACGATCCACGACTTCTTCGGCTTCCCACAGGAGTTGTTCGACGTCGAGTATCCGGCGCCCGGTCTCCCCGAGCTGACCGAGGAGATCGCGGACCTCGCCCGCCCGAAATGGGTGGGCGACGACATCGATTCGTGGGGCATCGACCACGGCACGTGGTCGGTGCTCACCCACATGTTCCCTGAGGCAAACGTGCCGGTGGTACAGCTGAGCCTCAACGCGTACAAGCCGCTCGAATACCACGTCGAACTCGGGGCGTCGCTCGCATCACTGCGGGATGCCGGTGTGCTGATCGTCGGCAGCGGCAACATCGTGCACAACCTCCGCAGCATGGATCGGACGAAGCCCACCGAGGGTTTCGATTGGGCGCGGCGCTTCGACGAGGCTGCCGGTGAACTACTGCGTGACCGACCCGGTGATGCCGCTGCATTGCAGGAGCATCAGGATTTCGCGAAAGCCGTTCCGACGCCGGACCATTTCCTGCCGATGCTGTATTTCGCAGGTCTGCTCGCCGCGTCCGGGGAACAACCGGACGTCCTCGTCGACGGGGTCGACTACGGGTCGTTGTCGATGACGGCATATACCGCAGGTGTGGAGTGCCCGTCCGACGCCGAGAACAGCGGGCACGGCGCGAGGCTTGCTGGTTCGATGGATCCGTCGAACACATAGCGGATCAGGCATAGTTACTCAGGCGGCACGGCCGTCGTCGAGTGCGACGACGGCACGCCGCGCGAATCGGGTGCTCAACGCGATCAGTTCCCTCGCTTCGGGCAATGCTCGCGCGAGGACCGGCCACGCGTGGATCTGCTCGCGCCACAGGTGTGTTTCCACTGTGCGTCCAGCCTCGCCGAGGCGCTCTGTCATGTCCTCGACGTCGGGGCGGGTCAGCTCGAACTCTGCTGCGCACAGGAACATCGGAGGGAAATGTGTCGGGTCGGCATCGACGGGGTTCATCTCGCCCTCGATCGCTTCCTGCCCCGCGAGCCAGCGCGGGCGCAGCTTTTCGAGCGCCTCGATCGGCAGGTAGGCGTCCTTCTTCATGTACTCGAGATCGTGGTCGGAGTCGTCGAGGTCCAGGCTCAGCAGCGGCGAGTAGCCGATGATGGCTGCAGGTCGTTGGAGTCCGCGTCGAGCAGCGATCTCCGCGACCTTGACGGCTAGATACCCACCGGCCGAGTCGCCGCCCACGATGATCCGGGTGGGATCGGCGGCAACCTCGAGCAGGGCAGCGTACGCATTCATCGCGTCGTGGACCGATCCCGCAATCGGGACCGCCGGGACCTGCCGGTAGTCCATCGAGTACACAGGCGCCCCCGAATCGAGCGCAAGTTGCACGCACAGCTGTCGGTGCGTCGACGGTCCACAGAAGATGAAACCGCCGCCGTGGAAATACAGGATGGTGGCGCCCTCGAGGGGATCATCGACGGGTTTGGGCGAGATGATGCACTCGCCGGGCACTCCACCGAGATCGGTGTCGACGATCCGCACCGACCGCGGCCTGGGGGTGACCTTGTCGACCACCCACGAGAGCCGGCCGAGGAGACCGATACCGAAGTCGTTGCTCGGCCAGATGCTCAGGATCGGCTTGACGAGGATCCGAACCACCCAGAGAAGGATCAACGCGATCCGACTCGTCCGATCGTGCCAGGTCACAGAAGCACTGGAGCTCATGTGCACACACTATGGGACAAATCGGGTGGCGGGTACGCGACGTTGCACACGTCGAGGCCCGTCTTGCGGATTACCACACTCGACCTGTCACTGGAGACGCAGAAGTGGCACGAAAAGTTCGTCGTCGGTGAGTGCACCGTGCTGACCTGGTAATTCTGACATCACTCGCTCCCCGTCTGTGCGGATGACGGACGACTCCCCCTTCCCGATCGCGACGATGTCGCCGATGCGTCCGACGAGCGTCGGCGTGGGCTCGGGCCCGAACAAGCCGGCGGCGAGCACATCGTCGCGGGTGCCGACCCACATGTCGTCGCCGAGTTCGTTTCGCCAGCGTTCGAGCACCTTGCCGACGCTGTCGGTGTAGACGTGTCGGCAGCGGGGTTCACCGGCGATGACGCTCACGCCCTCACCCAGGCCCGAAGTGTGATCGAAGTCCACGCGGCGCCCGCGGGAGGCATCGATCATGCCGTGATCTGCGGTGACGAGAAGTCGCGCGTCGCGGGGAAGCGCCGAGGCAAGCTGCTCGACGAACCGGTCGACGACGGTGAGCTGCGCGAGCCACGCATCCGATTCAGGCCCGTACACGTGGCCGAGCGTGTCGACCTCGCCGAGGTAGCAGTAGACGAGGCTACGCTCGTCGGCACCGATCGCCGACACCACGCGGGCAAGCAGGTCGCCATAGGCGGAGACCCCGACGAACGTGCCACCGCGCAGGACAGCGCGGGTCAGGCCGCTGCCGTCGAAATGCCTCGGCACGACGGTGGTGACGGCGATGCCCGCATCAGTGCCACGCTCGAACGCTGTCGGGTGCGGTTGCACGTCCTCCGGGACCAATTCATCGCGCTTGTCGATCGCGGTGCCCGCGAGAGTCCAGCGCAACCAGTTGACGGGTCCTTCGATCTCGTCGACGTACGACTGATAGCCGGTGATGCCGTGGCGACCTGACGGGAGGCCAGTACCGAGAGAGGCGATGCTCACCGCAGTGGTGGTGGGGAACCCGGCGCGGATCGAGTGCCCGGGGGCGGAGGTGAGGAACGGCGCCGCTTTCTCGTTCCGATGCAGTAGTTCCCAGCCCATCCCGTCGACGAGCAGAACGACGGTCCGGGAGCACTCGGCAAGTCCGAGGCGGTTCATCTCGCCGGCAACACCCGCAGAGGCGAGCACCGACGGCAGGAGGTCGGCGAGGGTGGGTTCGTCGTACACGTCGCGCAGCGGCAGGCTCATACTCCGAGTATGGACCGGACTCACCCCGGCCGTCTCTTTCCGCTCGCCACGCCAACAATCACGGCCCCCACAGTGAGACATCTTTCTCTATGTGGCTGTCGAGCACCCCAAGGACGCCGCGCCCTTCACCTGCCGGTACCCAGTCCGACGCTGAACGCTCCTACGGTGGCGTACAGCCGACTGAAGAGGTCATCCAGGTTATTCGCGGACCGGTAAGGGGTGGGCTACTCCACGGTTGCCTCGAGCGCGAAGAAGAGGAACCCGGGCGCAGTGGAGAAGTGGGGGAAACCCTCGGCGTACAGGTCGCGGGCTTCTCGTAACGGCTGCGGCTCGGTGATGCTCGTGAGGCGGAACCCGGCCGACGCGAAGGCGTCGAGCATCTGCTGCATCGATTTGCGCCAGAATCGCATCGGAACCCGCTTCCCGCCGAACTCCCACTCGAACTCATAGCTGGTACTGGCGAAGTAGTCCGGCCGGGGCTCCTGGATGGCGTACGCGACGATCGGGTGGTCGACGGACGCGAACAGGCGGCCGCCAGGCCGGAGCACGCGCCGCATCTCGGTCAGCGTCGGGCCCCAGTCCTCGAGGTAGTGCAGCACCAGCGAAGCGATTACGTCGTCGAACCCGCCGTCGTCGAACGGCAGCGGGTCGTTCAGGTCGGCTACGCGCAGATTGACGCCGTTGCCGAGTCGCTGCCTCGCGAGGTCGAGCATTCCGGCACTGGCGTCGATCCCCGTGACGGTCGCACCGCGCTCGCGGAGGGCGGAGCTGAGTGAGCCAGATCCACACCCTGCGTCGAGGATCCTGCGGCCCGCCACATCACCAGCCAAGGCCAGCATGGCGGGCCTTTCGTAGTACGCGTTGGCGAGGCTGTCGTCGTTCTCGGCCGAGTAGGCAACAGCGAAGGCGTCGTAGTCGTTGGATCGCGGCTGCTTTTCGGTCTCGCTGACCGTATGTCCGTCCTTCATACGGACCATGATGCACTTCGGCTGCAACAAGTTGGCGATCACCTACCGCGCAGGGAGTTTTCCGTCTTTGACGCACGCCCAGACTGTTCCTCCGTCACGCACAGTTGGTCACGAAGGATCCTCTTCCACAACGCGACACCGTAGGTCTCCCGCTTGTTGATGGGATGGGAAATCTTGGTGCGTAGTATCCGCCCGTCACCAAGCACCAATTCGTAGCGATAGTGATCCGGGCTCTTCCCGCCGGTACCTGCATGAGAGGTGCAGGTCCACCCCTCGGCCTCGCAGAACTTCTGATGATCCTTATGCGATGCGACGGGCCAAAACCTACCCACCGACCCGCTTCATCAACCACTCGTGCAACTCGGCGTCGGTCATTGCCTGAGCCATGTACACCAACGGGACATTACTCTCGTGGTTCGGAGCATGGCGCAGCCGCGACACCCAGTCATCGCAATACACGCGAATGTCGTCCACCAGTTCACCCACGGCGTCCGACCACGACTCGCCTTCGGTGGCCAGCGGGTACCCGGTGACGGCGACGGTGTACAGCCCATCGCTGGGCTCGTACTCGGAATCCACGACAACCAGTGTCTCGAGAATGCTTCGGAGCACCGCGGTCTTCACCACCGAGACCGGCCCGTCCTGAGCATGCTTGCGCGACCTCCCCCGCTGTACGCAGACCATCAGTCCATCCTGAGCGGCATCGATCACCTCGGACAGGTGTTCACGACTCTCCGTGAACGTGTCGTAGCGCAAGGTCGGCCGATCGTCGATTACCGTCATCGCACACCTCACCATCAGTTCATTATGCGCAGGGAACGGCCTGGCCAGACCCAATCTTTCCGCTCGCCGAGGTCGTCAGGGCTTCCGGTACCCATACCTGACGCGCCTCATGGCGATTGCGGACCCGCGGATCCGGATGTCGGACATGCAAGTGCCGCCGTCCGCGATGGCGACCGCAAGGTTCACGGACACCCGTCCGCGGTCGTGCACCACATCCGGCCGGGTGATCGCGTCGGACAATACGCTGGTCAGGCCAGTGCGGTCGGCGAGCATCCGGGTGATCACGCTCCCAGCGCGGGAGATGACGTCGTTGCCGCGGACTTCGATGTCGAGACCTCGGGACCAGTTGATAGTCTGCATCTGAGAAGTGCGTCCGTTCCGTGGATCTTGGTGTCTTCGAAAAACCCCATTATCCTTGAGTTGGAGCACTTTTCGCGGTTCCGAAACCCGGTGTCGCGTTACCCTGTGAATAATCCGAGCCGGCAGCCCAGCATCCGGACGCCAGAACCGTCCAAGCATCACCTCGAGGTGCATCTCCACACCCCTCATCCTCGATCGGTCGCGACACGCTCAGAGTGCATTGAAAAGCCCGTTCAGCCTGACACTGCGCAGCCGTTCAAAGCGTCAGGACACCGGGACGTGATCGTCGAGGAACTTCTGTGTCATCTCGGCAATCGTGGACGCCTGCGCATGAAACAGATAGTGGTGCCCATCCAGCACCGTGACCCGCTGGATGGACGGGTTGCTGATCGCAGCGTCGTGCGAGGACTCCCATTCCGGGTCCGCAGTCAGCGACGACGAGGCCAAGAAAGACATGGCCGGCATCGCCGACGGGAAGGTCGCCCCTTCGATTGCGCGTACGTTCTCGGCTTCGCTTGCAGTCTCCGCGAGCATGGTCGAGTTCAACACCCACGAGTACGCCCGAAGATACAATTCTTGCTGTTCAAGGGTGTATTCGTCGGCGTCGCCGAGGCTTTCCCGGTAGTCAGCTGCAAGTCCCAGATAATCGGTGCGTGTATCCAGGGCGATCAGGTCACGGACACCGCCCAAAGCAGTGACGGTGGACATCCAGCCCGGCCACTCCGGCGTGCCCTCGGCAAGTTCGGTCGTGTAACGCTCATCGTCGAGCCCGACCACGGCAGCGACCTCGTCAGGAAGATTCGTGGCCCACCACATCGCATACAGTCCGGAGATCGAATGGGGCATCAGGACATAGGGCCCATCCAATCCTAGAGTCGTGAGTGCAGAACGGATCTCGTTGACGATGCCCTCGCTGGTTCGAGGTGCGTCGGTGCCTTCGCTCAGACCTAATCCGAAGTTCTCGATGGTGACCACTGTGTTCTGCTCAGCGAGGCGCTGCGCCAATGGGGCGAAGTCGAGAATCGGTTCGGGTGTGCCCAATCCAGGCATGAGAACAAGGGTTCGCGGACCGGAACCCTGGACCGCGACGCTCATCCGATGTCCGTCCACATCGACGTAGCGGTGCACGAGTCCGATGGCCTGTTCGATGGCATGCTTGTCGCGGGGCGTCTGCCACCAGTGGAAGACTGTCGACCCTGCGACGCCGACGACGACGATCGCAACCACCCCGAGGAACATCCATGTGATCACGCGAAGGAATCGACGTCGCAGCTTCCGACCTTCCGAACCAGCCCCGCCGCTCGGGACGTCGTCGACCTGATCTCCCGGTTGAACGTCCATGGTCATCGGATCGAGCCCGAGGCGTCCGTCATGCAAACAACCTATCCAATGATATTGGTCGGGGACAGGATCATTCTCTCGCGCGTCGTAGACCCACTTCGCTCGGGTCCAGTGGCGATGATGCACCAGTCCGATCAAGTATCCGTTCCATGGTGCGCCACAGTGGCCTTCGCGATCTGCCGTTCCAGGCGGCGTACCTGCACCAGGGATACGTCCAGTCGAATAATTCCCAGTCTACTGGTGCGTGTATAGCGGCCACACACGATCAGACCTCCGTCGTCGCAGATACACCATGGACGATAACCCTGCTCACCGGCGGCTCGGAAGAGTCAGCGAGAACCGAGGGTGTTGATCTGCACTGATAACACGCCCCTGCCCGCCTCCGTTCCAGCTGCACCGGATGCGGTCAGGAACGTGGAGCGGATCGCAGCCTCCTGGTGATGAGGCCTGCGGCGCGGCCTCGAGTACATCATCCCCTCGCGGACTGCGCCGAGCGCCTGGTTACAGTCGAACGATGCTGTCACCGAGACTGTCCATGCTGTGGGAAACAGTCGATCCGGAAAATGCGCTCCGGGAACGATTCGGATTCGACAGCTTCGCCGCAGCTGAAAACTGGATCTCGACAGTACTTGCGGCGACGTGGGACATCACCGCGACTTAGCGGCTCTCGCATGGTGATCAGCGACCACAACGCGATCACCTGGGTGCAGAGCACCCAGGGCACGCTGGTGGTGAAATGGTCAACATTCCGGTCGCAGCGCCGATCACAGCGGTCAACGGGAGCACGCGAACCTCGCTCGACGGACCGACAGGTGCACTGTCGGTCACCGTCCTTCCGGAGCTGTCCGGGGACTGGTTGGACATCACCGACCAGGCAGCGGTTCGTTCGGCAGGAGCATCCCTGGCCGATGTTCATCGAGTACTCGGTACCAGCCCAGTTGTGCTGATCAGATTTGGATCGTCGAAGACCACTCGGGTGACAGCCCGCTGACCCGTCCTACGCATGCCCTGCAGCGGCAGATGCCGTCAGACAGTTGACCCCAAACAGGGCCTTGAGATCTCCGAACAGGGCTGGAGTCTTGTGGATTCGGAACTGCGGGTCGATTGCCAACCGCGTCGTCCTTGCACTTCCAGTGAGAACTATCTGCACCTCGGTTTCCCCAGGGTGACGATGCAGGACGTCACGAAGAGCTTCGACGTTGGGTCGTGTGCACGCGTGCAGTGGGAGGGTGAGGGTGATCGGGGCCGAGGACTGCCCGCCATTCCCCAAGACGGGCGTGGAGATATCGACGGCGACGACTGAGGTCCTGCCCTCGCGGATGTTGACGTTCGCGGTGACGAGCAAGACGGAATCCTCGGTGAGAGTGTGCTGAAAGCTGGTGTAGGTCGAGGAGAAGACGAGCACTTCGGTGGCAGCGTCGAGGTCCGCGACCTCGACAATTGCCCAGGGCTCGCCCTTCTTGTTCACACGGCGGTCGACCGATGCGACGATGCCGCCGATCACGATCTTCTCGCCGTGACGGACCTTCCCTGCGTGCACGGCTGCGATCGAGGTGTCCGTGAGCGATGTGAGCGCTGCTGCGATGCCGTCGAGGGGATGACCCGACACGTACAGGCCCAGCATCTCGCGTTCGAGCGCGAGTTTGTGCTTGGTGTCCCACTCCTCGTCGATCACCTTCACGTCGAACACCGACGTGATCGACTCGTCGGCGTCGTCGCCGCCGCCGCCGCCGAACAAGTCGAACTGGCCGACAGCCTCCGCCTTCTTGGTGCCCATCACCGCGTCGATCGCGTCGACGTGCACCAGGAACAGGCCCTTGCGCGGATGGTCCAGGGAATCGAAGGCGCCGGCCTTGATCAGCGACTCGGTGACCTTCTTGCTGCACGCCACCGTGTCGACCTTGTTCAGGTAGTCAGAGAAGTCGGTGAACTTCCCCTTCTCGGTGCGGGCCGAGATGATCGAGCCCACCACGTTCGCGCCGACGTTGCGGACCGCGCCGATACCGAATCGGATGTCCTCGCCGACGGAAGCAAAGTTCACCACCGACTCGTTGACATCCGGCGGCAGCACCGTGATACCCCGCTTACGGCAGTCCGCCAGGTAGATGGCCGTCTTGTCCTTGTCGTCGCCGACGGACGTGAGCAGGCCGGCCATGTACTCGGCTGGGTAGTTGGCCTTGAGGTAGGCGGTCCAGTACATGACCAGGCTGTAGCCAGCGGCATGTGACTTGTTGTAGGCATAGCCGGCGAACGGCAGCACGGCCTCCCACAGAGCGGTGACTGCTTCATCGCTGTACCCGGTGGCGCGCATACCGTTGCGGAAGTTCTCGAACTCGGCGGCGAGCACCTCTGGCTTCTTCTTGCCCATCGCGCGGCGCAGCAGGTCGGCTTGGCCGAGCGAGTACCCAGCTACCTTCTGAGCGATCTGCATGATCTGCTCCTGGTAGACGATCAGTGCGTACGTCTCGCCCAAGATCTCGCGGAGCGGTTCGTCGAGCTCCGGATGGATCGGTGTCACGGCCTCATGGCCGTTCTTGCGGTCCGCGTATGCCCAGTGAGCCCCGACCCCCATCGGACCGGGCCGGTAGAGTGCGTTCGATGCGATGAGATCGTTGAACTCGGTCGGCGCCATCCTGAGTAGAAGCTCACGCATACCCGCCGAATCGAGCTGGAAGACACCAAGATTGTCGCCGCGAGCGAGCATCGCGTAGGTAGCTTCATCATCCAGTTCGAGAGCGTCGAGGTCGAGTTCGATCCCCCGATTGTCCCGGATATTGTCGATCGCATCACCAATGACCGTGAGATTGCGCAAACCCAGAAAATCCATCTTCAACAGGCCAATGGCCTCACACGACGGATAATCC